>JBAQMG010000110.1:0-154561 GCA_049302575.1 Desulfitobacteriaceae bacterium | reverse complement strand
CCAACTAATAGTGAGCCGACTAGCCCCGGCCCATAAGTAACTGCAACCGCCGAAAGCTCGGTATAATCTAGTTTAGCCTCTTGCAGAGCTTGTTGAACTACTCCTTGCCAATGTAACGAATGCTCTCTAGAAGCAATTTCCGGTACTACTCCCCCGTACTTCTGGTGAGTTGTAATTTGCGAAGCTATTACATGACTTAACAGATCAGTACCATTCAATAACACTGCTGCCGAAGTTTCGTCACAGCTTGTTTCTATTCCCAAAATATATAGTTGGTTTTTGGTTTTGACACTCACTTAGTGTTCACTTCCAGACTTCGATTTTTCTCAAGTTCTGCCCACATTATTAGAGCATCCTCTCGATTATCGGCATAATAAGCTTTGCGGACTCCCGCCGTTAAAAAACCAAGTCGCTCATAGAGATTCCTTGCCACCAAGTTAGATACTCGTACTTCGAGGGTCATCCGTTCCATGCCAGTACTTCTCATGTTTTGCATGACTGAACGTATCAAAAACTCTCCAAAACCCTTCCCTCGGTATTCTGGAGAGATAGCTATATTCGAAATATGTCCTTCCTCCAAAATACACCACAACCCCATATACCCTATCACTTGTTCAGCAGCTACTAGACAAAAATACCGAGCATAATCATTATCCCGTAATTCTGCTGTGAAAGACTGAAGCGACCAAGGGTTTGAAAAGGATACCCGTTCGATAGCGTGAACAGCCTTTAAGTCCTCAATTCGCATCGGACGAATGTTCTCATCCCCCATTGAGCTCTTCCCTCCACTCTAGTCGTCTTTTAGCCCAGGTAACCTCAGCTTCCGAAAGACGGATATAATAAGGCTCAACTAATTCTCCTGCTGGTTTGTCAAGCCATTTTTCTCGCACTGCTTTTGCAACATAAGCTCCGCGGGGTAGACCTTCATATTCAGGTAAAAAACAAGCTCTCTCTTTTAAAACGCTCAAGATAATTTCTTTAGCATTAGCAACAGCATCTCCGGCAAACCAGATCGGTTTCTGTAATTCGGCTAATTTTTCTAACCATTGTCTCGGTTTCACGGCGCAGGGTTGATCAAGACATTCAACATACTCCCGACCTGTCCTCCAGGTATATCTTGCGGTATACCATTCGTTTTTACGGGCATCTAAAATGGGAACTATATCCCCATTATGACCGTAACCCGCCCAGGCTAAGGCATCAAGGGACAATACGCTAAGCAAAGGTACTTTTAACACTTGTGCCAAACCTTGGGCAGTAGCAATTCCTATCCTGATCCCTGTAAAAGATCCCGGTCCGCGTACGACTCCAATCAAGTCTAAATCGTCAAGTCGCCAAGCCGAAGCCTCTAATAACTGATCCAACATCGGGATTAAGTGTTCGGAATGATTTCTGGTCGTATGTAAAAACCCTTCAGCTACTAAGTGCTCATCCTCGGCAAGCGCCAAAGCCGTCACTTTCGTAGTGGTATCAATACAGAGATATTTCATTGATTTTTTATCTCCTAAACCTTAATAGTCAAAACCTTGGAAACGTTGTTCCCAATCCCCTGTAATCGCCTGAAAAGTTAACTTGCGTGGCAGCTCGCCATTTCCCTCAAACTCAACTTCAAGTAAATCCTCCGGCAGGTAATCTTGTGCCATCTCCGGCCATTCAATCAGACATATTGTTTCCTCTTGAAAGTAATCGGTAACTCCAATCACTTCAACCTCCTCAGGCTGTTGTAAGCGATATAGATCCATATGAATTAAGCGTGTTTCACTGCCTTCGGTTTCACCACTATATTCCTGAATCAAGGTAAATGTCGGGCTGGTCAAAGGTGAGGTCACTTTCAAGGCCAGCCCTACCCCCTGGGCTAGAGCTGTTTTGCCAGCACCCAAATTACCCAACAGACAAACTACATCGCCCCCACGCAGAAGTTTACCCAGACGTTGTCCCCACAGATTAGTTTCTTGAGGACTCCTACTCCAGACGCTGAACTTCATACGAACCTATTCCCCCTCCGGTTTAACAACTTTTCCATCAATTAAGACATAAACCGGACGAGCCATTAGTGAGAAGGGGTGCTCACTCCAAATGACGATATCGGCATCCTTACCTACCTCTAGTGTTCCAATACGATCGGCAACTCCCAAAATTTCTGCGGCATTAATCGTTATTGCCCTTAATGCATCTTCCACACTCATACCATCTTTGACTGCTAAAGCAGCACATAAAGGTAACTGTTCAATCGGGGTCACTGAATGATCGGTCATAATGGCCACTTTAACACCGGCATTAGCCAAAATGCCGGGTGTTTTAAACGTTTTATCTTTTAATTCAACCTTAGCGCGATTAACCAAGGATGGTCCGACTACCACAGGATAACCATATTCAGCCAACTCTTCGGCAATCTTGTGCCCTTCTGTACAGTGTTCAATCACCAAATCTACCTTAAATTCTCGAGCAATGCGGATCGCTGTCATGATATCGTCTGTACGATGGGCATGAGCACGTAAAGGAATCTTATGCTCAAGGACTAAATTCAGAGTTTCCAACCCTAAATCACGCTCTGGTTTTTTGTCAGAATCACTTTTTCCAAGCACGATATTTTCTTGATAGGTCTGAGCATCTATTAGAGCCTGTCTTAAAAGAGAAGCAATACCCATGCGAGTCATAGGCATTTTCTTTTGTTCGCCATAGACTGATTTGGGATTTTCGCCGAAGGCAACTTTAAGCCCTGCTGAATCACGGAGCAGCATTTTATCGACAATTTTTCCGGCTGTTTTAAGAACTACTCCTGTTCCCCCGATCACATTTCCGCTTCCCGGACAGGTAAAAACAGCCGTCACTCCTCCTTGGCGAGCATCCCTAAACCCCTCGTCTTCAGGATTGATTCCATCAAGGGCCCTAGCTTCTGGCGTTAATGGATCAGACATCTCATTAACATCGTCTCCATCCAAGCGATATATTTCTTCTCCAATTCCGACATGACAATGGGCATCAATAAATCCTGGCAAAACCCAACGTCCTTCGGCCTCTATTACCCTAGTGTCGCTTGGAACTTCTAACTGTTCACCTAACGCTATAATCTTTGTTCCTTCAATAAGAATACTTCCGACAAATTCCTGCCCACTCATCGTCTTAATACGGCCGTCTTTAATTAAAACTTTATTTAATTGCTTACTTTGTTTGATTTTTTTCATTTATACCTCTCCATTTTAAAAGAATAATACCTAAATAAGACTAAGAGTTATTAATTATCTAAAACATCACGCATTGATAAACTTAGCCTGTCACGACCTTTATCAATGCCGATAACTCGCACTTTAACAATATCGCCAACTGCCACGACCTCCATCGGATGTCGAATAAATTTTTGACATAATTGTGAGATGTGCACTAAACCATCATGTTTAACCCCAATATCAACGAATACTCCGAAGTCAACGACGTTTCGCACAGTCCCTTCCAAGACCATTCCTTCGCTAATATCTTCCAAGTGAGTCACATCTCTTCGTAGTAAGGGACGTGGTAAATCTTCCCGAGGATCCCGACCTGGGCGTTGTAAAGAGAATAAAATATCACGGATTGTCGGAACCCCTGCTCCAAATTCAGCCGCTAGACTTTCGGGCTCAAGAACGCCTAAAGTCTCTTGAATCTTCGTCGGACAAATTCGCAAATCTTCAGGTTTATAGCCAGCTTTTCCGAGAATCTTTCGAGCTAATTCATAGGACTCTGGATGAACAGGCGTATTTTCCAAAGGGTTCTCTCCCTCCGGCAAACGAATAAAACCAGCACATTGAACATAAGTTTGTTCACCTAGACGAGGTATTTTTTTTAACTGATCACGCCGCTTGAATTTCCCATTTTCGTTACGCCAAGTAATTATATTTTTCGCTACTGCAGGTTTTAACCCAGCGACATACTGTAAAAGCGATGAAGAAGCTGTATTTAGATCTACTCCCACAGTGTTAACACAGGATTCCACGACTCCATGTAAAGACTCTTCTAAACGTTTGGGCTGAACATCATGTTGATACTGACCCACCCCAACGGCTTTAGGTTCAATTTTAACTAGTTCTGCTAAAGGATCTTGTAAACGTCTGGCGATAGATACCGCACTGCGCAACGAGAGATCGAAGTCTGGGAATTCTTCGCCGGCCAATTTAGAGGCAGAATAGACAGAAGCACCTGCTTCACTGACCAAAATATACTCTGCGACCAAACCCTGCTCATTAATTAATTCTGCGACAACCTCTTCACTCTCTCTAGAAGCTGTGCCGTTTCCTATGGCAATTAAGTTTACACTATACTCCTTGATGACTTGAGCTAAGCTCTCTTTGGCCTCAATCCGCTTGTTCTGTGGTGGGTGCGGATAGATGACCCCTACTTTAAGTAAATTACCGGTATCATCCACGACAGCCCACTTACACCCTGTACGAAAACCCGGATCTAGCCCTAGAACAACTTTACCTCGTACAGGAGGTTGAAGAAGAAGTTGGCGCAAATTTGTGGCAAAAACTTTAATCGCTTGTTCTTCAGCGCGCGCAGAAAAATCACTACGTAGTTCACGTTCAAGCGAGGCAGCAAGCAAACGTTTATAGGCATCCTCTGCAGCAGCACGCATTAAATCAACACAAGGACCTGTTTTAAGATAGTGACGTTCAATAACTTTGAGCATTTCTAAGAAAGGAACCTCTATTTTAACTGCTAGAACTTCTTCTTTCTCTCCCCGATTAAGCGCTAGAATCCGATGCGGTGGAATTTGACGTAATGGTTCCTTATATTCGTAATACATTTCATAGGGAGAACGTTCTTTGGTTTTCTTCCCAACCGCTACGATATCAGCCAGACGAATAGTCAAAACTCTAAGCTGTTTACGAATCGTGGCGTCATCCGAAATAATCTCGGCAATAATATCACTGGCTCCAGCTAAGGCCTCTGCAATAGAGCCAACACCTAGTTCAGGAGAAAGATAATTTTGTGCTTCCACATCGGGATTTCCGTTAGGCGGCTGGGAAAGGAGCCAAAGAGCTAAGGGTTCGAGCCCCTTTTCCTTGGCGATAGTAGCCCTCGTCCG
This sequence comes from Desulfitobacteriaceae bacterium, assembly GCA_049302575.1. Classification (GTDB taxonomy): domain Bacteria; phylum Bacillota; class Desulfitobacteriia; order Desulfitobacteriales; family Desulfitobacteriaceae; genus JBAQMG01. The sequence goes on along the minus strand of JBAQMG010000110.1, from coordinate 149,499 downwards.
ACGTTTCTGTTTATAAGGACGGTAAATATCTTCTACCTCTTGTAAGACAGTTGCCGCCACTATCATTGAGCGCAAGTCTTCGGTGAGTTTACCTTGTTCCTCGATTAAGCGAAGAACCTCAGTTTTACGCTGGTCTAGATGGCGTAAATACTCTAATCTCTCCACAATACTTCTCAAGACATTCTCATCCAGTTCACCCGTTACCTCTTTACGGTATCGGGCAATAAAGGGTATGGTGTTGTCAGCGTCTAAAAGGGCAATCGTTTCGCTAACTTGACCCGCTTTCAAGCCTAATTCTTTAGCAATAATATGCGTGAACTTCAAAAAAGTGCCCCCTCCGAATACAAATGCATCCCTCATTTCAGGCTTAATACCCTAACTCGGGATGCTTGATTTATAATTATAACATTATCATAAAGTAAAGGAAAACTATCAAGCATTGGACGTTCGAATTGAAGCTTTAAGTCTTTCTTTTCTTCCGATTCTCCTCAACAGTAATTTTCCACTGTTCCCTGGCCATATTCAACATTTTTCGTTCATCATCTCGTTGGGGATGCTCAATTATCTTGGCAAAGTAGGAGATAGCTTTAGTTAAATCACCTAAACGTCGATGTAACTCACCGCAAATATAGAGCATTTTCAACTCGCTCAAAGATGAACCTGAAAAATCCGAAATCAAGAAAGACTCTTCAAACTCTTTTAAAGCTAAACTGAGAAACCTTTGTTCTTGCTCGATATTATTTTCCTCTCGGTAAATCCATGCTAAACGCAAACATAACCCGCCCAATGCTACATGTTTTTCTCTCTTTATTGAACCAGAATATATAGCTAATTTATAAGAATCAATTGCAAGACGCAAATCTCTTTGTTTACTAAAATCGCGTTTTTCCCATTGATCTTTGATTTGAACTTTAATCATTTCTTTAGATCCTAGCGGAAACTCATCGGAAAATTCTTCAGAAAAGGCAAAGCCACATTCTGAGCAAACATTAACATAATAGTAATGAGGGTTAAATTCTTTGTTTTTATAATGAGGACAAAAATCACTATCAATCTGATAGGGAATCGAGAAACGTGAACGTATCCTTAATGAAGTAAAAGGTTCTCCACAATAAATACAACTGAACTTTTTATTATAATGCGTTTCTAATTCTCTAGTTGATTTCAGCATGTCTCATCACCTTTTCTTAATTTTTATACTAGCGTATAGGGGAGTGAATCTAACTCAAGAAGAAAAACAATCTAACTCAGCAATTTCAAAGCCGAGCAAACAAAGAGCTTAACACCATTTACCAGGGCATCTTCATCAAAATTGAAACTCGGATGATGATGAGGATCAGACAGCCCTTTAGCTTGGTTTCCTGCTCCTATAAAGAAGAAGGCACCAGGGGCTTTTTGCAAATAGGCTGAGAAATCTTCCCCCCCCATACTTGGTTTAACTATGGTCAAAGCTGCTTCCCCTAAGACCGCTTGAACTGTATCCGCAATCACCCTTGTAACTTCTTCAGAGTTGACAACAGGTCGATATCCAAAATGATAACTAAAATCATAGGTTGCCCCATGAGCTTCTGTTATCCCTTTGACAATCCGCTCCATAAGTTGGGGGATTTCTTGGCGTATTTTGGCATCAAGGGTCCTTACTGTACCACAAAGTTCAGCCGTACTGGGAATTATATTATCTTTAGTCCCACCTATAAACTGAGTCACTGAAACAACTACATTATCTAACGGATCAGTGTTTCTGGCCACGATATGCTGTAAATTTGTGACAACCTGAACCCCGATGGCAATAGCATCGATCGTTTGATGAGGTGATGCCGCGTGCCCACCCCGGCCTTTAATCGTTAGCTTAAAAATATCTGGAGCAGCCATCATTGAACCATAAGCAATGCCAATTTTCCCTACTTCCAACGGAACCCAAAGGTGTGCTCCAATAACGCAATCAACGTTTTCCATAACCCCAGCCTGGATCAGTTCTTCGGCACCACCTGGGGGATGCTTTTCCTCAGCATGCTGAAATATAAAGCGCACTTCTCCCTTGATTTGTTTCTGTAAGCCTGAAAGGATTTCAGCTACGCTCAAAAGCATTGCAATATGACCATCATGACCACAGGCGTGCATCACTCCATTGTTCTGTGAAACATAGTCTAAGTCATTTTCTTCTTGAAGAGGTAAGGCATCTATATCGGCCCGAATCACCAAGACTTTGCCAGGTTCGCTACCAAGCAAACGTGCCATCACACTTGTTGAGGTTGGCTTTGATAGTTCGAGCTTTCCTAGAGCCTCTAAAATTTTGTAGACAAACCCAGCAGTTTCATGCTCTTCATAAGATAACTCTGGGAACTTATGGAAATGACGTCTACGCTCCAACATTACAGGTTTTTGCTTTTCTATTAGGTCGTTTAAATCTATTATCACCATCTAAGATAATGCTCCTTTAGATAATAAATAAAAATCTCTTCCATATCCTAGGAAGAGATCATAGATTGACTGAAAAAGACCCACCTACTGAACTTTTCCAAAGATTCACCATAATTATACGTCATTAAGTATATTGGGTCAAAGTTACAAGCGCTTCAGCTCTCTGTTAAATCTAGGGTTGAGCCATTTGAATATTTAATAAGTTTTGCTTGTCTTGCAAATAGAACATAGAAAATCAAAGCACATAAAATCGGTACTGTTGTTAATAAGTACATCACGCTAAATCCCACTGCATGAGCGACTGCCCCCCACATAATGGAACCTAGTCCAAACCCAAGATCAAAGAAGGTAAAATAAGTAGCATTCGCTGCTCCACGTCGACCTGCAGGAGCATTAAGTACTGACATAGCCTGGAGGGTGGGCTGTACAGCTCCGATACCAATTCCGTAGGTTACTCCCGCCAAGATAAAGAGCGGTAGACTTTGCGCCTTAAAAATAATCAGCATAGTCACGATCATCATTAGTAATCCAGGTATAATAACAATATCATAGCCTTTTTTATCTGCTAAAGGACCTAATAATGGGCGAGTTAAAGTGATACTAACGGCGAATACAGTAAAGAAAAGTCCTATCTTAACTATATTAAGTTCAGCCCCGTATAAAGCGATAAAAGATAAGACTGAGGAATAATTCAAGGTAACAAAAAATGCCATTCCCGCAGGACGTAAAGCCGACTTTTCAAAAAGGTCAGCTTTCACAGTATCTGACTTAGATGCAAGCTTTTCCACCTTATGATAGGTTACAAAGAATGCTAAAATAGCAGCTAGGAAAACGGCAAAAGCCGAAACATTAAACATAAGATGAAAAGAATATTTTCCTATAATATATAAAGCCAAAGCTGGGGACAGGCCCATTGCAACACTCATCGCGAGTCCATAGTAACCCATTCCCTCAGCAAGCCGCTGTCTGGGTAAAACATCGGAAACGATTGTCGACGAGGCTGTATTCCCATAACCCCAACTAAACCCCTGGATAAATCTTAACAATAATAACACAAAAAGTGTACGGGCCCAATTTAAGGCCAGAGTGCAGAGTAAAAAGATGATGAGTCCCAGAATGAAAATTCCTTTGCGTCCATAGGAGTCGACGGCACGCCCAGCAAAAGGACGAATTAATATAACAGATACTAGGAATATTCCCATCGCTAGTCCTGCTAGAGTTTCTTGACCAGTTAAAACTTTTATGTAGATAGGCAAAGTCGGTAAAAGCATATAAAAACCAGTAAGGGTTGCAAAGTTAGCCACAATAATCAAAATGAAATTTTTTGTCCAAAGTTTCTTACTAATCTGGGGATCAAGAGGTTCTGACACAATACCACTCCTTAATATTATCATCTAACAAGAATCTTATAAACTAATCATAAAATAACCATCTAAAATCTATTATATAGTACACTGGCTATAATTAATATAAGTTTTTGGTGAACTCGTTCAATAAAAATTGAATATTGAGACTTCGATTGGGGAGGAAGATAGGCGGCTTGGGCGAAACCCTACACTGTAGGCTTTCGTCACCGAAGCAGAGTACAGGATACCACTTTTTTTGCACTATCATAGAGAATAAGTTTTGTTAAACAAGGTAACACTCTTAATAGTAATGTTAGTTTGCTTAATCAATAATACGAGGAGGTAAAAGAATGAAAAAGTTCAATCTGATCACATTATCCAGTGTTTTTCTTAGCTTGATTTTGTCATTGAGCGGCTGTGGTCAAGCAGTCACTCCTCCTGCTCAACAACCTGCACCTGTAGTAACACAAACAGCTACGGCAACTTTCGTCGGTTCGGAAGCTTGTTTGGTCTGTCACAAAAAAACAAATGTCTTAAAAACCAAACATAATCAATCCTTCAAACCCCTCTCAGCTTATCAGTTAGACAAGCCCGCTGGAACTGTTACTGTTTTTGACGGAGCAGCTACACCTCCAAATTCAAAATCAACTACGGTTGATTTAAGTAAAGCTCTTGGCGTAGAAATGGATTATTATGTTGTAGCTGAAGTGCCAAAAGAAGCCGGTTTCGCCAAAAAATATTACCGCGTTGCTCACATTGTAAAATCCGGAGACAAATGGAACCTTGTGCCTGCAAGTAAGGTCGAGGGTAAAGAAGATTGGTCAGCTGGAGATTATACCTGTGGAAAGTGCCATAGCCCTGGATTAGGGGCTCCCGGCAAACCTGATCTAACCATTACTTGTGAAGCTTGCCATGGTCCCGGTAGTAAACATATTGCCGCTACAACTCCAGCAGAGCTAAAATCATCTCTGGTTCTACCAGATGCTAATACTTGTTTAGGCTGTCATCAGAGTGATCCAACTAAGGATGCTAAAACTGGTGTTATTCTTGCCACTAACCACTACGGCACCCGTGACTATTCCTTTAGTAAACATGCCACTGGTGGTCAAATTAATAGTTGCTTCACTTGTCACAATGTTCATGGTCCAAATGCCAACGGTTTGTTACTGAAAAAAGACAATCCCAATGACCTTTGCGTGACCTGTCATGCTGATAAGAAATATGATGTTAAAACAATTATGTGGGATAACCCCTCGGATCCGTACGGTCACATCACTGCTGACCATAGCTTTACCGCCTTAAAGTATGAGGACCTAGGCGATGATGAAGCAACTAAAACGCTAGAAATCACTAAACAGCCAGCTTTAGATATAATCAAGGCGAAGTTACCAGCCTTATTTAAATAACTATCCTATCAATTGCTTTGGCAAAGACGGTATCCATATGATAACTGGATACCGTCTTTCTAATGAATTTATTCAATCCAATACCTTAGCAAGAAGATCACGTATAACCTCACCAGCAACCAGTAACCCAACAACTGAAGGAACGAACGATATGCTCCCAGGGATCTGTCGTTTCTTAGCACAAGGGGCATCTCCCCCTGGACAAATACAGTTATTCCGACAATCCTCGGAGCCCTGCAAAGGTTCAAGCGGAAGATCCGGGGAAAAAATAACTTTGATACCCTTAGTAATCCCTTCACGGCGAAGTAATTTGCGCATTGCTTTTGCTAAAGGGCACCCCCTTGTTTTAGAAATATCCGCTATTTGAAAATTCGCCGCCGTTAAACGGTTGCCTGCTCCCATACTCGAGATGAAAGCTATTTTTCGTTCTAAACATTCCTTAGCCAAACTCACTTTACCAGCAACGGTATCAATGGCATCCACAACATAATCCAGTTTTCTATTTAAAAATTCCTCAGCCTCGTTTTCAGTATAAAAACTCTTGACTGCTTCGATTTGCAGATCGGGATTTATATCTAAAATTCGTCGTTTCATGGCCTCTACTTTAGATTCTCCAACGGTGGAACGTAAAGCATGTATCTGGCGGTTAAGATTAGTTAAACAAATTTCATCAAAGTCAACTAAAATCAGATGTCCTACCCCAGCGCGAGCCAAGGCTTCCACAGTATAGGAACCAACTCCCCCTATTCCAAAAACCAAGACTGTACTTGAGTTTAATCGTTCTAAGCCGTCCTGCCCGATCAAAAGTTCCGTTCTTGAAAATTGATTTTGCATAGTTCCTCCGTCATCTGCACAGATTGACCCCTTTTAATTTCTCTAATTTTCGCACTACGGTAGACTGATTAACACCTACCCTAAGTTCTTCAGTTGCTATTTACCAACTATTTCCGAGAGTAGCGTCTAGTACAAATACTCTCACCTGCTGCCAGACAGCTATCTGTTCGGACAGAAAAATCAGCTGATATTGTCTTTAGCGCCGTCTCAAACCATTTGTCACACCCTGCTTGGCATTGTCCTGGTGCACCGTAATCCTTGAAGGAACCTATCCACGGACAGGCATCATGGATAAGTAGAACGTCATTTCCGTCTTTAGCCGATCTAGCACTTTCTCCCATGACAAGACTTGCTCGGACAAAGGCATTTACTATTTGTTCAAGATCCTCAGTATCTCGGCCACGCTTGAGATAACTTTCCGCTGTTCCTTCTCCAACTGATTCCCAAAAGCGGTCGACCAAAGCGACCGTTTCTTCTGCTCCAAACTTCTCTTCAAGAACCATCCTCCAGCGATGAAAAAAATCATGGGAAATAAAAATCATTGAACGCCAATCTCTTTCTAATTTATTTATAACGTCATTATTAACTTCCGTCAAAGCCTTTTCCTCCTAATTCTTTGATCTTCATAAAATACCTCTTAATTACATCCGACAGGCTACTAGGAAGCCTTTAAAAAGAGCTACGCTATGTTCCTCATTTGGCATACTTTCGGGATGCCATTGAACGCCAAGGCAAAATCTCGCCCCGATTTTTTCAATGCCTTCGATAATCCCATCTGGAGATATGGCGTTGCTACAAAACCCTTCCGGTATTTTCCCTACAGCTTGGTGATGTAAACTATTAACAGCAATATTTTCCTCCCTCAGAACTTTCTTTAATAACGAATCTACTATGTTTACATCATGCCAAGGATATTGACGTGGAGCTGTTTGGTTATGCTGAAATGACTGTGGGTGTTGCAGAGCAAGGTCCTGGTAGATCTTGCCTCCAGCAGCCACGGCCATGATCTGAATTCCGCGGCAAATTCCTAAAATCGGGGTGTCTTGCTGAAAGGCTAAGCTTGAAAGTAAAAGTTCCCCCGAATCACGTTCTGGAAAACAACCACCAATTCCACGCTGGGGAACTTCCCCCATCAAAGCGGGAGAAATATCCCCACCTCCACTTAATAACAAACCATCAATAAGATTTAGTATTTCTAGGGCTTCACTTTGATCGGCAAGAGGTGGAATGAGTATGGGAATTCCGCCAGCTGCTTTGATGCAACGAACATAATTTTCACGAGGGAAAGTTTTTAACTCTTCCTGACAATGTGCCACTGAGATTCCAATCACTGGTTTTCTCGACACTCTTTGTCACCCCCCTTTTCACCTCTATAACTATTATGAATCCAAAAATTATTTTAGCACAAATTGATGAACAGCATCATCCAAGCCAGTCGCCATTTGGGCCAAGGTTTCAGCAGCAGCAGAGATTTCCTCGACAGTAGCATACAACTCTTGAACAGAGGCGGCTATATGTTCGGCATTCATACTGCTATCATGGGCAATATCGGCAATATCGGCAACTGATTTGCCTATTTTGGTACTTTCGCTGGAGATCAACTCAACCGAAGCAGGTACTTGCTTCATTGTTTGGGTAACTTCCGTGATCGAATCAATAATCTCTTTAAATGCTTCCCTTGCGTCATTAATTAAATTCATCCCTGTTTGGGCCTCAGTCGTTCCTGCCGACATACTGATCACTGCTTTTTGAGTATCCACTAGAACATTTTTGATCATTTGACCAATTTCCTTAGCTGCCAAATTAGACTGTTCCGCTAACTTTCGAACTTCATCGGCAACTACCGCAAAACCACGACCCTCATTTCCTGCTCGTGCTGCTTCGATAGCAGCGTTGAGAGACAATAAGTTGGTTTGTTCCGAAATTCCCGAGATAGTCTCCACGATTCGAGAAATATCCGAGGATCTTTCCCCTAAAGATTGAATAATCGCAGCCGAGGTCAAGACGGTATCGCTAATGGTTTTCATCTGATCCATTGCTTGCCTAATAGCTACACTCCCCTCAGTAGCTTTTCGATGAGTAAGTTCAGTTTTCAGCGTCATTTCTTTAGTAACTTGGGTAAGCGTCTCAATTTTAGTGTTTATTTGGCTTATTGCTAAAGCAGCTTCTTTCGTTTGAATCTCTTGAATTTTCGTGCCATCAGAGGTTTTTTGTACTAGGTCAGTGATATGAGACGTAGCTTGAGCAGAATCATGGGTCACAGCCGTAAGAGTTTTTGAGGACAGAGCTACATCGTTGGAACTTATAGTTATGCTATTCACCATATCTTTAACAATATTTTGGATGTTTGCTATCATTTGATTAAACGCCTGACCAAGTGCTCCAATTTCATCTTTACTTCTAATTTGCACACTTTGAGTTAAATCCCCAGTAGAAATTTTAGCACTAACAGCAACTAACTCTTTCAAAGGTTTGACTACAATTAAAGATATCAAGAACATAATTATTGCACTTAGACCCAGCAAAAGTATCAAGGCTACTATACCTAAACGCCAAATTGTATCGTTAAGCCGCGTAGCAATCATCTTATCAGCATTTTCTTTACTTAGGGAAAGTCGCATCCCTCCCCAATGTTGACCATTAATAAAGATAGGATAAGACATATCCCACATAGTTACAGTGCGATTTTCAATTTTTCGTTCATAAATCGTTTTTAGAGGTTTATCAAGCTTGATATTATTCGCAGCAGTCCCTCCGGCCAAGTCATTAAAAATACGATTGGCCCGAAACTTTTGGCTGATCAAGCCGATATCTCCCCATTGATCACGTGATTTATCCGGAGTCATTGGAGAATAGTTTGAGTTATGAGTTGGTATATAACCAGTTTTGGCAGGATCTGACGAATATTTTGACACTACAACAAAGACGATATCTTGATCTGCCACAAAAGCATCAATATATTTTTGCCAATAGGTATCCGTGTAACTATCCCCGCTCCAAGAATATTTATACTCATATTGTCCCATGGGGATTAACTTTCCGTCAAAACGTTTGATAGTTTCCTCAGGCTTATAGCGCTTATCAGCTACTGGTTTACTTTCCGGCACCAAAACTAATTCATCACTAAAGAGGCTCGCTTCCAGTTCTTTGCCTGACACTAGTTTGCCTGTGGACAGCTTAACTCCATTTGCAATATTATTTTCAGTCATTAATTGTAAGCCCTTCGCCGCCGCTTTAACCAGATCTTCACCTTTTATGGTAAGATCACTTTCTACTTTTGCTTTGGCATTAAAGTAATCGAAGTAGCCATAAACAGACAAGCATGACAAAAGCCCCAGTATTAAGGTTGATCCAATTAAGGCGATAAGTTTGGTTTGTAGTTTCATACCTTCACTCCACTCCTTTGCTACCCTTTTGCTAAATTCTTAGCAATCTTAAACATAACTTGCAGCTAATTGCTTATATACGACAATCATTGATCATTTTCCTGCAATTTCATGATTAATCTAGTGAACTCGTTCAACTAAAGATATACTTCTCGATAATATTTAAACTAAACAACTACGACAGTTATTGACGCACAATACAAAAACAGCGTTAGCAACTAATAAGCTACGCTGTCCGCGATTTTCACATCTATTCTTAGATATCTGCTAGACCTAAACTGATTTCAATGGCCTGATCCACCCGCAACATTACTTCATCATCTAATACCGCAACTTTTTCTTTTAGTCGGCTTTTATCAATTGTTCGTATCTGTTCAGTAAGAATAACTGAATCTCGCTCTAAACCACTACGTTTGGCGCGAACCTCAACATGGGTAGGTAGTTTAGCCTTCGCAATTTGAGATGTGATAGCTGCGATAATTGTCGTCGGGCTAAATTGATTTCCTATATCGTTTTGGACTACCAAGACAGGTCTTGTCCCACCCTGTTCGGAGCCGACGACGGGGTTCAGCTCTGCATAATATATTTCCCCGCGCTTAATTATCATCTCCGCCACTCCACACTAGTTTCTTCATAATATAATAAAACCTCTTGTTCCACATTAAACAACTCTCTACATATAGCCAAATTCAACTGGGCCATTTCCAGGTATCCGTTGCGCATCTGCTCTCGGATCCCTTTCTTTCGGCGTTCGTGGAGTATACTGTTAATGGCCTCTCGAATGAATTCGCTGCGATTTCTATTTTCGATAGTAACAATACCGTCCACTTCCGCAAGCAAACTCTCCGGTAAACTGATCATAATCCGCTTACTCTCTGCCACATCAGCACCCCCAAGTCATTTAGCCAAAGCTATACTCTATTATAGACAATATCGTTTAAAAGTGTCAATAAAGTTAGTTGAGTAAACAAGCAAAAAGCGCTTTAAATAAGCCATTTAGGCTATGTAAATAATGGAATAATAAATTTCAATAGTTTTTTTGAACACCTTTTGAATCTAATCCTTCCTACTAATAGTGTTTAAGTATAGCATGTTTGATATACTACTAGCAGATAATTTAAACTGGTATATCTATAATTTAGATTTTCTTCGATAGTGTTTTCAGCATAGATTGGTGGGCTAATTCCTCAAGTCGATCATCAAGCAGCTCCATTTTTTCCGTATACCCTCGCCTAGCTAGAGCCAGTTGCAAGATCAAGTCAGCAAAATCAGGATTTTTCGGCAGTAGAGGTCCGTGTAAATACGTACCGAAGACATTTTTATGGCGAACACCCTCCGCCTTATCGCGGCCATTGTTCCCGCAGCCGACAAGAACTTTCCCCAAGGGGGTAAGACCAGAGCCAAGATAAGTTTGTCCAGAATGGTTTTCAAACCCTACTAAGGTACTTGCCTGGGTTTCAATAACAACATTCCCAATCAAGCGTTTAGAGCCAGCTATCGTCCAAAGATCTAAAATTCCCAGCCCAGGGATCTTCTTCCCTTCTGCTGTTTGATAATATTGGCCGAGCAATTGGTACCCTCCACAGATTGATAGAACAACCAAGCCCTCCTCAATGGCTGCCTGTAAATTTACTTTCCGCAGGACTAGGTCTTGAACGAGTAAACTTTGTTCTCGATCCGAGCCACCACCTATGAAGAGAATATCCATACTCCGAAAATTCAACTTATCTCCTAAGGAAGCCCGTTGGACAACGGTTTCTATTCCCCGCCAGCGGCAACGCGCCGTTAAAGTTAGGAGGTTACCACGATCACCATATAAGTCCATTAAATCTGGGTATAGATGACAAATATTTAACTTCATTTCTCTGCTGCCCCCTCGTTCCTTGAAACAAGTGTTGGGATGGTCTTAAGCCGAGCTGTTAAAAGTTGCCTCAGAGGAAACAAGTTCGTATAGGTAGGCAGGGCAAAAACAACTTCTCCCTTCTTGCTCTCACTTAGTAAAATCTCTACAGCTTTATCTAAAGAATGTTCAATCACTAGCTTTTCCAGCTTAAGGCCAGCATATTTCAAACGTAAAGCTATTTCCTCAGCTCTCAACCCTGAACAAACCACTTGCCGAACTAAGCCTGCTTGCTCCCCTAAGCGCTCAAAATCCACATCCCAAAGCCAGGAAATATCACGTCCATCAGCAGCCAAATCATTAAGCGCAATTAGAAGCCTAACCTCATTACCGCTAGCTAAAACTGTTCGAATAACCTGATTGAAACCTGTGGGGTTTTTAACCAAGGTTAAGGTTAGCTCCCCTTCAGGGAAATTAAAGCGTTCCATTCTCCCAGCTTGAGGGATAAACTCTCGCAACCCCTGTTCTATATCCACCTCTGAAATATTCAACTGACGGGCAACCGTGATCGCCGCCAACGAATTATACAAATTATAATACCCTTGTAGTGCTGTAACATAACAACTTGAACCAATCTTAAACTTCAACCAATCAGCTTGTTGCTTAACTTGATCCGCCAAGACGTCGGGATCAGGCCGTTTAAAGTTACAGCTCCTACAAGCGTAAATACCCAATTGACCATAGTGAAAAAGCTCATAGTCTAGTGCTTGTCCGCACTCTGGGCAGAATTTCGCCTCTCTGGTTTCCTGACTTTCCGTTTGGCTCTCAGGTGTTCGAGCTACTCCATAATAAAGAACCCTAGAACGCTCGAAACCAAACTGAGCAACTAAAGGGTCATCAGCGTTAAGTATTAAGAGAGTTTTTTCCGACAAAGCATTTTTAACCATTCGGATCGTGGTATCTAATTCACCATAGCGATCTAACTGATCACGGAAAAAATTTGTGACAACAACTAGATCTGGCAGAACTTCCGCACAAAATTTGGGTACTGTGGCCTCATCAACTTCAAGAAGTGCCAGTCTGACCCTAGCCTTTCCCCGCCAACCAGTATTTTGTAGGAGAGCACCAGTTATTCCAGTCACGAGATTAGCCCCGGCTTGGTTAAATGCAAATTTCTTGCCTGCTTTTGTTAAGATGTTAGCCAGTAAATTTGCTGTTGTTGTTTTGCCATTCGTCCCAGTAATCATAATTAGACCTTCAGTATAAGCCTTAGCCAAATGTTTAATCATGCTTGAATCTAACCGATAAGCAATTAAGCCTGGTAACGTTGTACCCTTTTTGCCAAGCAATTTCAGTATAATCCCCGACAGTTTACCTGCCCATAAAGCCAGCCAAAAATTCCATGTCCGCACGTACATACTCCTTGTCAAAACAAGCCCTAAATAATCAACTCTATTAAAGCCTATTCTAATTGTATTATCAACAAATATATAACTAGGTAAACTTAAAGGTTGATTTTATTGATTTATTTGCCTTTTAGAAATAAGCACCAGTTGCCTTTGATTTTGTGGTATATTAAGAAGACGTGAATCAATCATTTTAAAGTCAACCTTGTCAACTAACTTTAACACATATTTCAGAGGTGTCAAAACGTCTATGCTAATTATTAAAAATCTTAAAAACCTGAAAGTCCTGAAGACTTTAAAAACCTTGATTGACAAAGTTAGAAAAAAGGTCAAAATTGAAAACCCTAAATTATTAGGGTTTATCAAATTTGCGATCAAGTATCGCCATGTTCTAAGATACTTGCTTTTTTGTCTATTGATTGGTTTTATTTTCTTTTACCCACCACTATCCAAGGGGATTGCAGAAAATATAATAGATCTTCTCAGTAATCGCAAACCACCTGCTTGGGTTCAAATGGAGAAAGGTGAGAAAGTAGATATTCATCAAACAAAGTTATTCAAACGACAAAAACTGACCCAAGCTAGAGTGAACATCAAAAATCTCGGTCATGATTTCCTTTTTCAGATTGGCTTAGCAAAAACTTCCACAAAAAACTTACCCAACGAATCAAAAAACTGGAACATATTACTAGAAGATGCCCAAGGTACTGGTATTGCTTTAATCCAATTCTGGGGTATCTCCGTCGTTACTTATGAAGATGAAAAAGGGGAAATAGTCCAAACCGTTATTCTAGGTGAGGGTAACAAACCAATTAATCTAAATGATCGGGTGCTTCGTTGGCAAAAGGATATCGAAACTGCCGCCACAAAGTATAAATTACACCCAGCTTTAATTGCCGCTGTGATGGAACAAGAATCTGGTGGTGATCCCAATTCACTTAGTCCAACAGGGGCGATAGGTTTAATGCAACTCATGCCAGAAACAGCCAGATCACTCGGTGTAAACCCTTATGACCCCACTCAAAACATAGACGGTGGGGCACATTACTTGCAACAACAGTTAGCTAGTTTTGGAAACGAAGAAGCCGCTTTGGCAGCCTATAATGCTGGACCAGGGAATGTTCAGAGTCAGCGCTGGCTTAATTTTTCAGAAACAAGAGACTATGTCCAAAGAGTTCCACGCTTGGAAGATAAGTATAAGCGAATCTGGCAAGAGAATGAATTTAAAATGCCTTAAAGCCTGCAATACTTTGATTTGCCATAGCATCAAGCAAGGGTCCAATCGCATAGCTTAGAAAAACCCGAAAGCCTTCAGCTAAAACCAAGGTTACACCAAGTCGGAGAAGGAGGCGGCTCCAAGGAGAAGTTGAGCGTCGCAAAATCCCATCATAATCTAACACAGAAGCAGCACACCATCCCAAAACTAAGCAAAGTATGAAATAGCCATAACTCATCCATGTAGCCAAATTTGACATGGGCCTCCCCCCTCTCTCGACATCATATGATAATCCGAGGGGTTTTAGACCAACTTACGAAAACTCTCTTTCCATCTCAGATGCCCGCTCGGCAGCCGCCCTAGCTGCTAGCAGTACGATATCCCGTAAGTTGGCCTGGTCAAATTGTTGTAAGGCAGCATACGTGGTACCGTTTGGTGAAGTAACATCCTCCCGTAAGCGGGCTGGGGTCTTACCACTACGAAGCAGCATTTGGCTTGCTCCGGCGAAGGTTTCCTTGGCTAATACTTCCGCCTCCTCTAAGGTCAGACCCAGCGCCACTCCAGCCGCTACTAAGCACTCAGTAAAGAGATAATAGTAGGCCGGTCCACTGCCACTGATCGCTGTCACAGCATTAATCTTATCCTCCGCAATCCACAAGACCTGACCAACCCTACTAAAGATATTTTCCGCTACCGCTTTATCCTTATCTGTTGCCAAGCTTCCTTGCACCATACCCGTCATAGAAAGCAGCACCGCACAAGAAGTGTTCGGCATCACTCGCACGACTGCGACCCCCGGCAAGCCTTTCTCTAACATCGCCAAAGGAATCCCCGCTGCTACGCTGACCACTAATTTACCCTGCATAGAAAAGGTGGCCAAGGACTTAATCACCGTGACCACATCCTTTGGCTTGACTGCTAAAATAACGACCTCAGACTCTTTGACAACTTGCGCCAACTCACCAGTTCGCACGCCGTATTTTTCTTCGAGTACACTCAAACGCTCTTTAGCTAAATCTGTCACCATAATACGAGGCTTCTCCTCCCCTGAGGTTAAACCCTTGATCACAGCCTCCGCCAGATTCCCAGCACCAATAAAACCAATGTTTTGTAACATTTATGATATCCTCCCCTTGTACTATTAATATAATTTTTATTTGGGATCAACTTTAGCATCAACTGTCAGCACTTCTTTTGGCAAGGGATGATAAGGAACACTCGTCACAAGAATGCTCTTGCGAAAAAGAAACATCAACTTCATCAATTGCCCCGTCTGATTATGAAGAATATTGTGCCACAATTTTTCTGGAACATATTCCGGAATCGCTACGGTAATTGTGTCAAAATGTCCGTTCTTCTCGATTTTATCAATATATTTTAATAAATCATGGACGGTAGCACGATATGGGGACTCTACAATTTCTAAAGGAATTTCTATATGATGTTCTGCCCAGTGCTTGAGCAACTTTGCTGTTCGGATGGGATCCGAGGCAATATGAACAGCCGTGACTTGAGGGGTCAAAGCATAGGCATATTTTAGAGTTTTTAAAACAATTAAGTTCAAGTCGTAAACTGGGACGACGACTTTATTTCGAAAATCTGCTAATTCGACATGTGACCGCCGCCGTTTTATTTTAATCACATAGCTGTGGAAATCTTCTGCAGCTGCCGGGGTGACTTCTAAGTCTTGGATCTCCCCCTGGTAAACATGATGTATTCTCCGGAACATCAACACGAGAAGAGGCATTATAACAAGCACGATCCAGGCTCCTTGCCTAAACTTAGTTGTAATAAAGATGAGGAAAACTAGGAATGAAACGAGACCACCAAAGCTAAATATGGCAAAATCAGACTTCCATTTCTCCCCTCTTATTTGCCAAATATGTTTGGCAAGACCCAGACCAGTCAGAGCAAACGAAAGTAACACACCAATTGCGTAGAGTGGAAGCATCATATGGGTATCCCCGTGGAACACAATAATGAGCACACTAGAAATGAGAAACAACGTCCAAATCCCAACACTATAAACCAATCGATCACCTAAATTTTTAAAATACCTTGGCGTATATCCGTCTCGAGCCATTAAGCTTAATAAAATCGGTAACCCGGCAAATGGCGTACTTGAGGCTATAACCAAAATAGCTGCAGCTGTTCCCATAAGAACAAAATAGAAAATATTTTTTCCAAAGATAATTAAGCCCAACTGATTTAAGATTGTATTTCCTGCAGCTGGGACAAGATGGTAGGCACCAGCTAAATAAGTCAACCCTACTAATCCAAGTGAAACAACGATCGCTAGAATTAACAAGGTATGAATGGCCTTCTTCTGGGGAGGATTCTTAAACGCAGTTACCCCATTGCTTACCGCTTCAAACCCAGTTAATGCCGTTGTTCCGCCTGCGAACGCCCGGGCTAAGATGAACCAGGTCATCCCACTGGTCGTGGAAGACGCAAGGTGCCCTGTTGCTACAGACGTAGGAGTAACACCATTAACTAAAATCTCCACTAAACCGGTTCCTATTAAAAGTGCTAAAGTCGCGATATATAGGTAAACCGGCAAAGAAAATAATCTGGCTGACTCTTTTAAGCCACGCAAATTAATCCAAGCCATAAACAGAATGATCAAACAGTCTGCGAGAACTTTGTGTTCGGGTGAGCCTAACCATGGGATAATCCCAGTTAGGTTCTCTATCGCAGAACTGACACTAACGGCAACAGTCAAAACATAATCGAGCGTCAAACTCGCCCCTGCAATAAGACCAAAGTTTTCGCCAAGATAAGCCTTAGCAATGGTGTAGGACCCACCGCCTTCGGGGTATTTCTGGATTGCTTTGCGGTAAACAAGAAAAATACTAATCACCAGCAAAACGATGGCTAACGAAATTTTCAAAACAAAAGCAAAGCCCAACGATCCAGCCAACAGAAGTGCATACAAGATCTCGTCCGGAGCATAGCCTTCAGAAGAAATAATATCCGAACCAAAGACCGGGACTCCTCCACTAACACCAACTTTTGACTCCTCAGCATTTTTTGTTGATAGCGGATGTCCAAAAATTAGTGTACGGAGTTTCAGTGAAAAAATTTTATTAACGCTAGCCATCAGAAACTGAATCCTTCTTTCTCTTATCAATGTTTAACTACAAGAGTTACTCTTCCTTCGAATATAAAAGGATAATTTTATAATAAACGATAGCCTACCCCAGGTTCGGTAATGATATGCCTTGGGCGGGAGGGATCACGTTCCAGCTTTCGCCTAATCTGACTAATATAAACTCGTAAGTACTGAACTTCGTGCTCATAAGTCGGTCCCCACACAGTACGAAGTAAAAAACTGTGTGTAAGAACCTTTCCGGCATTAATCGCCAAATTTCTGACTATTTCATATTCCGTAAGAGTAAGTTTAATTTCGTTATCAGCCCTAGTGATCCGACGATGGACTAAATCAATCATCAAATCTTCAAATTGTAAAATAGGTTGTTCTTCTACCCCCGCAATATGACGCATTGCCGCTCGAATTCGGGCTAATAACTCACCCATCCCAAAGGGTTTTGTGACATAGTCATCCGCTCCGCAGTCTAGCGCTGTAATTTTATCCTTCTCGTGTTCTTTGACAGATAAAATAATAATTGGCACTTTAGACCATTCCCTTAATTGACGAACAACGACCAGCCCATCGATATCGGATAATCCTAAATCTAAAATAACTAAATCAGGGCTAAAAACCGCTACCGCGTCAAGACCTTCTTTGCCCGTCCCGACTTCTTTTACAACATAGCCATGACTCGTTAAGGCAACCCGCAAAAACCGTCGGATCTGTGTTTCATCATCAATAATTAAAATCCGCGGCCCTTTGTTATCCATCTCAAACTCCTTCATTCATGGTCGGAACTATACCCGTAAATTGTTCGTTTATTGGCAAGGTAAACGTAATTGTCACACCACCTAGTTGATTATTTTCAGCCCAAATATTACCACCATGTGCTTCAATTAATCCTCTACAAATAGCTAAACCAAGCCCCGTTCCACTCACCTGAAGGGGGGAGCTAAGTCGATAAAATTTATCAAAAACCTTACTCAAATCCGTCTCTGGGATGCCTTGTCCCCGATTAGCTACCGTTATCTCCAGTTCCTTGGCTTTCTGCCGAATAGCTATAATTATTTTACTATCCACATCAGAGTACTTGAGCGCATTGTCCAACAAGTTAATAAACACTTGCTCTATTAATATACAATCTGCTTGTACCAAAGGCAATTTATCCTGTAAATCAATGTCCAGTGGACGACTAGCTAAGGACTCCCCTAGCCTATTAATTGCAACACCAATGATGTCCTGCAGATCGCACCATTCTTTATTTAATTTCAGCATACCGCTTTCTAGTCGTGCCATATCTAACAAGTTACTTACAAACCGGTTCATGCGTTCGGCTCCCAGCAGAATAGTTTGTAACAACTCATTTCTGACCTCAGAACTATAGACAACATTCTGATCTTCTAAGAGCCCTGTGACTGCGCCGATGATGGAAGACAGCGGTGTACGCAGATCATGAGAGAGTGAATTAAATAGCGCCGTACGTAAACGTTCTGATTCTACTAAGGCAAGGGATTTTCTTGCTTGTTCTGCTAATTTGCTTCTATTGATAGCCATGGCAGCTAACCCAGCAAAGGCTTCTAATAAGCGAATACGCTCAGGATCAAAGCGCGCTTCAGTTTCGTTAAAACGAATACCCATCACCCCTTGCGTTCCCTGCTCTGTACTTAGTGGCAAATAGAAAGCCGCAGCAGTCCCTAAGGTCTCCGTCCCCTTCCCCGCTTTTTGTCCCCTTTCAAATACCCAGGTAGCAACTGCAAGCTCGCTTTCATTTAAGAAATTATTTAGTCCAGAATCTTTTTGCAGTACCAATTCAGCCTTTTCATTCGGGAGAAGCAAGATAACCTGCCCTTCCAAGGTATTCGCAACATTACTGGTAATACTTTCCAGCACGATTTCTAATTTATCTACTGCAGCGATACCCCGACTTAGAGCATAAAGTGCCGAAACTCTACTCTCCCGCTGTCGTGAATAATTTACTTGTTTTTTCAAGCGAGCAGAAAGAGTTCCCGTAATCAAACCCACCAACATAATGATCATAAAGCTAATAAGATAACGGAGATCTGTCACCGTGAAACTAAAAATTGGAAGAATGAAGAAGAAATCATAGGTCAACACACCCATTAAAGCAGTTACAATAGCAGGACGACTTCCCCAATAAGCAGCACTAATTAAAACAGGTAGCAGATAGAGCAGCGAAATATTAACAACTCCAAGAAACGAACTTACTGGTTTAATTAACAAGGTTATCAAAACTAGCATCAAGCCGGACGTCAAATACGGCAAGACCCTTTTCTCTGCCTTTCTGCGCCCTCGATTATGACTTTTTCCGCTCTCTTGCTGGCTCCCCGGGATAACATGAATACTAATTCCATGATCATGCCGAATCACTTTGTCTACGATCGAGCCATGAATGATCTCCCAGAAACGAGTATGTTCTGGTTTACCAATAATTATCTGAGATACATTACGCTTTCTAGCAAACTCCAAAATCTCTTCAGCCACATTATCCCCAGTTAAACTAATGATTTCTGCGCCCAACTTCTCAGCTAAACGCAGGTTCCTGACTAAAGAATCTTTTTCGTCCTCACTACTCTGAAAACGGCTAGAGGTTTCTACATGTACAGCAAACCATTCCCCCTGCACCCTCTCAACCATTCTTTTGGCTGTACGAATCAACTGAGCTGAGAAAGGGCTGGCACTGATACAAACTAAGACCTTTTCCCCTGTCGGCCAAGGTCCTGGGATCCCTTGAACTCGCATATAGGATTCTAACTGGCGATCTACTCGCTGAGCGGTATAACGAAGAGCCAACTCCCTTAGCGCATTGATATTTCCGGGGCGAAAAAATTTATTTAAAGCTCCAGTTGCTTGTTCAGCAAGATTAACTTTACCATCTTTGAGCCTTTGAATTAATTCTTCGGGTGGTATATCAATCAGTTGGATTTGGGACGCAATTTCTAAAAATTGGTCAGGAACTGTTTCCAGTTCTGTAACTCCTGTGATCTGAGCTACTATATCGTTTAAGGTCTCTAAGTGTTGGATATTTAAAGTGGTATAGACATTTATTCCCGCAGTCAATAATTCTTCTACGTCCTGATAACGTTTTTTGTGCCGAGAACCTATTCCATTAGTATGAGCAAGCTCGTCTACTAAGACAACCTGTGGACGTCGGACTAAGATAGTATCTAAGTCTATTTCGTAAAAAGTTCTGTTCTTATCCGCATGAGATCGTGTTGAAATAATAGGTAACCCTTTAAGTATAGCCTCCGTTTCAGCTCTTCCATGGGTTTCTACTAAACCGACAACAATCTCCATTCCTTCTGACAATCTATCTCGAGCCGCTTCTAACATAGCATAAGTTTTTCCGACCCCAGCGGCTGCCCCTAGGAAAATCGTGAGTTTTCCTTGTTCCACTTTCTCAAAACCAGCAGATAATTCATCCAAGTCTCTTCGTTTCTGCTCTGCCATTAAAAAATCGACCTCATCATTTCTTTTACTTGGCAATCTATCGAATCTAGCCTAGGTAGATTATACCATTATAAATCTATTGCTCATCAAAAAGGCATAAAAATTGAAGTAAAGACCATAAATAAAACATAAAGATTTAGAGCGTAGTCTAGATCACTTCTGCTCACCTTTCATGGGCATATCAGAAAGTATAAGTTTATAAACTAAGGCGACCAAACCAAAGAAATTCCAACATCACGATGTTGGAATTTCTTTTTAATCCAGCTTACTTTCTCCTACTACCTATAAAACGATTTCTTCACCTGCTTTAAGTGCCAAAACTTTAACATCAGGTGCTTTTTCATGAGCAAGACTTATGAATTCTTCAGGATCTTGGACTAGGATGGGAAAGGTTCTGTAATGAATTGGCACCACTTTTGACGGTTTTAAGAGGCGAAGACTATAAGCAGCTTGAACAGGATTCATTACGAAAACGCTGCCAATTGGTAAAAAGGCCAGATCGATCTTATACATTTCACCCAACAATTCCATACCAGCAAAAATACCAGTGTCTCCTGCATGGTAAATATTTGTTCCGTCTTCTAAGGTAATCATAAACCCAACAGGTGTTCCAACATTACTTGAATGAAGCGCTTGTGTCATTGTAACTTTAATATCGTGTACTACAACTTGTCCACCAATGTTCATACCCATTCCATAACTTACAATGTTATCACTTTTTACCCCAGCTTCAATTAATACGCTAACTAATTCCGGTTGAACAATTACTGTTGCTCCTGTCCCCTCAACGAGTGCCGGAATATCCATTCCAATATGATCAAAGTGATCGTGTGTTACCAAAATAAGATCTGCTTTAGATATGTCTTCCTTCTTGAGAGGACAACTGGGATTGCCTGATATCCAAGGATCTATTAAGATGACTTTACCTTCATTACTGGTAATTTGACATGCAGAATGTCCCAACCATTTAATACGATAAGACACTGTACATTCCCCCTTATATTCTCAATTATTTGTAATATAATTCTATAAATTGTTCCAAATTCCTTCAAACACTCAAATAAATTTACCAACGTAGTGCCGACGGCTCTAACTTTGGTACTAGCCCTTCTTGAGCGGCTCGACTAAGTAGGGCAGTTATCGCCTCATACCCTTTTTCACCTAAATTCTCTGAGAACTCATTTACATAAAGCTTTATATGTGCTTTGGCTACTTCAGGAGATAACTCTTGTGCATGGCGTAGCACGTATTCCTGCGACGCCCCAGGATGCGCCCACGCGTATTTAACTGATGCCTGAATCCAACTGGCGATATTAGCTAAATCCAAGGATCGACGAGCAATAATCGCTCCCAACGGAATAGGAAGGTTGGTATCAGCCTCCCACCAACTTCCTAAATCAGTTAAGAGCGTTAGCCCATAGGACGGATAAGTAAAGCGGGCTTCGTGGATTACAAGCCCGGCATCAATTTCCCCATCGCGTACCGCCGGCATGATCTCGTTAAAGGGCAACACTATAACCTCACCCACGCCACCTGGCACCTGTTGAGCTGCCCACAGCCGGAACAATAAATAGGCGGTTGATCGTTTACTTGGTACAGCCACCCGTCGGCCAGCCAGTAATGTTGGATCCTTAATACTACCTGCTTTGCTCGATATCAATACTAGTGGTCCACAGCCTCTACCCAACGCCCCACCGCAGGGCAGCAAGGCGTACTCAGATAACACCCAGGGTAATGCCGCGTACGAAATCTTCAGCACCTCCGGCCCCTTAGAACTGGCTGCCAAACTATTCGTAAGGTCTATATCTGCGTAGGTTACGTCCAGCTCCGGGGCCCCAGGAATAAGTCCATGTACCAAAGCGTGGAAAATAAACGTGTCATTAGGGCAAGGAGAAAAAGCAATTTTCATAGTAGCACCTCCAATAATACTGCGCTAGCTTCTTCCAAAACGTGCAAAGCCTCCTTAATACGCCATACAGTCCGATCACGTGGGCCTACCAGGTTCGAGATCACGCGAATTTCCAGCACAGATACTCCGTAATTTTGGGCTGCTAAGGCCACTCCATATCCTTCCATCGCCTCGGCAGCGGCGCCTGGTACGCGCCTAGCCATTTCAACGGCACTAGCAGTTGTACCAGTCGCCGTAGATACGGTGATTATAGGGCCGATACTGACCGATAACTTAACAGCAAGCAAAGCTCCAGTCACCTTGTTCACTAGGCTAGGATCAACTCCGATGTTAATGGAGCCAAAACCCAACTCAGCCAAACTACTAAACCCTTCCGGAGTCTCCACCCCCAAGTCAGCAGCAATAATTTTGTTCGCCACCACGAGGGAGCCCACCTCTGCTCTACCAGGAAAGCCTCCAGCAATACCAGCGCTGACAACCAATCCGTATTCCGTGCTTGCCAACACCTTCGCGGTCTTAACCGCAGCCGCTACTGATCCGACTCCCGCCACCATGACATCAAACCGTTTATCGCCACCTAGCCCATGCAACACAGCATCCCGTTCTACTGCCACAGCGGTCATTACTAGGACACGCCTTTCAGTTTCCAATCTCCGGGGATTAATAATTTCTTCGTTTAAATCCAAATTCAGCATCTTTTTTCCTAGGTGTGTTTTCATAGATATTTTTCTAGTTAGCTCCACAATTCTATAGATTATCTTTTTAATTAAATCTTTAACTGTATCTTATTATACTCAATTTTCTTCCAAGCGCTGACTATTATTAGACAAGCCCCAAATTTTAATGCATATTTGCGTCTTACTCCTAGCCTAAGTCAATATACATAAATGAGTAATGCTATAGAGGATGGTGGAAAGAGTGCAAGCACTTGTGGAGACGGCTAAGGAACACAATTTGCTGATTTTAGACAGCAAAACCAGTGAAGCTAGCATTTTAGCCAGGGAAGTCCAAACGGCAGGTGTTACCTCCGGTTCCCGAGATGTTTTCTTAAACAATTCAGCTAATCTTAATTCCATAAAAAAACAACTACGACTCTTAATAACTAAAGCCAAAACTTCCGGTAAAGCTATAGGTTTCAGGCACGTCTGACCACAAGGCACAAATACTGCCCAGGCTATAAAGGAGCTTCTGCCAGAAATGCGTGCCCAAGGCATTCAAGTAGTGCCCTTATCTGTGATATTGCAGCCGTAAGTCCTAAATCAGTTTCTTACGAGCACTGATCGCGAAGTTCTTGGTGGCTGATTTATTCAAGATGTTTCCTTTATCATAAAGTAATGACAGCATATAAGTATAGCCTATTTCGTAACCTTTTGGGAATTTTCTGGTATTCCACCCATATTTAAAAGCACCTGCCTTCAGCAGATGCCCTTTAATATTAGTAGTATTACTGTTTTAGGACAAGTAGTTTGAGGACAATCCTCTTCATCGGCCTCTAACTTATCTGGCCGATAAGATTACTTTTAGAGCCTTCTCCTGAGCAGCTTTATTGAACACATCATAAGCATTTATAATTTCATCTAAATAAAAATGGTGAGTAATTAGCTGTTCAGGCTTTATTTTGCCTGATTGAACAACTCTCAATAGCATTGGGGTAGTTACTGTATCAACCAAACGGGTAGTTATAGTAATGTTTTGTGACCAAAGAGTTTCTAAATGCAATTCTACGCTTTTTCCATGTACGCCTACATTTGCAATATGTCCCCCGGGGGTGACAATATATTGACAGATTTCAAAGGTAGCAGGAATTCCCACTGCTTCAATCGCCACATCTACTCCCTGATTGCCGGTAAATTCCATTACTTTCTCAATAGGCTTTCCCTTGTTGCTATTGATAACTTTTGTGGCTCCAAATTTTTTAGCCACTTCTAAACGATTATCATCTATATCAATCATAATTATTTCAGCAGGTGAGTAAAATTGAGCTGTTAATAGGGCTGCGAGGCCGACAGGTCCAGCACCAACAATGGCAACCGTATCTCCTGGTTTGACTTGGCCATTAAGGACTCCGCATTCAAATCCCGTAGGCAGAATATCGCTTAACATAACCAATGCATCCTCTTCTACCCCATCGGGTACATTGTATAAACTGCTGTCGGCGTGGGGAATTCGAGTATATTCAGCCTGTGTTCCATCGATTGTATTACCGAGAATCCAACCTCCTGATTTACAATGAGAATACATCCCTTTCTTACATGAATCGCATTTGGAGCAAGCTGTAATACAAGAAATCAACACTCGATCACCAACATGGAAATTCGAGACCCCTTCACCGATTTCTTCAACAATTCCTACACCTTCGTGACCTAAAATACGTCCATCTGTTACTGTGGGAACATCCCCTTTAAGAATATGTAAGTCTGTCCCACATATTGTCGTCTTGAGAATCTTTACAATAGCATCTGAAGGGGCTTGAATAGTGGGTGTTGGTTTTTCTTCCCATTGTATTTGCTTAGGGCCGTGGTAGACAAGAGCTTTCAAAATGATACCTCCTTTTTTTATAACATTGTCTCTAGTTTGCACGGCCATTTCAACAGATATGCATAAACTTCCCGAATTTGGCGACATAAATTTCCAATCCCTTGTAGTACAAGGGTTAGAGCCTCTGGTCTTGATCACTAACACTTTCTTTATTGTCATTCCTAATCGCTCTATCTAGCGCCATAATCAGTGCTACAACACCATCAATACGTTCGGCACTTTTCTCCTTATCTAGTTTGGTGTTCCCAGCTACGTCAATTTTTACATAGATATTATCCATCATCCACCGCAGCACGGGGTTACCAGCATGAGCTATTTTCTTCTCAAGAGTAATTTTCATCACTATAAGTCCACAATGGGGAATAAAAAATGACTATTTAATCACGCTTTTACCCATCAGATATTTATCGACTTCCCGTGCACTAAGCTTTCCTTCCTGGATAGCCCAAACAACGAGACTTTGCCCTCTTCTCATGTCACCAGCGGTGAATACCTTCTCCACATTAGTCTCAAAAACCTCGAAATTCGCTTGCACATTGCCCCTAGAATCTCTTTCCAGACCAAGCTCATCTGGGATCGTATCTTCCGGCCCTAAAAAGCCCATGGCAAGTAGCACAAGGTCAGCTTGCCATATTTTTTCGCTTCCTGGAACTTCTTGGGGTACCATTCTTCCGGAGGCATCCTTAACCCAGGTCACTTCTACAGTTTGAACCTCTTTGACTTCACCCTGCTCATTTCCCTCAATCTTTTTCGTGGATATGAGGTAGTTTCTCGGGTCCTTCCCATAGAGACTGATTGCTTCTTCCTGACCGTAGTCCACTTTAAGCTTCATCGGCCATTCCGGCCACGGATTAGAATCTTCTCTTCTCTTTCTAGGCGCTTCAGGCATAATTTCAAACTGGTTGACACTCTCGCAACCATGCCGAATGGAAGTGGCGACACAGTCAGTTCCGGTATCCCCTCCGCCAATGATGATCACGTTCTTGCTCTTGGCGCTTATATAGTTACCGTCCTTAAGCCTGGAATCCATGAGACTTTTGGTATTTACATTTAAGAAATCTACTGCAAAATGAACTCCCTTAAGTTCCTTACCTTCTACATCAAGTCCCCGCGGCTTAGTTGCGCCTGCGCACAGCAAAACAGCCTCATACTTATCAACGAGTTCTTGTGCAGGGATGTCCTTACCTACTTCTGTATTAAGCACGAATTGAATCCCTGAGGCCTTCATCAGCTCAAGACGCCTTTCCACGATGCTTTTTTCGAGCTTCATATTGGGAATCCCGTACATCAGCAGACCACCGGCTCGGTCGCTTCTTTCGTAAACAGTTACTTCATGCCCGACTGCATTTAGATAATAGGCTGCTGACAGCCCAGCGGGGCCTGAACCGACAACCGCGATTTTCTTGCCAGTTGCTTTGCCTTTTTTCGCTACTACCCAGCCTTCGGCAAAGGCTTTCTCAATGATCTCATATTCCAGACTTTCAATGGTAACCGACTCCATAATATAGCCTTCTGTACAAGACCCTTCACAGGGTGCAGGGCATACCCTTCCCGTAAATTCCGGAAACGGGTTGTTTCTAATCAGCCTTTTATATGCGTCTTTCCATTGTCCCTTATAAACCAGTTCATTCCATTCCGGGATAAGATTATGCACAGGACATCCCGCTGCCACGCCGTTTAAGAGGACACCCCCATGGCAAAAAGGAACTCCGCAGTTCATACATCTCGCTCCCTGTATTTTTACCTCCTCAGGATCCTGGGGGAGCTTGAGTTCATTCCAGTCCTTGATTCTTTCTTCTGGAGGACGTTTCTGTGGATTTATTCTTTCATATTCTAAAAATCCAGTAGCTTTTCCCATTGTAAGTCCCACCTTAATTTCCTATAGTCCATTTCCATTTGATTTCTAATTGTCTTCGAAAGCAACCATCAAGGCTTCTTCGCCGCTAAAGCCCGCTTTGTGAGCCTTAGCAATGTTTTCAAGCATACGTTTGTAATCTTTCGGAATGACCTTGCTGAATCTAAGCGAATAGTTTGTCCAGTCAGCGAGAACTTTCTTGCCCAGTGGACTGTCGGTATACTCAACATGTTTTCCAATCATGTCCTTGATTTCCTTCAATTCTGCAGCAGCTTCGATTTTTTCAAGTAAGACTATTGACTTGTTACAGTATATTTCATCAAAATCCAGAATATATGCTACACCACCAGACATTCCCGCTGCAAAGTTTCTGCCGGTTTTACCCAAGATAACCACTTTTCCACCGGTCATATATTCACAGCCATGGTCACCCACACCTTCAACAACCGCTTTAACTCCGCTATTCCTGACGCAAAATCTTTCCCCAGCGATTCCGTTGATATAGGCTTCGCCTGAAGTTGCCCCATAAAAGGCGACATTTCCGATCAGGATGTTTTCCGCTGGATCAAAGTCAGAAGTTTTGGGAGGATAAACCACAATCTTGCCACCGGAAAGGCCTTTACCTAAATAATCGTTTGAATCTCCTTCCAGATGAAGCGACATTCCTTTGGGAATAAATGCGCCAAAGCTCTGTCCAGCTGAGCCTACAAAAGTAAGATTGATTGTATCCTCGGGAAGTCCATCGCTGCCGTATCTCTTCGAAATTTCGCTGCCGACAATGGTTCCGACAACCCTGTCTGTATTATTGATCTTCAGTTTAGCCCTTATGGATTTCTGGTTCTCTAGCGCCGGCTTGCACATCCTAAGCAGTTTTTTCATATCCAGTGATTTTTCTAGCATATGGTTCTGTGACGTGGTGTTGAAGCGACTGACCTCGGCTCCCGCATACGTTTGATACAGAATCTGAGATAGATCGAGATTCGACGCTTTCCAGTGCTTAATATTCTCTTTGGATTTAATTCTATCTGTCCGTCCAACCACTTCATTAACTGTCCTAAAGCCCAGTTTAGCCATAATTTCACGCATTTCCTGCGCGACAAATCGCATGAAGTTCTCCACATACTCTGGTTTACCCGCAAAGTTTTTTCTTAAGGTTTTATTTTGCGTGGCTATCCCTACAGGACAGGTGTTAAGGTTACAAACCCTCATCATGATACACCCTATGACAATAAGAGGGGTTGTCGCAAAGCCAAATTCCTCAGCTCCAAGCATTGCCGCAATGACTACATCCCTACCCGAGAGCAGTTTCCCATCAGTTTCCAGAACCACTCTATCTCTTAACTTATTGAGAACCAAAGTCTGATGAGTCTCTGCAAGCCCAAGCTCCCACGGAAGTCCTGCATTGCTAATGCTTGTTAGCGGAGAAGCTCCTGTCCCTCCGTCATATCCACTGATCAGGATGACGTCCGCTTTTCCTTTGGCTACCCCTGCAGCAATTGTCCCAACACCAACTTCAGAAACGAGCTTCACGCTAATCCGAGCATCCTTGTTAGCATTTTTAAGGTCATGAATGAGTTCAGCCAAATCCTCAATCGAATAGATATCATGATGTGGCGGTGGTGAAATAAGATCGACACCTGGGGTTGAATGTCTAACCTTGGCAATCTCTGGATAAACCTTACGTCCTGGAAGCTGTCCACCTTCACCTGGTTTTGCTCCCTGAGCCATTTTTATTTGTATTTCCTTAGAATTCACTAGGTAGTTACTGGTCACGCCGAAGCGTCCTGAGGCAACCTGCTTAATAGCACTGTTTTTAGAGTCCCCGTTTGCCAAGACCTCGAATCTTTCGAGATCCTCTCCACCTTCACCCGTGTTACTCTTACCGCCCAATCTATTCATAGCGATAGCCATACATTCATGAGCTTCCTTACTGATCGAGCCATAGGACATGGCCCCGGTCTTAAACCTGCTGACGATGGAATCAACCGATTCCACTTCTTCTATGGGAATCGTATCCCCTGCATTGTACTTGAAATCAAGTAGATTCCTAAGGGTATATATTTCTTCTTCGTTGATCTTTTTAGAATAATCTTTATAGAGGGAATAATTCCCTTCCCTACAGGATTTTTGAAGCAGATAAATAGTTTCAGGATTATAGAGATGGATTTCCCCGTCATTTTTGTACTGCATGTGTCCGCCAACCTCTAGGGTATCTGAATACAGTGGATTTTCAAGATAAGCGCTCTCATGCCGCAGCTGGTTTTCTAGAGCAATTTCTTCAAGTCCTATCCCTTCTATTCTTGAGGGGGTCATCGTAAAATATTTGTCAATAAGCTCTTTTCTGAGACCGACTGCCTCAAAAATTTGGGATCCATGGTAGCTCCGCATCGTTGAAATGCCCATTTTGGTAAGAACTTTAAGAATACCTTTTACGGAAGCTGTTATGAAGTTCTTTTTACCCGCTTGATAAGTTAGTCCGCCCAGCATATCTTTTTTCGAAAGTTCTTTAATGGTTTCAAAGGCTATATACGGATTAATGGCTGTAACACCATACCCGATAAGGGTACAGAAATGGTGCACTTCCCTAGCTTCTCCTGATTCCAAGACAATTCCAAGGTTTGTCCTAATCTCTTTTCGGATCAAGTGGTGGTGCAGCCCTGAAGACGCCAAAAGTGCAGGTATGGCTGCCTGACTTTCATTAACGCCTCTGTCAGACAGGATAATGATATTAGCCCCTCCGCTAATCGCTTTATCAGCTTCTCTAAAGATCCTTTCCAAAGCTTTTTCCAGCGCTTTTACCCCTTTTGAGGC
Source organism: Desulfitobacteriaceae bacterium (assembly GCA_049302575.1). GTDB lineage: Bacteria > Bacillota > Desulfitobacteriia > Desulfitobacteriales > Desulfitobacteriaceae > JBAQMG01. The sequence goes on along the minus strand of JBAQMG010000110.1, from coordinate 119,972 downwards.
TTGATAAAGAATGGATAGGGTAGCTGTTTTAAACTTGTCATTATTAAGTTGTTTAATCGTATCCAGCTGTTCATTAGTCAGGATCGGATGCTCCAAGAATATACTAGCTGAATTACTTTGATCGAGATTCAGCAGGTTTCCACTATTCCCAAGGAGTATGCTGCTTGAAGTGATAATTTCTTCTCTTATTCCGTCAATCGGGGGATTGGTGACCTGTGCAAAAAGCTGTTTGAAGTAAAGGTACAACATCTGAGGTTTCTCAGATAATACGGCAAGCGGCGAATCTATACCCATGGCACCAACAGGATCAACCCCTTGGATCGCCATCGGCTGCATTATTTTCGTTATATACTCAAACGTATATCCAAAGGCTTTCTGCTGTTTAATCAGATCCTCCGTTATTGCCTCTTCCTGCACCTTCGTAACCAGCAGATCATTTAGATCAACAATATGTCGGTTATTCCATTCTGCATAGGGGTGTAACAGCGCTACACTTTGCTTGATTTCATCATTGGAGATGATTCTCTGCGCAGCGGTATCGATCAGCAACATTTTTCCTGGTTCCAGCCTACCTTTATATTTGACATTTTCAGGCTTGATGTCTAAAACCCCAACTTCTGAAGCTAGGATAACCTTGTCATCTTTTGTTACATAATACCGAGAAGGCCGGAGTCCGTTTCTGTCCAGTACACCGCCAATGACCACGCCGTCAGAGAAAGCCATGGCTGCCGGACCATCCCAAGGCTCCATTAAATAGTTATTAAATTTATAGAATTCCTTTTTCTCCTTAGAGATCAGCACATCCTTCTCCCAAGGCTCTGGAATCATCATCATCACAGCATGCGGCAGCGACCTTCCAGTAAGGTGAAGGAATTCAAGACTATTGTCGAACATAGCCGAGTCACTACCAGACTCATCGACAATAGGATATACTTTTGAGAGATCGTCAAAAAGCGGTGAATCCATACATTTCTGTCTGGCCTTCATCCAGTTGACATTCCCTCTAATTGTATTGATTTCGCCGTTATGAACGATATATCGGTTGGGATGTGCTCGCTCCCAGCTGGGGAAGGTGTTGGTGCTAAACCTTGAATGAACCATGGCCAGCGCCGATGTGAAATCAAGATCTCCAAGGTCGAGATAGAAATTTCTAAGTTGTTCTGCCGTCAGCATGCCTTTATATACGATGGTCTTTGAGGAAATGCTAGCGATATAGAAGGTGCCTCCCTTGTCTTCACACATCGGAACGATGACTTTTTCTGCTGTTTTTCTTATACTATACAGCTTTCTTTCAAAATCCATCTCATCTGTTATGCTGGCATCCTTGCCGATAAACACTTGGATGAATCTAGGCATTACAGCTTGTGCTGTTTCTCCTATCGTCGTCGTATCGATCGGAACTTCTCTCCAGCCTAGGATCTTCTGGCCTTCCTCCTGAACAATTTTTTCGAAGGTATCCATTTGCGTTTTCCTGAAATCACCATACCTGTGAGCAAATACCATACCTACGCCGTAGCTGCCTTTTTCCGGCAACTCAAAACCCAACACCTCACATTCCCTTTTAAAGAAATCGTGAGGTATCTGAATCAGTATTCCGGCGCCATCACCCGTATTTTCATCCGCTCCGCTTGCCCCTCTGTGGCTTAAGTTTTCCAGTACAGTTAAGGCTTCATCAATAATGTCATGAGACTTCTCCCCTTTGATATTAACAACAAATCCCATCCCGCATGCATCATGTTCTAACGCTGGATCGTAAAGACCTTGTTTCTTTGGTAAACCATAACTTTGCATTATACACACCCTTTATTGGAGTCTACAGTTTTTATGATAAATTGTATCATAAATCTCTGAATTAAATAGCTTATCTTATCATATTATATTGAATTCATCTTTTTTTTCAATCCTATGACACAATTTTTTTTTTAAATTTCTAATTTATTTATCAACTCACGTCAAAAAAGTGGTATCACATGTATCATCATACTCCCATCCTTAACCATCTTTTGAAGTAGCTTAAAACAATTCAGGGATATTTAGAATGTACGAAAGATCTAATCTTAATTTAGTCAGATGCTAATTACACAGGCACTAAGTCCACAAATTCTTAGTCAGCTTCTCTATTTCTTTTCGACGCCTTTTAGTTTCTTGTTCATCAATCAGGTAGGCTCCCTTCTCCCCGACGATTACATCCCCTTCCTTAACCTTGTCGGGTAGCTGATCTCTCGGAATATCCAGCAGTCGTCCGTCTATTTCTACCACAGCCATATTTCCTTCAAGGCGGTCAATAATACCTTTCAATCTCGCTCACCCCTTATAGTGATGTTAATGCCATCAGACTCAGCAATGATGGTTCCGGATTCATCCGTACGATAGACTTTCACTCCTGCTTTTCGTAGTTTGTTTAAAGTATCAATTGCTGGATGTCCGTATACATTCCCTATTCCAACCGAAATGACTGCATAGTTGGGGTGAACTTTAGTCAGGAACTCAGTTGAAGTCGACGTATGGGAACCGTGATGACCGACCTTCAAGACATCGGCCTTCAAGTTGTAACCGGCCTTGATCATTTCATGTTCTGATTGCGTTTGGGCATCACTTTCGAAGAGAAAGGTATTTTGTCCATAAGTAAGCTGTAGCACTGCGCTATAGTCGTTGATTTCTTCATATCCATCAGAATTTGGGGCTAGTAACTGGGCAACAATTTGGGGAGCTAAATCAAGCTTCAGACCTGCTTTAGCTTCTGTCATCTTAAGGCCTTTCACGTTGAGCGCTTTGATTAAGTCCTGAAAAGTCTTTGTGTTCGACGTTTCCTTGGGCATTATAACTTGGCCAATATCAAGAGCGTTTATTACTACGTCAGCCCCGCCAATATGATCGGCATGGGAATGCGTCCAGATCACGGCATCCAATCTTTTGACACCACGACTTTGGAGGTAGGAGACCACTTTTTTTCCTTGGTCATTGTCCCCAGCGTCAATGAGTACGTTTTTGCTGCCAGGAATCTGAACTAAGATAGAGTCACCTTGCCCTACGTCAAGATAAGACACACGCAGTTTATCTCCTGCCTTGACCGAAGTGTTAGCCTGGGATGCAGGACTTATTTGTGTTATAGCTGAATTGGTTGCACAACCAGACACAATCGCCATCAACGCAAATATTAGTAAGTACGCGATTATAGTGAGGGTAATTTCTCCTCTAGGTTTTGTGTGCCTTCGGACTAGGTTTGTCTGGACTTGTTTCGAGTATTTGAGCATGTAAATCTGCCTCATTTCATTCTAAGTATAACAGCCACTATAAGGCACTGCAATTGCCCTGACACTAATTCTATTGTGTGGGGCAAATCCTCATAAAATGACTCAAAACAAGCTGACTCATGTTATAATCCGAAAGTAACTATATTGCTCAAATTTCGAAGGGACTAATAACTAAAATGCTTCAAACCTATACCCTCAAACAGAAACTAAAGCAACTCCTCGTTATTTTACTACCTGTATTAATTACCCAAATAACCATGTTTGCCATGAGTTTCTTTGATACGACCATGTCAGGGCACGCGAGTGCTCGTGATTTGGCTGGTGTGGCCATCGGTTCGAGTATTTGGCTACCCATTAGTACAGGGTTTGGCGGAATCTTTGTCGCTCTTACCCCCCTAATTGCACAGTTAATTGGCGCTAACCGTATCGAAGAGGTTCCCTTTAAGGTTTCGCAGGGGGTTTATTTGGCTTTGGCGTGTGCCTTCCTTGTCCTAATCTCAGGGGTCTTGCTGTTAAACCCCCTTTTATCCATTATGAACCTGGAATATCCTGTGAGAGAAATCGCCAACAAATATTTGCTCGCACTTTCTTTTGGTATTCCACCTTTGTTTGTTTATCTGCTTTTGCGCTCGTTTATCGATGGTCTGGGGCAGACAAGAGTCTCGATGACGATCGCTTTGCTAGCACTACCGATTAATATCTCGCTCAACTATGTCTTCATTTATGGCAAACTCGGACTTCCTGCTTTAGGTGGTATCGGCACAGGGGTCGCTACCGCAATTACCTATTGGTGTTTAGCTGCGGTGACCCTGTTGATAGTCCTTCGTACCCGATTATTTTCTACCTATAAACTATTTAAAAGGATCGCCGGTATTTCTTTTCCTGCTTGGAAAGAGCAACTTAAAATCGGGATTCCTATTGGATTCTCCATTTTTTTTGAAACGAGTATTTTCGCAGTTATTGCTATTTTGATGAGCGCTTTTGATACTGTAACCATCGCAGCTCACCAAGCTGCACTGAATTTTGCTTCGCTACTTTATATGGTCCCTTTAAGTATGTCTATGTCCTTAACTATTCTTGTGGGGTTTGAGGCAGGGGGCAAAAGATTCAGAGATGCTAAGCAGTACAGCTATTTAGGTATGGTCATTTCTATTGGAATGGCCTTCCTCTGTGCACTGGTCTTGCTTTTATTTCGTGATCAGATAGCCCTTCTTTATTCCCAAGAATTAGCGGTTATTAATCTGACAAAGCAGTTCCTCGTCTATGCGTTGTTTTTCCAGCTGTCAGATGCGATTGCCGCCCCTATTCAGGGTTCACTCAGAGGATATAAGGATGTGAATGTCACCTTGTTTCTTGCCCTCTTTTCGTATTGGGTCTTAGGCCTTCCGACAGGATATTACCTTGCAACTTATACAAGCTTTGGAGCATCTGGCTACTGGATTGGTTTGGTAACTGGACTGGCCTTTAATGCGTTTTGCTTAGTAATTCGTATCGTAATTGTACAACGCAAAAGAAAGGCCACTCATTGAGTGGCCTTAAATCTAAATTGAATCCCGCAAAGTTCCTCCTGAATTAATGGATGCACGGCTCGAGATTAATCTTAAACCAAACTTCACTAAGATTGTATTTACTTGAGTAGAATAGGTTCGTGGTTTTAACAGTCAAAAACCGAGTTTAAGGTAAGGAACTAATCTAGACAAATCCTCCACTATTTCATCGTTCGAGCTAAGATCTAGCTGGGGTCACAATCCGAAAACAGTTGTTCTTCCGACACAGGAAGAAGTTGAGGTAGTAAATCACCTGAATTCTGAACCTAATTTCTTAGCTTGATTAACTTAACTACCAAAAAGGAAAACCTACTTAGACTAACTAACTAACTAACTAACTAACTAACTAACTAACTGACTGATCGATGGTCTAACTAACTGAGAGGAACTTTGCGGGAAATCCTTCTTTTTAGAAAACTTCAGTCAAAGAAACTACAAAAACCACCCTTCTAGGTGGTGGCTTCAATTCTCCGAAATTTCAGCATTGTTTCAACCGTATTGCAATGCTTTAACCTTCGATGAACCGAAACGTTACCTAGCACGCGACTAACAAGTTGTTTTTTAAAACTGAATCTCTCAATAATTTACTGGTCTAAATACACTATAAACCTAATTCAGTTCCTTGTCAAGCGTTCTCTAAAACATTTTTCACGCTATCATCTCTCAACCCTCGTTCCAGCCTCCGACTTCAGGTTTAACCAAGTACCAGAAGAAGTCTTCCACTTCTATCAGTGGGAGATGAATTCGGCACAATTTATTATTCCATATAAGTTAGCGGCTTCGTCGTTAGTGTCCACAGCACACTAACGTCACTGGAGGCTTTCGTCACTGAATCATCTAGCGAAGCTAGTTCGCTCCGCACTTCCTGGTTCGTGCATCGTGCCTCGAGCCTCGTACCCTGATCCCCCCGCACCTAGTACCCCTATACATACTTCCTGGGTACACGCTTGGAAATACCACAAATAACTTCATAATTAATCGTCCCCAACCAACTGGCCATCTCAGTGGCATCAATTCGTTCTGACCCATCTTCTCCTAATATAGTAACCACATCACCAACTTTTATATCTGATATCTTTGTTACTTCCAACATCGTTTGATCCATACAAACCCTACCAATAATTGTTACTCGTTCACCTCGAACAATGGCTTCACCACGGTTAGAAAGAGCCCGTCTTAGACCGTCTGCATAGCCCACTGGAATCGTCGCTACTTTAGTGGGGTAAGCCGCTTGGAAGGTACGTCCATAACTCACCGTATCCCCTGTGGCAATTGTTTTAACATGGGAGATCATTGTCTTCCAAGACATCACTGGTTCAAATCTGGCATTTCCCCCAACTTCAGAAGAAGGAGAAAACCCGTAGAGACTAATCCCCGGACGCACTAACTCAAAATGAGACTCAGGTAATTGAAGTATTGCGCCACTGTTAGCTACGTGTCTTAAAGGAATCTCTAAGCCTGCTACTTTTAAATGGTTATTAATTTCCTGAAAACGTTTTAATTGCTCCTTGGCATAGGTTAAATTAGCATGATCAGCAGTAGCTAAATGAGTATAGATACCCTCTATGTACAAATTAGGTAATTCTGCAATTCTTAGTATTTCAGGCAGCTCAGCTATACTAAAACCAATACGTCCCATACCAGTTTCAATTTTCAAATGGATCACTGTCGTCTTCGCTAGACTCGTTGCAGCCTGTGAAAGGGCTAACGCCTGCTCATACAGAAACACGCCTGTTATGATATCTTCTTTAACAATCAATTCAGCATTTTCTTTTGGCGTAGAGCCAATAATCATCACCATAACTTCTGGAAACACCTGTTTGATCTCTAAAGCTTCTTCTAGTAAGGCTACTCCAAAACGCCTTGCTCCACATTTCCAAAGTGCATCAACAACCGGGATCACCCCGTGTCCGTAAGCATCTGCCTTGACGATCGGCATAATCTCGCTTGAAGTATAAGCTTGAATCTTACGAAAATTTCTTGTCAAAGCCTCTAAATCAACTTCAGCCCAGACTGGGCGAAATATTTCCATGTTTACTACCTCATCTTCCAGAGATCCGATGTCAGAAGCCAGAGGTCAGAATTGAAGACGCGGTAACCTCTGTCTTGATCCTCGTACTTCGTACCTTGACCCCGTCCTTCTTGCCTCTCGTCTCGTACTCCGTACCTCATAACCCGTGCACCGTGAATATGCATTACCCCTCCAGTTGCCGACGCGCCTTCGGCAAGATATCTGCTAGCTCAGAGGCTGTAAATCCTGCCCAGCCAAATTCTTTTGCCAATAGTTCAGCTGCTTTGCCATGCAAATAAACTGCCAGACAAGCAGCCTCAAGTGGCTGAACCCCTTGAGCTAGCCAGCCAAGTATGCTCCCGGTTAACACATCACCTGTACCTCCGGTACCTAATCCAGGATTTCCGGTGGGATTCAGAAAAGCGCGACCATCTGGTGCAGCTACAATAGTAATAGCTCCTTTTAAAACCACGATAGCGCCCCACTCAATGGCCTTACTTACTGCTAATTCTAAACGATTCTTTTGTACTTCCAACGTGGTTAAGTTGCAAAGCCGGCCCATCTCGCCAGGGTGGGGAGTCAGTATCAAAGGGCCACGTCCTTGACGACAACCTAAAATTCCTGGCTCTAGCGCAACTATATTCAAAGCATCCGCATCCAAAATGACCGGCAAGGCGATATTACGCAGAACATTTTCCAGAACTGTGGAAAATTGAGCGTTTAAGCCCAAACCAGGTCCTATAGCCAAAGCTTGCGCACCTTGACAGCGTTCACGGATGATCGGCCAAGCCTCTGCATCCAGTTCTTTTTCCCCACTTGCCGCCCAAACTGTTCCTTCGATTACTCCATTAGCCACTAAGGGAACAATCCCTCTAGGAGTTACGATTTGCAATAGACCTAAACCACTACGCAGGGCTGATCTGCCAGATAAGACGGCCGCGCCGCTCATTCCAAGGGATCCTGCAACCAAAATTCCTCTGCCATGAGTTCCTTTATGATTCTGAAAATGACGAGGAGGAATAAGCGCACGCATAGCTTGATCAGTAAGGACGAAACAAGAAATTTCTTCGTCTTCAAGAAAACTGGGAGGAATTGAAATAGGATCGACGATGACTTGCCCGCAATGCTCTGGACCTCGTCCTAAAAAATGACCTAATTTGGGCAGTCCGAAGGTTATCGTGACATCAGCCCGTACCGCCAGACGATAAACCTTTCCTGTATCCGCCTCAACTCCGCTGGGAATATCCACCGCTACAACCCAAGCCTTCGCTCGATTGATTTCTTCAATATATTCTTCAACAATACTCGGCATGGCTCCACGTAATCCAGTTCCATAAAGGGCATCAACAGCAACATCTGCTTGCGCAAAAGCAAATCTCGCAAGTCGTCTCTGTTTTTCCCCTTCAATAATAAATAATTTGCCTACCGTACTGGAAAAGAGATGAAAATTCAGTTCTGCATCTCCCTTAATTTCCTGAGGTTTTGCCAATAAAAAAACAGTCACATCGTAACCAAGCACTGTCAAGTGCCGTGCAATTGCCAAGCCGTCCCCACCATTATTTCCTTTGCCAACCAGAACAACGGCCTTAAGCCCTACTGAATTTTGTTTATTTTCAGCAAAATGTTGGCTGATCTCTCTAACCACGGCTAAGGCAGCATTTTCCATAAGCAAGATACTTGGGATACCAAAATCCCTGAGCGCCTTGTCTTCAAGACGACTCATCTGCTGTGCACTGACTACACGCATTTCTCTCACCCCTGTTCTTCGTTGACAATTTCTTTCGATGAGTGACACAAAATCGCCAAAGCAATGGTCTTACTTCGGTCGTGAGCTATACTTATTCTTACTACGGATCCCCCACGAGCTTTTGCTTTTACTTTAGCTCGCTCACTAAGAAAAGCAAGTGGTTCACCCATCTGTCCACTCAGTATCTCGATATCCTGCCAAGTTAAGTCGCGCAAGCCAGTCCCTAAAGCCTTGAGAATGGCCTCCTTGGCAGCAAAACGCCCGGCCCAACTTTGCCTGCTTTTCCCGAGTAAATCATTTTGTTCACGGCGAGTAAACAGGCGATCTATTATTTTCGGATGCCGTTGGCAAGCCAGAGTAAAGCGCTCAATTTCAATTATATCTACTCCAGGAAACATGATCGTCCCTCCAACCATAAAATAATTCTAAGTAGCGCCTCTCTAGACCACTTTTTCCTCTGTCGCTGAGGTAATCGGCATACTCATTGTCACGGTTGTTCCCTTACCTAGCTCACTCTCTATTTTTAAGCCGTATGATACTCCGTAGATTGCCCGTAAACGTTCATGAACGTTAGCCATTCCCACTCCGTTACCTGAACCGACTCCATTTTTCAGCACATCTTTCAAGCGATCAGCAGGAATTCCTGCTCCATCATCCTGTACCTGGACATTTATTTCTGAGTTTAGCATGGCTATTTTAATCAAAACCGTTCCATTCCCCATTTTAGCAGTAATTCCATGTTTCACAGCATTTTCTACTAAGGGTTGTATGCTAAGTCGAGGAATCTGTAGATTCCACATATCCTCACTAATCTCTTCTTTAACCACAAGTTTCCTGCCAAACCTGGCCTTTTCTAAAATGAGGTAAATATTAACAAATTCCATTTCCTCATAGATAGTAATAAAAGTACCCCTAGCCTTCAATGCCCGACGGAAAAACTGTGCTAAAAGAATCAGTAACCTTCTCGTCCGATTAGGATTTGAACGACTAGTAGCAATAATTGTATTCATTACATTAAAAAGAAAATGAGGATTAATCTGGGCCTGTAAGGCTGAAAGCTGAGCTTCTGCGGTCAGTTTAGCATGATGATCAAGTTCTGCTAATTCGATTTGAAGTCCAAGTAACTGACCCATACCCGAAGCTAGTCTGACTAGATCTGGCGACAACTGACCATCCTTGGTTTCGTAAAGTTTGACAGTTCCGACGACCTCACCTTGACGAAGTAATGGGACGATAATTGCTGCAGCGAGAGGGCAATCACAGATATTTTGTCTGGCACAGTTAAGCTGTTTTTGAGTACGCACTACTTTATATTGACCAGTCCTAATAACCTCCCGAGTAGCTTCAGTAAGAATACGATCTCCTGGATGATGTTGGTCACAACCTACACCAAGATAAGCTAACTGTTTTTCACAATCAGTAATCGAAACAGCCGCTACCTGACCGATCTCCTGGATTATTTTAGCGATTTCATGAGCATTTTTTTCATTCAATCCGTGTCTTAAATAAGGCAGAGTTTCATGGGCAATCTTGACACTTATATCCCCATTTCGAGCTTCAGTCAGATGCTCAGTTATCTCCGTCGTACGACGGAGTTTTTCCATCACATAAAAAAGTGTAGCTGTATTAATCATAAAGAATAGCAGCACAATTTCAACACGCTGAAAAATCGCCATAATAATAATCTCTATTCCTAAGGTCATAAAAAGTTGCCAACGCATAGCATATCCTCCAATGCATAATTCATAATGCGTATTTCCCCTGCCAACTATCTCGACGTTCCAATTCGAAATCTATGGCATTCAAAACTTCCCACTTTTTACGGCTCCAGAGTGGGGCAATCAAGTCCTTAGGCGGTCCGTCACCAGTAAGTCGCTGAATAGTCATCTCCGTAGGTAACAATTCCAAGATATCAACAATTAACGAAATATACTCTTCTTGAGTCAATATAGGGAACGGGTCGCTTTGATAAATTTTCTCCAAGGGAGTTCCTTTTAAAACATGGAGAAGGTGAAGTTTTATTCCCTGCATTGGTAGTGCTGCCATCGCCTGAGCAGTAGCTAACATATCTTTTTTGTTTTCACTAGGTAATCCCAGAATAATATGACCACATACCTGAATTTCCCTCTGGCTTAATTCTGTAAGTCCTTTAAGAAATACGGCATAATCGTGACCACGCCCAATCCAGTCTAAAGACTTCTGATGAATTGATTGTAATCCTAACTCGACCCATAAATAGGTAGTCCGATTAAGTTCCCCAAGATAATCTAAAACATCTTCCGCCAAACAATCTGGCCTCGTGGCAATAGCAAGTCCAACTACTCCGGGCAACTTTAAAACCTGACCATGAATTTCCTGCAAGCGCTCTAGTGGAGCATAGGTATTGGTGTAGGCCTGAAAATAAGCTATATATTTTGCCTCAGGCCATTTTTTGTTCATCATACTACATGACTGCTTAAATTGATCCGGTAAAGCTAGTTCCTTTTCACCGGCAAAATCACCAGATCCACGTGCGCTACAATAGATACAACCGTCTCGCCCTAAGGTTCCATCCCTGTTCGGACAAGTAAGTCCGGCATCTAAGGGAACTTTAAAGACCTTTTCTCCAAAGACGCCGCGCAAATGTTGATTGAAAGCCTGATAGCGTTTATTTCCCCATTCTATAGGTTTAATACCCTTATCCTTAGTCATTACAAGTCCTTTCGCATTATCTATCTTTCCTAAGAATTATTTCAAACGAATGTTTCAATAACAACATCTTTATTAGTTTGAAACACCGATATTTTGCTTGTTTAGTACCTTTAAGATGATTGAACTCAGTTCAGTTGACTTAAAAGGCTTGGTAATAAAACCAACAAACCCATATTTTTTATAGTTTGCTATTACAGTGTCTTTAGAATAGCCGCTGGAGATTATAGCCTTAACTTGAGGATCATTTTGAAGTAATTGTTTTAAGGTCTCTTTTCCACCCAATCCTCCAGGAATAGTTAGATCGAGGATTACAAGATCAAAGGTCTGTCCTGATTTTTTTGTTTCACAATAACATTGAATCGCTTCTTCCCCATCTTTAGCGAACTCCACTTCACATCCGATTTCATGGAGCATATTACCCACAACCTCCCTAATTGCTGCTTCATCATCCATAAAAAGAATCCTTGCATGGACTGTAGTGGGTACCTCGGACACTTGTTGTACAACAGCTGAATCTTTACTTGAGGCAGGTAAATAAATTTCGAAAATTGAACCAACCCCTACTTCCGACTTAACCTTAATATGTCCTTTATGATTCTTAATTATTGAATAGGAGGTTGCCAGACCTAATCCACTGCCCTTATCCTTAGTCGTAAAGTAGGGATCAAAAACTTTGGGCAAATCAGCCTTTAATATACCACATCCTTGATCTTGAATAGAAATCCGAATATAGTTCCCGCTAGTCAGAGGAATACCCATTTCTTTATTAAGATAAATATTTTCGGCTTTCAGGTTAATGCTCCCACCTTTCGGCATGGACTGAAGAGCATTAATAAAAATATTGTTTAGCACCTGATTAATTTGTCCTTCATCTATTCTAGCCATCCGCAGATCGTTTGCAATGGTAATCTGAAACTTTACACTCGAACCTCGTGAGACAAACTGGATTGAGTCCTTAATCAACTCTTTGATAGATACCTTCTTAATCAGCGGTTTCCCCCCTTTGGCAAAGGTCAATAATTGTTGAGTTAAGTCCTTAGCCTGCAAGGATGCCTTTTCCGCTTCAAGTAGTCGATTGCTGTTTTTATCTTGGTTACTTAAATTCATTTTTATCAAAGAAATATTACCTAGAATGACAGTTAAGAGATTATTAAAATCATGCGCGATTCCACCAGCCAATACTCCGATTGATTCTAGTTTTGCAAACTTCAATAGTTCTTCCTGGATAGTTTTACGCTCAGTAATATTTTCAATCATTGTGATACAAAAAGAAAACTCGTTCTCATTCTCCCGAGCTAGTGAAGATATTAGGTTACCCCAAAACATTTTACCTTCTTTATTATAATAACGTTTCTCCAGCTGAAATTGATCTCGTTGGCCGTTGATTAATTCGTTAAAAAGTTGTTTATTCAAGACCAGATCTTCTGGAAGTGACTTAATTATCTCGTCAACTTTCTTTCCCACCAATTCCTCCTCACTGTAGCCCACCATTTGTCTAAAAGCTGGATTGCTTTCGATTATTTCCCATTCCAAGTTAACTTGAACAATCCCGATCGGTGCCGCTTCCAGAATAGTGCGTAGGCGCTTTTCACTTTTGAACAAATTGGCTTCAGTTTCTTTACGTTGAGCAATTTCACGTTCTAACTCTAGTTTTTTCTGGTTTAGTTCAACAAGATATTGATTGTTGGTAATACATGTGGATACTAGGTAAGCAATCTGCTCGAGTGTCTTTAGTTCTAGCGTGGAGACAGCTCGAACCTTCGTCCCATAAATAACATAGGTTCCTAAATATTCTTCTTGACTGATCAAGGGTACCCAAATAATAGTCCTAAGATTATACTCCTGTAAAACTTCCAGCCAATTTGACAATCTAGGTTCTGACCAAGCATCAGTTACAACAACAATCCGTTGGTTTACCACAGCCTCCGCTAGTGGTCCGGAAACTCCAGTACTTTTTTCCATAAGCAAAGAGCCATACTCAGGGGGCAACATATAGGTAGCCCGTAATTGCCAAGCCCCCTCTTGGTTAACTTCAATTACCGTACCACATTGGAAACCAAGAATGTTACAGATAGCTTTAAGCATTTTTTCCATATATATTTGCGGATCCAAAAAAATATCTATATTTATAATAGCTTCAAAAAGTTGCTGGCTCGGCATGACTTATTAGCCCCTCCTCAATTCAGGATTGACTGAACAAGACAGCTGAGAGTCTCCATTTGAAGAATACTCACATTGATTACACCCTATACACTCCTGAATCTCCGTCTCCCGCCCTGAAGCAGATTTTATCACCATTTCGGGATCAGCGATTTGACCCCGACCAATGGCCACAAGATCTGCCTTATCAGAAGACAGAATAGTTTCTGCCATCTCAAGCGTCGTAATTAAACCAACTGCACAAATAGGCAGCTTTGTATAGCCTTTGAGTTCCGCTGTAATCTCAATATTGGGCATAGGCCCTAAATCACTTGCTGGAATAATACGCTCGGCAGATTCATATACCCCTGCCGTGACATTGAACATATCTATGCCTGCTTGAACAAAAAGTGGCAGCAGACTTTTAAAAGACGCTGGGGTGAGACCGTCCTTGACAAACTCATCTCCGCTGACCCGCAGTGAGATGGCAATGCTTGAACCAAGACCAGCACGAATCCCTTCAATAATTTCCAAGGTCAGGCGAGCTCGTTTCAACTCTGTTCCACCATAGTCATCGTTACGCCTATTTGAGTAGGGCGATAAAAATTGATTAAGCAGATAACCATGAGCAGCATGAACCTCCACAACTTTGGCACCAGCCTGTGCCGCCCTAACCGCTGCTTCGATAAAAGCTTGGCGTACACCAGTAATATCTTCAAGCGTCATTTCCTTAACTTTATAATTAGGATCATACTGCGACATTATGGGACAAGGTAGGGCGCTGGGAGCCAGTAAAGCAGACCCTGTTACGGAGGATAAGGCTTGCCTCCCGTAGTGAATAAGCTGTATTCCCGGAACACTGCCATACTCTTCAATCTTAGAAAATAAACCTTTAAGTCTAGGAATATAGTTATCCTTGTCGATACGCATCACCCGATCAAAGGCCACTGTATCTGAGGAGACTACAGCAGCACCCGTGAAAACCAAACCACATCCGCCGCTTGCGGGAGCTAAATAAAAATCCTGTAGTTTTTTAGAAATCGTACCGTCCAGGTTAGCAAAATTAACCTGCATAGCCGGAAAAACTATTCGATTTGGCAAATTAACCGAACCAACTTTTAAGGGACGAAACACCTGTGGGTATTTATTTTTCCCACCGTCATGGTCTTGGTTAATAATCTGTTTCTTCATACTAATCTTCCTCTCTTATATCGTTTTCCTCCTAAAAATGGTTTTGGTTTCTCCAATATTATTAAAATCTAAATGCGTACTATTTAACTATTCAAACAATATTCGACCAAATAAGGGAAAATTCCTTTAACTTTCCTGCGAAAATTAAAATAGCCCACGGTGAGGAGAATCAACAGAATACATTTCCACCTTTTGGCTATAATAACCCAGTAGTTACAAACCCTTAATAGGTAAATTGTATTCAAGACAAAGTACCTTAGAAAGAAGCAACCATGTTAAAGAAACTTCTAACGAAAATTCCCTTAACTTTTAAAAACAAAGCTAAAGAACCTCCAGTTTGGTCACCAAATCAACAATCTGTGACTAATAACCTTAAAGACAACCTGAACTATTTAGAGCAAGAATTGGTCAATTGTTGCGACTTAGTTTCAAGACCTTTGAAAATAGGTCTTGAAACTTCTGCTGCTGCTTTCATTATCTACCTAGATGACCTAGTAGATTCTTCGTCCTTAGAAAAGACTCTGCAATTACTGATGCAGGGAAATCAAAGTCTTACTAACACTATGGAAAAACCCCTTCATAAAGTTGTTTACGACCATCTACTTACTGTTGGTCAAGTTAAGCCTCTAAACGATCTTAATACCTTAATTCAAGAAATCTTAACTGGGAACTTAGGTTTAGTGCTTGATGGTGAAACAGTCTGTTTTTCCTTAGGGATTAAAAGTGGATCGGAAAACAGACCGCTCGAAGAGTCCCCTTCTGAAGGTATCTTAAGAGGTCCAAGGGACGGTTTTAGTGAAAATATCCAGATTAACAGAGGACTTATCCGGCGTAGAATAAAATCCCCCAAGCTTAAATTCGAAAAAATGACCATAGGAACACTCACCCAAACCCAAGTAAATATAGTTTATCTTGAAGGCTTGGCACTTGCCAGCCTGATTCAGGAAATGAAACAAAGACTAAAACGCATCAAAATCGACGGCATTATTGAATCAGGTTACATTGAGGAATTTATTGAAGACACGCCGTATTCCCTCTTCCCCCAGACAATAGTGACCGAAAGGCCTGATCGGGTAGCCATCGCCTTGTTAAATTGCAAAGTTGCTGTATTAATTGATACAACCCCCTCTGTGCTCATCGTCCCTGCATCTTTTCCCGGCATGCTTGAGGCCATTGATGATAATTACACTAGATTTCCCTTTGCTACCTTTACACGTGTCTTACGTTTCTTTACATTAAATATTGCCCTGATTTTACCTGCTTTTTATATCGCTATAAGCACCTTCCATCAAGAAATGTTGCCGACTAAAATTCTCATCTCCTTAGGAGGTGTCCGTGAGGGGCTACCTTTTCCGATCTTTATCGAGACCCTATTTATGGAATTTACTTTCGAAATTATTACAGAAGCAGGAATAAGACTACCCCGTGCGGTGGGTTCTGCGGTCAGTATTGTTGGGGCTTTAGTTATCGGAGACGCAGTAGTAAACGCGGGATTTGTCTCACCCACTACAGTCATTATCGTCGCTATGACTGCTATCGCCACTTTAACAATTCCAACGATCGAGGCCTCCACTGCTATCCGAATCATTCGTTTTCCCCTCATGTTCTTAGCTTCGACCTTCGGCTTTCTAGGTATAGTTATAGGTTTATTACTTATTTTGATTCACCTGTGTTCCTTACGAAGCTTCGGCGTTCCTTATCTAGAACCTCTCGCTCCTTTACACTTTGCTGATTTTAAAGAAAACGTCTTCCGTGCCCCAAGATGGGCTTTGTCTAAACGTCCAACTGAAGTTTCAGAAAATAACCCTACACGCCAGTCGATCATGCCCAAGGGCAAACCGCCAAAGGAAAAAGAAGAATCATGAAAAAAACAATCACCTATACCGTAATACTGGTACTGCTTTTGAGTTTAACCGGCTGTTGGAACAAACGAGAAACAGAAAACCTGGCCATTACCACTGCTATAGGTATTGATATGATTAAGCTCGACGGAAAAGATATCTATAAACTATCTGAAATTATCTTGCGTCCTAGAAAACTAGGTGTGAGCTCAAAAGGCCCTGCAGGCGGGTCTGAACAAACCTATGAAGTTCTTGAATCTCAAGGTCAATCCCTTGATGAAGCTGTCCGAAATCTAACCGCCAAAATACCCAGGATTACATTTTTAGCCCATACTCAAGTCATTATTCTTGGTCAAGCGGTCTGTGAGGAAAATCTCAATGAAGTTTTAGATTTCTTGACAAGAGGCTCGGGGATTCGCTTTAGGAGTCTGATTTTTGTCACAAAAGGTGACACCTGCGAGGTGCTCCAAGCCAAACCGACAATGGAAAGCGAACTAAGCAAGGAAATATACGGTATAGGCTCCTATAGTAAAACTCAATCCTCGGAGGTTCAGGAAATAACTTTAAAAAATTTTAGTGAAAAAATGATTACCCCTGGCCTAGATGCTTGGGCTCCGGTTTTAGAAGTAACCATAACCGACAAACTCAAAAATGAAAACAACCTAAAAGTAAATGGCCTAGCACTCTTTAAGGCAGAAAAGTTGGGCGGCTGGCTTAATAAAACTGATACGCAAGGCATCATGCTGGCTGACAGTGAAGACAAACACGGGAGCCTTACCGTACCCGTTGGTGACCGCGGCCAAATTGCTTACGTCTTTAATCAGTCTAGTAAAAAAGTTAGTGTCCAAATTAATGAAGAAAAAGACATAAGTGTAACTATTATTGTAAAGCTAAGCGGTGAATTAGTGGAAAGCAAGGCTTATCCACTCGACAACCTAGAGGATATTAAGCTGGCGGAAATAGCACTTAATCAAGCGTTTGAAGAGCAAATTAGCTCCGCCTTCAAGCAATCTCAGGAAAGCGAGTCTGATATCTTAGGCATCGGACGGCTAGTCGAAAGGAAAGATAAAGCCCTTTGGGATAGTATTAAAGAACAATGGCCTAAAATGTACTCACGAGTCGAAATAAACATTAAGGTGGACAGTAAAATTATGCAAACTGGTTTACGAAATAAAACCTTTAATGGTAAATTCACAAAGTAGGTGGAAAAATGCTCGAAGAAGGCAGGATAAATGGACGTCAAGTTTTCTTTATTATGTTTTGGGTAATTATGGCCACTGCGATATTATTCCTCCACATGATTACCAGCAGATATGCCCCTCGGGACAGTTGGATGGATGCGGTTCTATTTATCACCAACGGCGGATTTATCGCCTGGATTGCCGCTAAGCTTGGAGCAATGTTTCCCAAGCAAACTATTGTAGAATATACTGATCTGATTCTTGGACCGTGGTTGGGCAAAGTGGTTAGTGCCATTCTAATTCTTTGGGTTTTTCAAACCGGAAGTATGGTTTACCGTGAAGTAGCTAGTTTTTTCGTTGTAGCTATGCTGCCCGATGCTCCCCTGACCTTCATCATGCTCCTTATTAGTCTAGCGCCGGCATATGCTGTGTATCATGGTTTGGAGGTTATAGGTCGAAGTTCAGATTTCCTCTTTTTTATAGCACTGGGATTAATTATTCTGATTCATCTATTACTTATTCCCGAATACGATTTTACTAAATTATTGCCAGTGTTTGGCGATGGAATAGGCAATATCTTACGAGGCTCATTAGCGGTTACCGCTTATGCTGGGGAAATCATCCTAGTTCTCTTTTTCTTTCCCTACATCAAAGATAATCAAAAAGCCGGAAAAATAATGTTGTCCACGATCGTAGCTATTGGTATTGGCGGCATCTTAACGGAATTAGCCTATACTGCGATTTTCGGTTTGGAATTTCCTTTCTTAAATTTACCTTTTTACCATATGAGTCGTTATGCAACTATTGGACGATTTGTTGAACGTCTGGATCCCTTCTTTATGATTGCAAACTTTTTGGGGAATTATCTTAAACTAAGTATCTTTACCTATGTTATTGTTCTGGGTTTGGCTCAATTATTAAAAATGAAAAATTACCGTAAGCTTATTATTCCAGTAATTTTAGCTCTTAATATCGTAGGCCTTTATTCCTTTAGAAGTATGATGGAAGTAATTGATTTTACAGATAAAATCTGGCCGTTTTATACATTACCGATTCAAATAGGGATTCCTCTTCTTTTAATAAGCGTTGCTAAGTTCAGGGGACTTGGTTGTAAAGTTAAAAAATAAAACTTGGTTAGCTGAGTTATACTAACAAAAAAACTGTGAGGATATACAATGCAAATCATCATAACTAATCCTGGATGGTTAGTTTTACTATTTCTGTTTTTAGCTTTTTTTTCACTTATCCTATTAGGATGCGTGGTTTTCATCAAACCAATTTTTCGTAAAGTCATGAGCAAAATTACCGACAATTTTGTCATAAGACTGCTTTCAGACAAATACACGCAAAATCTTATGGAGTTGTGGCCCTCCCTGCAACGCTATTCGGTTCTTAATTTATTTGAAAATGGGCTTCGTGCTCAAAACGGGAAGATTATTGCACGACCCAATGGCACTCCCAAGCATTTTCACGGTTTTGAAAACCTCATGTTTGCTCCTCAGCTGATGAATAGATTTTCCTTACAGGAAAGTGCTCAGATAGATATGCGAGTAACGCTTGGTCCAAACGCCACTAAACCGCTCACCCTAAACATACCCCTAATGATTAGCGGGATGGCCTACGGTTTAGCCCTTAGTGAGGAAGCTAAGAGGGCTCTGGCCAGAGCTGCGAAAACACTCCAAACGGCTATCTGTTCTGGAGAAGGACCCTTTCTACCCGAGGAACGGCTGGAGGCGGGAAAATACATCTTACAAATTTGTCGTTGGCAATGGGGGGCGAGAACCAATGAACAAATTGCCTCTGCCGATATGTTGGAAGTTCAAATGGGGCAAGGCGCAGACATGGGAAGTTCACTAGTAGAGGCAGTGGAACTTCAGGGTAGAGCGCAAGAGCTGGGAGGAGTGACTCCCGGTCAGCCAGCTGTTTCCTATCCGGCTCCACCTGGAGTTGTAACTCCTGAGGATTGGCCTGGTTTCATGGCAATTTTACGTGAAAGGGCCAATGGTATTCCCATCGGGTTAAAGCTAATGGCAACCGGACACCTTGAGGAGGACTTAGCCGTAGCAGTAGATTTAGGTTTTGATGTCATAATTCTGGACGGAAGCCAAGGCGGCTCCCATGCCACACCTCCAATTAAACAAGATGATTTCGGAATACCGAGTCTACACGCTTTGGTACGTGCAGAACGTTATTTGAGAAACACTCAGATAAGCTTAATCGTCTCAGGGGGCTATTTTACTCCAGGACAATGTCTTAAGGCTTTAGCTTTAGGGGCTGATGCAGTCGCTCTTGCTACAGTTCCCTTGTTTGCCTTAGGCCATAACCAAATACTAAAAGTGCTCCCGTGGGAACCTCCGACCACTCTGGTCTATTACGATTCCCCCACAAAAACACAACTTGATATTAATCTGGCTGCGCTAAATGTTGAAAATACTTTAAAATCTATGGTTTTGGAAATGGAAGAAGCAATGCGCTCCCTCGCAAAGTCCTCTTTAAAGGAACTTAACTCTGATGATCTTGTGGCACTGGACTCGATAACGGCTGAAATTACCGAAGTAAAACGGGCCTACTAGGTAAAGAAAAATAGATAACCTCCCTCACCAATAGCCATTGGTTCCGACGCAATTAGTTCCACACCCTTAGCTTTAACTTTGGAGTGTCACATCCTTTGATTCTTATAGACATTATAATTATCAGATAAGGGAACCTTCTCCAACACCCAACCCAGCGAAATCAATTTCTGCATTACTAACGCAGTATTGAGAGCATCATCAAGCGCGGAATGTTGGAATCCGACCATCTGTACATTTGTCGCTTCAATGGCAGATTTTAAAGAGGCCATTCTTCCCAACTTGTTAAAAGTTTGATAGGCAAAACCAAAATCAATATAATTCTCATAAACAAAGGGATAGGAAATACCATATTTCTCACAAGCATTTCCAAGAACTTTTCGATCCGAATCACCCCAAGCGATTAACCAAGTATCTTTAGCAGGCGACATTAATTGAAGACTATTTAAAGCTGCTTCGAGTGGTATCCCGTTTTCCACATCATTTTGGCTTATTCCTGTAATCCCGTAGCACTCCTCGTTCAATTTTGGCCAAAATCTTGGTTTTATTATCGCACTGTATTGTTCCTCAGTGAGACTTCCATCCTCATTTACCAAAACTGCACCAACCTCGATGATCTCAGGAAACCAGGCTCTTGGACTTCCATAGGACATTTTGGTAGAAAACTCGAAATCAATTACCAATAAGCTCATATTATTTCTCTTCTTTCTGCAGTTGGTAGAACTACCATGACAAGTAACACTATAAAATTATACCAGAAATTGAACCAATCTGCGTATAAAAGATCTCCACCTTTGATTTATCTATACCAAACAACGTACTATTGTTTTTTCTCCTCTTGAGCTAATGAGCTATTTTCACAAGCTCAACTTTTCGAGATACTTAAGTTTAGAGTTATACTTTCTGATATGGCAAAATAAGGTCGTTGCGTCTTCTTGCGCAGCGACCTTTTCGTTGTGAGGTTATTTTTCTTTAATCTGTTAAATTCCATGAAGATTGAAAATTACCTGGCGTATCAAAATCCGGGTAGGCATTTTCACCATGCTGCGAGAGATCTAACCCATATTCTTGTTCATCCTCTGTGGCTTGTAACGGAGTCAGCACCCCTATGAATTTAAGAATCAAGAAAGTCATCCCACCCGTGAAAACATAAGCTACTACAACTCCCAAAAGTTGGATCAAAACAGGGTGAATTCCTCCCCCATAAAATAGCCCATTAGCCCCCTGTGGATTAGCAGATAAACTAGCAAAAATTCCTGTTGCAATCGTCCCCCAAGTACCACCAATTCCGTGAATTCCAAAAGCATCTAATGTATCGTCATAACCCAACTTCTCTTTTAAAACACCTACAAAGTAATAGCACAAGCCCCCCGCCACAAAACCGATTAGCATAGCACTCGTTGGTGAGACAAACCCGGCGGCGGGTGTAATTGCCACCAGACCAGCAATTGCTCCACTAATTGCACCAAACACTGTAGGTTTACCACGGTGGAACGTCTCTATCAACATCCAACCTAACATCGCTGTTGCCCCAGCAATATGAGTGGTAACCAGTGCCAATACTGCAATACCATTAGCTCCAAGAGCGCTTCCGGCATTGAACCCAAACCAACCAAACCAGAGTATCCCGCCACCTAACAGAACATTAGGTAAATGATGAGGTATAGAGGCTTCCTTGCCCTTTTTATGTCTTTTGCCAACAACAAGTGCCGCTACTAATCCAGAAACCCCAGAAGCGATTTCCACGACAGTCCCGCCAGCAAAATCTAAAAGCTTTAACTCCCGCAACCAACCACCTACTCCCCAAACCCAATGAGTAAGTGGTACATAAACCAACATGCTCCAGAAAGCAATAAAAAGGATAAATGCTGGAAAACGCAAACGCTCAGCTGTCGATCCTGTTATGATTGCTGGAGTAATAATTGCAAACATAAGTTGAAAGGCAAAGAACAACATGTGTGGAATCGTCGAGGAATAATCAGAATTAGCTTCCAAACCAACTCCCTTTAACCCAAACCAATCTAGGCCACCAATAATATGACCATAATCCGGACCAAAGGCTAAAGAATAACCAACTAATGTCCATAGTACGGTAACCACGCCAATTGCAACGAAACTCTGCATCATAATTGATAGAACATGTTTTTTACGAACCATACCCCCATAGAAGAAAGCTAAGCCCGGCGTCATAAAAAGAACAAGTGCGGTACTAATAAGTACAAAAGAAATATCTCCATTATTCAAACCCATTAAATTCTCCCCCTTCTATTAAATAATAAAAAGGTGCCCTAAAAAAGCTATCGCTTCTTTAGAGCACCTTTGCTCACATCAACGCAGGTCAAAGTCAAAACCTAAGTGTTAATGTGAGTATACATTCCTTTTAAACACTAGTCTAGTTATTTTTATAAAAAAATACTGTATACATAACCAAGTAAACGAGCGTAATTTGGTTAAGTAGGTCTGCTTAAATGTACCCTTCCTGATTGTCCATCAATTCTAGCCTATCCCATTAAGACGTTCATAAATAACCTTTCGTTCTCCGATAGTCAAGATAACTACTAGGTTTTGGGGTGCGAATATCGTATAAATCACCCGGAAATCCTTTGTTCCACTATTAAACGAAACCCGATAAGTTTCATAATAGGGACCCCTTAGACGTTTGAACTCTGTGGGATCTTGTTCCAATTCCTCTAAAACAGCCGGTATCTCTTTAATTACCTCCTCCGGCAAAACAATTAAATCGCGCACACTACGGGCGGTAAGCATAAGCTTATAAGCTCCTAAAGAAACCTTACCAATTCTCAAGAATTCTAGTTCCCGAGCTTCCCGCCATTGAATAGTTTGGGCATGTTTGTGCGAACTGTTGCCCTCTTCGGCTAAGCGGTCAAGAACAGTACTCAACTTAAGTTTACGTTCTAATAATTTACTTTTCAGTAAATCCCCAGAACACCCAGCTCTCCTCAAGTCACCCAAAATAAGATCTTCAAAGAAATCTGACAAGGGTCCAACAGAACGTTCCGCCGTTCGTACGATAAGTTTACCTTCTGCATCTACACATAACTCTATACTATCTCCGACTACCAAGCCTAACATATCACTCAATACTGTGGGCAATACGATCTCCCCATTAGTACCAACTTTTACCCGATAAGTTTCCATGGTTAATCCCCACCTCTCTCTTATATTATATGTGTCATGCAACCCTATTAGCAAGTCATTCCAACTACTCATTCCAACCTTTAATCCTGATTTTTAGACCTTTGATGTATTATGGCAAGATCATAATTTATGAATACTAAATTTCATTAATCACATGCCTACTTTTAAAAAATCAACTAATCACAGTTTGGGTCATTAATTTGCCTTATAATTGACATACATTAGCTCTGCTTCTTCCTCATCAATAAACCAGATTTGTCCATCTTCAGAAGTATCACTATTAAACGTGCTAATCACCCCTGATGACAAGACTATTTCGCCCCATGCAACAAAGAATTGGTAAGGAGAATTCCCTGGATTAACCCCTATTCCCAAATACACTGGGATTCCATTCACTGTTTTTTGCTCTAAGATTCTCACCTTGGTCATTCCACATTTATTTTGTATTTTCATCATCCCCCTTTACCATTTTGAGATACAAGGCTAGCCGATTCACCTCTAATATCGTGTGAACCGGCTCGTGTTGCTACTGAACTGTAACAAATGGAAACTATCGAATACTACTCAATCTCTAATTTAACCCTCTGAATTAGGTACTTGTTGTGTAAGGGCTGCTTGGTGACCAACATTTCCATGACAAGTTAAACAAGACGTATTATTCTTAAGAATTGCCGAATGATTCATAGCCGGAGCTCGATCGCCAGATACTAGTTTGATATTCTTAGCCTTAGGATATTGGTTACTACCACTATGGCACGCAATACAAGAGGCAATATTAATCTTAGCTTTGATTTTGCTAGGAACTTTATTGGTAAAATGTTCATAGACTTCCTTATAGCTGGCCAACTTACGTTCTACATACCCCACTGTCCCTGGATCAGCATGACATTCTAAACAACTTACAGCTTTATGAGGACCTTGTCCCCAAGCAACCACTTGAGGTGCAATCTCATGGCAAGAAGCACAAAAATTTGGTTGTGAGGTAAAATGCATAGTTGTTATGGCCGATACCCCCAGAAGTACAACTAACAAACTCAACATAAGAAATATTTTGCGTGTTTTTACTTTTTTCGCGACTTGATTGGCTAGATCAAGATTATCATCTTTATCAGTCATTGCGCACACCTCTTAATTTTAAATATACTCTTACCCAATAAGATTGTTTACTTTTAGGGTGAAAATTATCCTTTCTTGGACTTTAAAATTAATTATAAATAGTGTTATGTGGAGACTAACGCCAAAGCCTCTAACTGATAGAGAATGCTCACACGGCTGAGAATGAGTTTCGCCCAAGTCGCCTATCGCAAAAGGTACACTGCGCGGCGAAGGGTGATCGCTCCCCCCACTGAATTATAAGGTATAATAATTAATTCTGGTACTTGGTTAAACTAGGGGTTTTACTACAACAAATATTAAACAGCCAGGCCAAGGCCTAGCTGTTTAAACTTTAGGTTAGGTTCTTCTATGCTACAACCTAACTCTCTCCACCACAAGGCTTGGCAGGTGAAGCACTACCCTTCATCTTGCAATCCTCGCAAATCTTTAAACCCTGATCTTCATAAGTATCCTCTTCAGAAACTTCAATCCCACATTTTCCGCATTTCACCATTACAATATCCTCCTTCATAATAAATAAATTTATTTAATATAATTATCATAATATCATTATTTTAAACAGATTTCTAGGATTATTCCTATACTAATTTCACTGGATTTTCCCTTTACTCAAATAAAGCAGAAGATTTATCTTTATAAAAACCCCAGAAAAGGAAATACCTTGGTTGCACTATTACCACACAAAAGTTATACTTTCTGTATCAAAGAGGTGAAAAAAATGCTAAAAATACTTGCTATTGCTTTGGGAGGGGCTTTAGGAACACTCTCACGCTATAGTTTAGGTCTCTGGGTCTCCAGCAAATGGAATCAAGGTTTCCCCCTACCTACTTTTATCATCAATATTAGCGGCGCATTTTTGTTAGGCTTTCTCAACATCTTATTTCTGGAGAGGTTCACACTCGACCCGATTTGGCGTTTAGGCATCGGAGTAGGCTTTTTAGGAGCTTACACCACGTTCTCAACTTTTGGCTATGAAGTAATCATGTTGCTTGAAGGCGGAAGTTATTGGACAGCAGGATTATATACCACACTTAGCATCTTTGTAGGGTTTATCGGGGTTGCTTTAGGAGTAGGTCTTGCCCGATCCATCTAGCTATCAAAACCATTACCACTTGTTGATCCAGAAATATACAAGTAAATTCCAACAAGATATCCATCAATTATTGACAAAGATTTATGCTAGGAGATCATCCAGTTACGAACTAAGTCAAATAATAGACATGAGGTTACACGAGCTTGCTTGCTCCATATCCTATAAAGTTTGGCACCCATAAATTGTCCGGAGAAATATGATCCTACTAACAAGGGATAAGTCGTCCAATGCCAACCTAAATGTTCATGGATACGCAAGAAAATCACAAAAGGAACTGGAAGATGAACAGATAAGAACCATTGAAGTGAAAACTTCTTAACATTTGCCCGCCAATATCCAAAAAATATATTTAATAAAATAATTAATAATGGAACTATTACCCAACGAATAATCCCCAACCCCCTTAAATATCTTGAATCCAACCCAGAGTACGATTTATTAAGTTACTAAACTAGTGAATCAAATTCCAATATCCACATGATCAAATACTTAAGATTCTTATACTATTGCTAGCTTACTACATAATTATAGTATAACCGAAAAAGCGAAAAGAAGCTTGCACAAATATTAACTTTCTCAAGCATAAATTGGAATTAAAATGATGCTAATCCTTGCTATTCTAGAGTACTTTTTAAAAAGGAAAAGTAAAAAGCGTACCGCTATAATGGAACTTTTTTCCATTAAATTCATAATTTATAGTGGAAAGTATTTCCTTTCAAGAAGCCGGATTTGTTATTTCTATATCTTCTGCCACTAGATATAGTAGCTAAATAACTGGAATAAGGGTTTCTTCCTGAAACTGTAGGTCTTGTCAAATTATCAGAAGACCTTTTAAGTAACCCTCACTAAAAAAAGGGGGAGGTAATTTATGGATCAATTAATAGTCAAACAGGGCATTAACCTTATCCAACGCATCGGTCCACCCTTAGTTAGGCAGTTTGGTCCACTTCTGGTTAGGCACTTCGGCCCACATGTTGCTCAAAGGTTAGGACCGCCTATTGCCAAGAGGATTGGACCTCCGCTTATCCATTGGGTTTGTCTACCACTTCTACGACGTGTAGGCTTACCTATGTTAAAACGAGCAAGTGCCCCTTTACTGCGACGTTTAGGTCTACCTTAAATAGCATTGAATCTTATCTGGACCGGCCAAAATGCAAGTCTGACCGGTCCTAAACCTGTAGTCCACTCTTACACAAACTCCTTATCATATATTTTCCACAAATAATAACATCAAGCATCCCTGAAACCAGAGCACCGGCGATATCACTACACCTATTGTCAATAGCACGGCAAATCGACTTTCAAAATCTAAGGCATCCAGCTATAGCCACGTTTTACTTTCCATAAGTAATATTTTTCAAATATTATTTTGCCAATATCGTAAACAGGGTTAGGTAAGACAATGGAAAACTTACGCGGTTTAAGAAGCCTATCGGCTATGCTAAACATCTCTTTATCACCAGCATCCATAATACACAAATCCGGGATATTACCCATCGGTTTTTGTTTTAACTGATTGTTTCCATTTATTAACCTCACTATGTTTTCGGCAGCGGTTTTCGCAGATACATCGGCCGCGTATCCGGTTTTTGGCAAACCTACTGGCACGGGAGTCTTAAATTGAACTGGATAATCAGCAGCTATACCTACACCGAAAATATTTGGATAGGTTTTATGTTGATATGCATCGTTAACTGGTAGAAAATCCTTATCATTTCCTAAGTCCTTTGAATTTCTGACAACTTTCGCTCCTTTAAAAATTGGCATGATCATGGAAAATTGAAAGGGAAGATTTTGCCCAGTTTTAAGCTGAATAGTTTCGCCCGTAACCTTTTCGATTTCCGAGTTAATTATATAGCTAATCTTGAAAATAGGTAAAAGTTTTTTTAGGATAACGTTACTGCCAGTGATTCCTTCCATACCCAAGTGTCCAAGAAAAGGTTCAGGGGTAATAAACGTAATATCTACTTTATGCCTAATACCTACATCTCGGCATCGTTTCTCAAAGTTAAACAGAAATTCATAAGCCGGTCCAGTACACTGCGCACCTTGAGTTGCGCCAATAACCACCGGACCAGGATTCTTCATAAATTGAGTCCAACGTTTACGGGTTTCCATTGAAGTCTCGGGTGTGACGATGTATGAAATGTTATTTTCCCGTCCTATGCCCTCCACTTGGTTGTAGCTCCATTCTGGACCAGTAGCAATTATTAAATAGTCGTAACTAAAATCTTTATCCAGGCATCTGACAATTTTCTCTTCAGGTAATATTTGCGTAACTTCTGAGCAAATGAAATCAACTTGTGCTTTAGAAGTTACAGGTTCTAAGGGTACAATAATATCGTTTATTTCTCTCTTTCCCAATGGAACCCAAATCAAGGACGGAACAAACAGAAAATATGGTAATTTAGAAATCATGATTACTTCATGGCTGTTACCTAGTTTTCGCTTTAGCTCTAGGGCACTTGTTAACCCCGCAAAGTTACCACCTACCACAATTATTTTACCCATTGATTTCAATCCTTTCTAACCTTATAAAATTAGCTATTCCAAATCAAGAAATAGTTTATACTCTTTAGGCAGCAGAAAATTCTTGCTCAATAATTATTTCTATTCTTAGACTTGATCATCCAAACAACAAAAAATCGCCGAATCCATGATAACAGGATACACGGCGATAATACATGTGTGAACCATCATTAAATTTAATCACTCGACTGGTTACTTTCTCTTCAAAATATACGTTAGCCTCTCGGACAACAGTTACCCCCCTATATTCTGACAAAATCTCTCATCCTTTCTTAAAGCTAAGTCTTTTAATCTTCGGATAATGTATTCGGCGTTAAAGCCAAAGCCGCTGCAATTGCTCCTCCCACAACTGAACCTCCCTGGCTTGCTCTGATAGTGACACTCTCAGCTTTTGATCCTAATATTTCTTGCAAGGCCCTATTAAGGTGCGCTGCATAACCAGGCATTTTGGCATATAAAGATCCATCGACAGCAATTACGTGTTTACGATTCACTAATGGATCAAGCTGGAGCACGATTCCTATATACGTAGCAGCGACTAAGCGTGCCGAACGCGAAGCGACAAGTGCAGCGATTTTAACAAAGTTTCTTCGGGATTCTAGAGTACTATTAACCCCGGCACTATACTTCCCTAGCCAAGCTGCAACCCCGGATAATTTAACAGTTCTATCCGCTAGGAGTTCAGATAAATCTTCCCCTCTTAGGGAATAGGGCTCAGCAAAAAACTTTTTATCCCTGATTTTAAGAAGTAGCCCTTGTTCGATCCAGTCAAAGCTGATCAGACGAAAAAGTTCGCTAATATATTTGCCTGAAACCATCTTTTCGAGGCACTGTTCTCCAGGGTTTTCACTCTGACGGTCTAACAGTTGATCATAGTTGTTCAAGGCAATTTCATTAAAATTGCCTGCTTCCACGTTTATGATCATGGGCTCGCTGCAGATGGGCTCATGAGGTTCCAAATAGCAAGTATTGTGTCCAGTACCTATAATCGAGCCTATGTCGACCTCTTTGTCCCGATACTTTGCGCTTAATAACGTTGCAACCGTGTCATTAAGAATTGCTTTAAGTGTAACTCTGTCTTGAAGATTACGCTTGTTTAAAGCATTTCGGAGTAATTTTCCAATGTCTTGGTCTACAACACCTTTGGTTTGAAATCCTTTTACCCAACTAAGCAAGCGGGCTTGTTGGAGGTTCACTTGGTCACAAGGAAACGAGAAGGTATATCCCAAACCATAATTACCTTCAGGTAAAGTCTTTAAAACGTCGTCAATAAGCCCAGCCAGGAAAGAATTCAATTCTTCCGCTGCTACATCCGCGGAGCCTAAATCATACCCAGTCACTGGATCTAACAAGAGGTCTGCTTTATAACTAATTTGCCTAAACTGACCCTGCCCGCAAAGTTCAATCAGGGCTGCCCGAACATTTGTCCCTCCAAAATCCAGACTAAGATAGTTCCCAGTTTCCTCCCCAGTCGGTGGCCTCAAGAAAGAACGTAACATTTTTAAAGAACTCTGCTCTCCGGATAGACCTAACTCCATTGCTCTTTGGAATTTCCAGGCAATCTCCTTAATTTGGACTGTAGATATGACAAACTCACTTTCAAGCTTCTTCATCTAGTTCCCCCTTGAACTTTCAGCTTATAACAAAGGTGATAACAAACGCGCACTAGATTCTTTAAAACGCTCTGTCCACGGACGTTGCTGAAATTGTTCAAAAATTATTTCAGCGCTGTCCTCCAGATCTTGATTAAAATCTCTTTCCAGACGCATCGCAAAATCGCTATGATAAATAAAGGCACTAATCTCAAAATTCAAACGAAAACTTCGAGTATCAAAGTTTGTCGATCCAACACTTCCTAATTGCCCATCAACAATCAAGATTTTGGCATGAAGTATTCCCCTTTGATACTGGAAAATCTGCACACCTGCAGCAAGTAACTGTTCAAAATAGGAATGGGAAGCCCAGTAAGTCAGTCTGTGATCAGGAATACCTTGAGAAATTATCTTAACATCTAAACCGCTTAAGGCCGCTGTTTTTAGGGCCATTAATGTACTTTCATCAGGTATAAAGTAGGGTGTCTCGATGTAGATAGTTTTTTCAGCGCCAGCCATTGAAGCAAAAAAAACTTGTAAAATGGTCTCCCAATCCGAATCAGGACCACTTGCCGCAATTTGAATTAGCTGATTCCCTACTAGCTTAGGTTTAGGAAAATACTTTCGTCCATGAAGTTTTTCACGATTGACGTAATACCAATCATGTATAAATACCTTTTGTAGTAGGTGAACAGACTCCCCTTCTAATTTTAAAAAAGTATCCCGCCAAAATCCAAATCGTTTGCTCCGGGACAAATACTCATCCCCAATATTCAGCCCCCCAACAAAACCCACCTGACCATCCACAACAATGATTTTCCGATGATTACGCAAATTTAGTTGGCTGGATAAAAAAGGAAAACGAATTGGTGAAAACCAGGCTGTTTCAACCCCAGCCCTCTTTAACTCTCGCAAGCGTTTAGCCATTGTTATACTTCCCCAACCATCAAGTAAAACCCGAACCTTAACACCCTCACTGACTTTTGTAATTAAAATATTTTGAATATCCCTACCTACCAGATCATCTTTAAAAATATAATACTCCAAATGAATATGATTCTTAGCAGTTTTCAAAGCTACAAAGATTGCTTTAAACGTCTCTTCCCCATTCGTAAGAACTTCTGAATGATTATTGACTGTCAGAGGGGCTAGATTATCATTAAACAAAAGTCTAACCAGTTTATTTTTTTTTGGCAAAGCGCTCTCCATGTTAAGATCATCAGCGGTCAATTTACTTCGCTCATTTTGAAGAATTTGTTCGAGCCTGTTATTACCAAAATGTCTACGGCGAAAAAGCCTCCGTTTTCGAACGACCCGTCCAAATACCAAATAAAGGAGCGTCCCAAAAATCGGAAGCGATCCAAGAACCAATAGCCAAATTATGGTTTTGGCTGGATCTCTATTTTCAAAAAAGATAACTGTACCTAAGAAAATCACCTGTAAAAAAGTTATTAGTAAAATAACCTCAAATAGAATTCCCCTCACCACCTTGTTGTGCTTGACCTTTCATTATCTTCGACATTTTAGGTCCAGCGAACTTCATTACCTTGATAATTTTCTGACGTTGAGCCTGCTTATAGCAATGTACAGAGCATTTACCACAAGTCGGTTTATTTTCTCCAAATTGACAGCGGTCAAGTCGTTTATGTGCATAATTTTTAAGTGTCTGACAATCCTCGCAAAGGTCAATTTGAGAATAATGTTTTTTTGGCAATAAATCTTCAGCATCATTTCAACCGTTTTCTTTTCACGCTGTATCCTCTTGTTGTCTACCACATTAATCCCCCAATTTTCTAAGAGAAGTAGTCTACCCCAGCAGCAAAAATAGCTTGATCTTTATTCCCAGGAACATTCATCGCCACTTGCGAACCTGTTCTCTCCGAATGTCCCATCTTTCCTAGTATTCGACCATCAGGGCTGGTAATTCCTTCAATTGCTTCAAACGATCCGTTAGGTGAATATCTAATATCATTACTAGGCTGACCCTCTAAATCCACATATTGAGTGGCAATTTGACCGTTAGCTATCAGCTGCTCGATAACGTCCTGCTTAGCCACGAAGCGACCCTCACCATGAGAAAGGGGAATCGTGTGGATTGACCCTAATTCGACACCACTAAACCACGGAGAGAGAGTAGAAACTACTTTAGTTTGAACCATACAGGAAATATGACGGCCGATTTTATTAAATGTTAATGTTGGACAAGCCTCGTTAATTTCTCTGATTTCACCGTAAGGTACCAAACCCAACTTAATTAGAGCCTGAAAACCATTACAAATTCCCAACATTAAGCCGTCCCTGTCTTGGATGAGTTGGGTTACTGCCTCTTTAATTCGGGGGTTCCTAAACATCGCAGCAATAAATTTTCCAGAACCATCCGGTTCATCCCCGGCACTAAATCCCCCTGGGAGCATAATAATTTGCGACTTCTCTATCCCTTTAACAATTTCTTCAATAGACTGTTCCACCTCGAATGCACTAAGGTTTCTGATCACCAAAGTCTGCACACGCCCGCCGGCCCTTTCAAAAGCTTTGGCTGAATCATACTCACAGTTTGTACCAGGGAAAACCGGCATAAAAATTCGTGGTTTGGCCACTTTCAGAACTGGCTTCTGCAAATTTCTTAGTCCGTAACTAAAGGAGCGCGGCTGAGCAACAACTTCAGTTTGGGTGGGGAAGATCTTCTCCAACGGCTTTTCCCAAGCCGTCATCGCTGCTTCCAATGAAATTTCCAGATCATTAAGCTCTATGCTTGCCCTTTCCTGGGTTCTGCCCAGCAAACGGTAGTTAACTTGATCAAAGAGTGCAGGTAAATCAGCCTGTTGATCAATTTCCAGGATAACAGAACCATAATCTGCCGCAAATAAACTCTCTGGTATGATATAGTTATTAAACTTTATGCCGATTCGATTGCCAAAAGCCATTTTGCTGATGGCCGCCGCCAGTCCCCCCATTTTAACAGTCTGTGAAGCCATTACCTGACCGGCACGAATCAACTCAGTTACTTTGGCAAAGTTAGCGGCTAACACCTTAAAATCAGGGAGTTCTTGTTGATCCCTCGTTGCCTGAAGTAGCACAACCTGACTGTTAAAGCCTTTGAACTCTTGAGAGACAACCTGACGGGCATCTAGAACTGCCACGGCAAAAGCAACTAAAGTAGGCGGTACTGTAAGGTCCATAAAGGTACCAGACATACTGTCTTTACCACCAATGGCCGGAATTCCCAATTGCTTTTGGGCGTAAAAAGCCCCTAACAAGGCTGCAAAAGGTTTACCCCACTTTATTGCGTCTTGACCCAGCTTTTCAAAATATTCTTGGAGTGTAAGTCGAACATCTTGGTAAGCTCCACCAATCGCTACCACTTTAGTCACCGCCTCGATTACGGCATAAAAAGCGCCGTGAAAAGGACTCCATTTAGCTAACAAAGGATTATAACCATACGTCATCACTGTAGCCTTAGTCGTCTCACCGTGCAACAGGGGTAGTTTAGCGACCATACCCTCCGCCGGTGTAGCCTGATGCTTACCTCCAAACGGGAGTAAAACAGTCCCAGCCCCTATCGTCGCATCAAATCTCTCCACCAGACCTTTCTGACTACAAACATTTAAATCCGTTAAATTAATCAGCCAAGCTTGACGAAGATCGGCTAATTCCTTGGCTACAGCCTGCGGAATCTGCGCGAAATAATTTTGACTAACCTCCGGGGGCTCAACCTTGACCAAGGTTTTTTGTTTAATGCCGTTGGTATCCAGAAAATCTCGGCTAATATCCACCAGCAGCCGCTCGCGCCAAAACATTTTCAATCTTCGGTCGGAAGTGACTCGGGCAACCACTGTGACTTCCAGGTTTTCAGTCTGAGCTAAACTCTTAAATTCCTCGACATCTTCCGGTGCCACAAGCACCGCCATCCGTTCTTGGGACTCAGAGATCGCTAATTCTGTCCCGTCAAGCCCCTCATATTTTTTAGGTACAGCGTCAAGCTCAATGCTTAAACCCTCAGTTAATTCACCGATCGCCACGGAAACACCACCAGCCCCAAAATCATTGCATTTCTTAATCAGAACACTGACCTTGGGATTTCGGAAAAGCCTTTGAATCTTTCGTTCCGTCGGTGGGTTGCCCTTTTGCACCTCTGCTCCGCAGGCAACCAAGGATTCCAGGGTGTGTTCTTTAGAGGAACCTGTCGCTCCTCCACACCCGTCCCGCCCTGTCCTCCCTCCCACAAGAATCACAAGATCTCCCGTCTCCGGAAGTTTGCGCACAACATTCCTGCGGGGTGCAGCGCCAATCACAGCCCCTATTTCCATGCGTTTAGCTACAAAGCCTTCATCATAAACTTCTGTGACCTGCCCTGTGGCAATCCCGATCTGATTGCCATAAGAGCTATACCCCGCAGCCGCCCCGGTGGTAATTTTGCGCTGGGGTAACTTCCCCGGTAAGGTTTCTGCAACCTTCTTTCTTGGATCAGCACAGCCACTCACCCGCATGGCCTGATAAACATAAGTTCGTCCAGATAATGGATCTCGGATTGCTCCGCCCAAACAAGTAGCTGCTCCCCCAAAAGGTTCAATCTCGGTGGGATGGTTGTGTGTTTCATTTTTAAACATAACCAACCATTCTTCAGCCTGCCCGTCCACATCAACGTTGACAACAATACTACAAGCATTAATTTCCTCGGATTCATCCAAATCCTCAAGTTGCCCTTTTTTCTTGAGTTCCTTCATACCTATCACAGCAATATCCATCAGGCAAACATCTCTGTCGTG
This sequence comes from Desulfitobacteriaceae bacterium, assembly GCA_049302575.1. GTDB lineage: Bacteria > Bacillota > Desulfitobacteriia > Desulfitobacteriales > Desulfitobacteriaceae > JBAQMG01. Next base: position 85,545 of record JBAQMG010000110.1, on the reverse strand, counting down.
CTCCTGATTTCCGTAGACATAAGCCCGTGATTCTAAGTATTCCCGATAAGCAGCCTGGATAGGGTCTGTGAAACGGCCTACTTCCACTTCCACCTTTTCGATTTTGGTCAAGAACGTGGTATGCCGACAATGATCAGACCAGTAAGTATCGATCACCTTAATTTCCGTAAGACTGGGGTCTCTTTTTTCAGCAGCTTGGAAATAGGTCTGACAAAATTGCAAATCTTCAAAGCTCATGGCTAAACCCAAACCCGACCAAAAATCCTGAAGTTCTTCAGTCGTTTTGCTGATAAAACCCTTAAGCAGCTCTACCTCCTCTGGAAGCATGACTTCTGTGAAAAGACTTTCCGGCTTAGCCAAAGAGGCTTCCCGAGCTTCCACTGGATTAATGCAATAGGCCTTGATTTTAGCGAACTCCTGATCGGTTAATAAACCTTGGAGAATAATTAGTTTGGCTGAAAAAATCCCCGGACGTTCGTTTTGCGTAAGGATTTGAACACATTGGGCAGCAGAGTCAGCTCTTTGATCATATTGTCCTGGGAGATATTCCATAGCGAAAACTCTATCTTCAACAGCAAGCTCTAGGTTTTCCTCATAGACAAAATCTAAAGGTGGTTCTGCAAAAATAATCGGTCGGGATTTGGCATACTCCTCCTCCGAAATACCTGTAATATCGTAACGATTTACGACTCTAACTCTAGCCAAGCCTTCGATGCCTAAATTTTCTTTAAAATCAGCATATAAACCTTGAGCCTCGATATTGAAGCCTTCCCTTTTTTCCACAAAGATCCTTCTAATATTATGCAACAAATTTATGCCTCCTTTATTTTTAGAGATCCATTTAATTTATAGTATCTCAAAATTACCTCCATCAGGCAACTTTAATTAAGAAAAACCCTCAGGTGAGGGTTTTTCTTATATCAGTTAATATGCCCAATCAAATAAGACAAACTATTTAAAAATCAACTTGGTTGACAAAACAGGTATAATCTTCAAGTAAGTCAATGACTCTCTCTTCATTAACAAACTTACCATTCTCATCAAACAAGACGCGTACTAAGGGGCGAGTTGGATAATCGCAGGGGATCGCTATTACCTTACCCACCTCTTTAGTATTTAAAGTTACAATCGAATTTTCCGGATAAAGCACAAGGGAACGCTTGAAATTTTGAACGACCTCTGTGGAAAAATCCACACCCGCTCCTAAGATGACAATCTCTAGAGCATGATAGGGTGGAAACCCTTTACGATAGGGCCTATCAGCTGTTAAGGCATCAAAAACATCAGCTACCGCAACTATTTGAGCAAAAGGATGAATGCCCCGGTTTCTCAAACCACGAGGGTATCCCTGCCCCTTCCAACGTTCATGATGTTGGCTAATTTCACTTAAAACTTCTGACGGAACAGAAACATTCTCCAGCATATATTCACCTTGAAGTGGATGTTGCTTGACAATTTCGAACTCACTTTCCGTTAGCCCAGAAGGTTTATTAAGGATCGATAAGGGAATCATAAGTTTACCTAAATCATGAAGGAGGGCGCCAAGGGTTATAATGCGTAAATACTCACCCGTGAAACCACTTTTAAGCGCAATTAGAGCAGTCAATAGCGCGACATTAACAGAATGTATGTAGGTGTTATTATCGAAGGTGCGAAATTGATTGAAATTAATACAAGCTCCATTTTGCTCAATTTCGCAAACTATACTTTCAACAATATCCCTAGTTTCGTTAATGCTTTGTGTGCTAACTAAACGAGCATCAGAATAAATCCGCTGCATTGATCCTACAATTCGTTGATATAACTCTGTTGAAAAGGTTTTTTGTGCACACTCGCTCTGTTTCGGATCAGCTTCTTTCAGCTCAAACCCATTTTCAAGAAGGTATAATTGACGTGAAAGGAGAAGTTCCATGATAGTTGCGGTAACCACCTTGCCCTTGGCTAAGAGTAATCGCCCTTGCGCATCAAACAGATCACGCTCAGTCTGTCTATCGGTGGTTATATAATTTGCTGGTACATGGCTAAGAATAAGCTTCATTATGCCTCATCCTTTATCATACTCCAACCCAAATTCATCCATTAACACAATCCTTGAATTAAAGTATTTGCGTTTTATAGCTTTCTGCCCCATAAAGAACTAATCGCCTAAAAAGCTTTGTCTATATAAAATGTTAATTTGTCCAATTAGCTACCAAAACTTGTTCCCTACACCAATTAATCCAATTTTTGAATAAACAGCTTACCAATTGCTTTCCTCACCGTCATCTACAATGCCCACTAGTTTAATCGTTTTTATCCTGATAAACAATACAAAGACTTAAGACTTCTCCAAATCTCTAACTCCTTGATAGATAAGATCGAATAATTCTTGAAGATCCTGCTCTTCCACACAGGAGAAGGCAATACGAACATCTCTTTCCTCAAGCGAAATAACGCCAACCCCGTAGCGTTCAAGCAGGTGAAGCCGTAATTTTTCAGCCTCTACATTTTTAAGCTTTAAACACATAAAATAGCCAGAATTAAACGGGTAGTAATCCCAGACAGCCTGATATTTTTTATTGGCAAGGATCTCTTTTACTTTCAAAGCACGCTGTTTTAAAATAGTAAACTTTTGTTGTTTTTGAGCTGGAAAAGCCGGCGCTTGTAAGGCCTGTAATACAAAAGTTTGTGAAGGATGAGAACCACTAGAAAATGTTCCTCTGATAATTCCTAAAACTTTATTCTCCAAGGCATTCAAGAGACCGCTCGTTTCAGCAGCAAAAGTGATAAAGCCAACTCGAAAGCCCCAAACATATTCCTCTTTAGTGGGACCATCTATTTTAATAGCTAAAACCCGAGGATGAAGATTAGCGAGCCTGCCAAATAAAGATTCTTGGATAGAGTCCTCATAAAACAAGCCAAAGTAAGCATCATCAGTGATAACCACTAAATTAATTCCCGCTTCAGCAACCTCTTTGATCACTTTAACAATTTCATCAGCCTCTAGTTCATTAGGCGTATAACCAGTAGGATTATTCGGGAAATTCAAAAGTAAGACGGCTTTGCCATGTTGTTTTTGTGAAAGCAAAGTTTCCTTCATGCCGACAACATTAATTTTCCCGTTGTCAGTATAGAAAGGAAAGGTAACGATCTTAGCCCCTTGACGCACTCCAAAAATCAGGTTGTAATTTTCCCATAGTTTATCAGGCAAGATCAAAGGATCGTTGACATCTACGAACAGGTCAGCGACAATGCTTAAACCATGCGTCAGAGCATTAGTAACGATCGGTTGACCATATGTTTTCCCATTTAAGGAAGGATTCTCGACAAGCATCTTTTCCCGCCAGATCTTTCTTAATTCAGGTTTTCCAGCAGGTGGAGCATATTGATAAAGATCTTTGGGCTGATAGGAGGATAAACTTTCCTGAATAACCGGTAAATACATCGGTTGATCTTGTTCAGTGGCGATTCCAATCGTCGCATTAAAACGGAATGCCTTTTGGTTGGCTTCGGCTGATTGAGTAAGTATACCTTTAGGGAAATATAACTTTTTCCCTAAGTCAGATAAGAGCTCATAGATATAGAGGTTTTCGCTTTGAATCTGCTTGTTTAATTCCTGCGCAATTTCATTCAATACTATCAACACACTCTTTCTCGATTTTAATTTATAACCTAGCCTCTACTTAGCATGTGAATTCGAATTAATAATAATACTTTTAAGTGGTAGGGTTTGATAGGGTTAGTTCAATATGTATTGTACTAACCCCTTTGAATGAGAGCAAGCAAATTCTTCACTTTAAACGAAAATTACACTTAATAATTTCAACATAGACTTCATATTTCCTGTAAGGTCAGTAACTTTATACAATAAACAATCGAAAAAAGCATAAACAAACATTTAGCTCCTCTTTTTATGCAAGATGGTCAATTAAAGAGATATCGAGTAATTAATAGCTATACCTGATAATTTGAAGTTATATGCTAAATTACAGAAGGAAGAGACTCTTCTTGTTCCTTGATGTTTATGCAATTTTTGCATATGATTAGTAAGTCGTCTAAAAAGCGAAGGAATTATCTATATAGCAATGATACATAATATCAGCAGGGGGTAACCATTAAATGTTTAATCAGGGAAGCCGAGCAGTTCGACAATTATTTATGAGTTTAAGTATCGCCTTGGCTGGAATTGGGCTTATTTGGGGGGCAATTATGTCGACTCGGGACATGAGTTGGGTTAAAACGGGATTAAGATTTTATACGGAAGAAGGCGCTGACCTTTCACTGACTTGGAAGGTGGATGGGCTGAGTGTTTTCTTCCTTTTAATTTTACTAATAGGTCAAATCTTAGCTTCCCTTTATGCAATGGGTTACCTTAAGGAATATGAAGAAAAGCAGAAATCACTCGGATCCTTTTATATTGCTTGGTTTCTGTTTTTAGGCAGTATGTTGGGAGTAGTGCTGGCTGCTGATGGCTTTTCCTTCTTATTGATGTGGGAAATGATGTCTTTATTCTCGTTCTTCTTAGTCCTTTATGAGCATGAAGAATATCAAACACGCAAGGCCGCCTACATTTATTTCGTCATGACCCATGTTGGAACAGTCTTTTTAACGGCTGCGTCCTTGTTCCTATATGCCAAGACTGGGAGCTTTGCTTTTGAGGAATGGGCCAAAGTGACCCCGACACTTCCCCTTGGCCAACTTAATTTACTCTTCCTCGCTTTCTTTATTGGATTAGGGACAAAGGCTGGTTTCGTTCCCTTTCATATTTGGCTACCTTATGCCCATTCGATTGCGCCAAGTCCCGTATCTGCTCTGATGTCTGGCGTCATGGTTAAGGTTGCGCTTTACCTATTTTTACGCTTAGTTTGGTTAACCTTGGGAGTAGGTCCTATTTGGTGGGGTTGGCTATTTTTGTTTATCGGAGCGCTCTCCGCTTTTGTGGGGATCCTCTTTGCCTCGGTACAGACGGATCTTAAGAAAGTGCTCGCTTATTCCACGATCGAAAATGTAGGTATCCTAGGTATGATGTTAGGAAGTGCCTTTCTGGCCAGGTCTTGGCACAATGATCTGGCCCTGGTTTTGGCGTTAGCTGCTTTCTTTTGGCATACTTTACAACATATGCTTTTCAAATCGTTGCTGTTTATGGAAGCAGGTAATGTCATCCAAGCAACCCATACGCGAAACCTAGAACATTTAGGCGGCTTACTCAAGCGGCTGCCAAAAACAGGTTTAGGAGCCCTTATTGGAATAATAGGCCTAGTAGCCTTACCTCCACTTGGCGGCTTCTGGGGAGAATTAATCCTTTTTCAATCCTTATGGGTAAACACCGTGAAGCTTTTAGGTGGCTGGGAAAAAGTCGTATTACCTTTGTTTATTGGAATACTTGGTCTAGTTGGTGGCTTAGCTATGGCTACTTTCGTAAAATGGTTCGGAATCGCCTTTCTTGGACAAGCGCGTTCCCTTGAGGCTCAAATGGCTAGGGAAGTACAGCCTGTTCAATATAGCGCCCCTTTCTTAGCTCTTGGGTTAGCGATGCTTAGTGTTCTTTGGCCGACCGCTACTCTAGCCTTAATCAATTTACCACTTTTTCTCTTAGGTACCGAAGTAACGCCGGAAGCTATTTTGGAAAAACCACTCCACATGTCTTCGGTTTACTTGATTATATTTATTTTTCTAACAATTAGCGTGTGGCTTCTTGGCAAGCGCGGCCAACGGAGAGTAACGCCAACTTGGAATTGTGGTGGTCCCCTAACCCCAAGTATGCAATATACTGCCACTGGCTTAACGAAGCCCATCCGCGTTCTTTTTGCCAAAATATTAGGTTCTCATCGACAAGTTGAACGGGATTTTGCAGGAACACGTTACTTTTTACACTCTTTAAGTTATGAAGGTGGAATCAAAGCAGTTTTTGAGGAGGCCTTTTATCGACCTTCAACTCGCGGGTTACTTTGGCTGGCCTCAAAAATCCAGAAACTGCAAGCAGGCAGCATTCACCTCTATTTAGGCTACTTATTGCTCACCTTAGTCATCGTTTTAATTTTAGGACGTTAGGAAGGAGAAGAAATGGCAGAATCATCAATGATCTTTACCCGCCTCTTGCTGTCAATCGGACATTTGGCCTTGCTCTTAGTTACCGCTCCGCTTCTCCAAGGCCTGATTAAAAAAAGCAAAGCCTTCTGGCAGATGCGGCAGGGGCCCTCAATCCTCCAACCTTACCGTGATTTAAGGAAGTTATTGAATAAGGAGGAACTCAGCTCTGAACATGCCTCCTGGATCTTCCTCCTGACACCACGGATAGTTCTAGTCAGTACCTTAATGGCTGGGCTGATTATTCCGAATGCTTGGGGTTGGGCACCGCTAAGCGGTTGGGGTGACCCCTTCTTATTTGTAGCTAGTCTCGGTTTGGCACGCTTGTTTCTGACCCTGTCAGGTTTAGAAGGAGCCGGAACGTTCGGAGGAATGGGTTCGAGCAGGGAACTCTTTTTAGGTCTACTTACTGAACCGGCTTTCCTTCTGGGACTAACTGTTTTAGCGCTTATTACGGAGACAACGTCCTTACAAGGGATCACTTTGGGCTTGAATAATGTATCGCCTATCTTTATCCCCCGTTTATTAGCTTTATTAGCCTTAGGAATGGTTATTATTGCAGAAATGGGGCGTATTCCGATCGATAATCCAGATACACATTTGGAATTAACGATGATTCATGAAGGAATGTTGTTGGAATATTCCGGACCTTCGCTTGCTCTTCTGAGTTTTGCCGAACAGATCAAACAACTCCTACTCCTGCTTTTATTAGCCCAAATCCTTTGGCCTAGTAGCTTGCTCTCAGGGAGCGCCGGATTTTTCGGAGTACTCGGGGCTTTAATGCTAGCCGGAATTAAGGTTATTGTACTAGGATTTTTCTTTGCTATCGTTGAAAGTTTAGCTGTGAAGAGACGACTTTTTCGACTACCTGATTACTTGGCCGCCAGTACGGCCTTCGCCATCTTAGCTTTAGTCTCAATGTGGATTGTAAGGGGGCAAATTTAATGAGCAGCATTTCCGAGAATGGACTTAATTTAGTACTGCTTGTGCTATTGATAAGCGGACTGCTCATTGTCTTTAGTACACGAGTGCAAAAGGTCTTAAACTGGTGGACTTTACAAACTATCTTCATCGCGCTCCTGATTTTAATTCAAGGGATAGCTAACAACGAATTAGAAGTCGTGCTCGTCGGCGGTTTGATGTTCCTTATTAAGGGTGGGATTATCCCTTGGCTTTTACGACGCGTTCTAAAAGAGTCCAACACAGAGTGGGTAGGTGAAATATTTTTAAAACGCACTTTCTCTTTAGTTGTGGCTGGTAGCTTAACCCTTATGGCTTATGTTGTGACAAAACCTCTAGTGGCACTTCCCGAACCTGGCTTCCGTAACGGTTTAGCAATTGCCTTAGCACTCCTCTTCTATGGCCTTCTGCTGATGATGGTTCGCAAGGTCGCTTTAGTACAAGTTATAGGAATTTTGCTGATTGATAATGGAATCTTCTTAGCTGGATTTTTCTTGACCAAAGGGATGCCTTTGTTAGTGGAAATGGGAGCTATTTTTGATATCTTAATTGGGGTTGTCATTTTAATGATCCTCTCTAAACGGATGCTTGAGGATTATGACTCGTTGAATGTTGATCACATGAAGACACTGAAAGGATAGTTGCCATGTTTATTGGAGTAGCTGTGCTCGCAGCTTGGGGAATGCTGTTTTCAGCAAAATACACCTATTTAAAACTAGTTAACGGCGTGGCACTCCTCTTGTTAACATTAAGTGGAGGATGGACCATCAGACAAACGCTAATTCAAGGTTCCTTCGGGTATGGTTCAGGCTTTTTATATTGGGATGCTCTGAGTGTTTTACTACTAAGCGTCATCATTATCGTTGCTGATTATGTTATTTTATTCTCCTTGAAGTATATGGAAGAAGAAGTCAGGGAGAAGAAACTCCCACGAAAGAGGCTCAAAGGATACTATTTTTGGTTATGGTTCTTTATCGGCACGATGCTCCTCGTAATAAGTACGCCTAATCTTGGAATTATTTGGGTTGGGATTGAAGGGACTACTTTAGCCACGACACTTTTGGTCGGTTTTTATCGCAACAAACTAGCAGTTGAAGCCGCTTGGAAATATGTAATTTTATGTTCGGTGGGCATAAGTTTTGCCTTATTGGGAACTTTATTTTTCTTCGCGGCGTCCTCACCCTACTTGGGGCATAGTCTAACAGCCTTGGATTGGCGTGCTCTGCCAAAGTTTGCCAACCAGTTAGACCTAGGTTTAGTTCGTTTAGGTGTTTTGTTTGCTTTCGTTGGTTATGGAGCAAAAGTTGGGTTTGTCCCTATGCATGCCTGGCTCCCTGATGCCCATAGTCAGGCGCCCTCTCCAGTGAGTGCCTTACTTTCTGGAGTACTCCTAAATTGTGCTCTCTACGCTATTTTGCGCTGGCATAGTTTAGCTCGCCAAACTGCCCTAGGTCCAGATTTTACAGGCAAAATACTCTTGGGTTTTGGAATTTTATCGTTGGCCGTCATGGTAGGGGTTATCTTGTTACAGAAGGATCTTAAACGTTTATTGGCCTATTCCAGTGTGGAACATATGGGAATCTTAGCAATAGGCTTCGGTTTAGGAACTCCGCTAGCCGTCTGGGGAGCAGCCTTACACCTTTTGCTCCATGCTTTAACAAAGGCTAATCTGTTTGTCGTCGTCGGGAGTCTAGTCCAAAAGACGGGAACTAGACAAATTCTCAGGATCCGAGGGGTTTTAAAAGTTTGGCCTTATACCGGCATACTCCTCCTGTTTGGATTATTGGGAATTACCGGCACGCCCCCTTTTGGCACGTTTCGTTCAGAGTTAAGCATCTTCACAGGCTTCTTTACAACCGGTCATTTTGTTCTGGGATTTTTAACAATTCTATTTCTCACCCTGATCTTTGCAGGTTTTCTCTACCACTTTATTCACCTGCTGTTTGGGATGCCCATTGAACGTTATCAAGCCGGTGAAAGTGTAAGTACCCTGATCCTGGCAATTCCTCTGTTGTTAGTTCTTTTCTTAGGTCTGTTTATTCCGCAAAGTCTGAATCAAGCACTAACCCAGGTCGTCAAAGTGATATTAGGAGGGGTATAGGATGCAGCTTCTACGGGAGTATTTAGAAAGTTTTCAGGATGTTGAATTATGTTGGGATACCTTTGAGGGTTTTGCAGACTTGCCCATCCAAGAACTTCCGGGAATATTGACCTATTGTTTAGCCAAGCAGCCACGTCCCCTTTGGTTAACTCATGTTGTCAATGATGAGCGTCCGTTGGAAAGGGGCTTTTGTCTCTATTTAGTTCTCCATTTTCCAGGAGAGGACTTTTCTCTAACGCTAGCCACAAAAGGAATTCAAGATAAATTCCCTTCACTAACCCTGCTCTTTCCGGCACTTAATTGGTCTGAGAGAGAAGCTCAAGATCTCTTTGGTCTACAGGCTGTTGGACATCCTGATCCGCGGCCTTTAGTTTTACATCCTGGCTGGCCTACAGGCTTTTATCCTTTACGTAAGGATTATTCAGTGGATCAAGCACGCCAGACCTTTAAGCCTGCTCCTTTAGCGCTTCCTGAAGCCCATGGTGAGGGAGTTTTTGAAATTCCAGTAGGTCCGATTCATGCCGGAATTATTGAACCCGGTCATTTTCGCTTTTATACTGTTGGGGAAGTCATTCTTCATTTGGAGGCTCAACTCTTTTTTACACACAAAGGAATCGAGAAGCTACTTGAAGGGAAAAGCCTTCAAGAAGGGCTACCGCTTATAGAACGTATTTGCGGGGTGTGTACGGTAAGTCATGCGCTGGCTTATTGTGAGGCTGTGGAAAAACTGGCTAAGGTAAAGGTGACACGTCAGGTCTTATTATGGAGAACAGTTCTGGCAGAATTAGAACGTGTCTATAATCATATTGGAGATATTGGCAACCTCTGTGCCGGAGTCGGCTTTGCCTCAGGGAACAGCAATGGTTTGCAAGGTAAGGAAAGACTCCAGCGCTTAAACCTAGAATTCTTCGGTCATCGTTTTCTAAGAGGCATGATCGTACCTGGGGGGATCAAGTCAAGCCCCGAACCAAAAGACAGCGGAACCCTTCTAGGTCGGCTTCTTGAGGTGACTCAAGATTTTGAACAATGGATACCCCTTTTGCTAGAACATGATGGTTTTAGGCAGAGAGCCATTACAACCGGTGTTTTGAAATCAGAGAGTGTGCTTGATTTAGGCGTTACAGGACCGGTAGCTCGCGCTTCAGGTGTAGCCAATGACTGGCGCGAACTGCATGACCATCTTCTTTATCCCGAACTTAAGGTGAAAGCAATCGTCGGAATTGATGGAGACGTTTGGTCAAGGTTAAAGGTTCGGATCAAGGAAGTCCGTGAGAGTGTTAGAATTCTAACGACTTTACTCCAAGAAGCGATGTGGGAACCTGCACACCAGCTTGAAAATTCCGAACCGATTTCTGATGATAAACTTACTCCTTGGCAGTCGGCCTGGGGCTGTGTCGAGTCCCCGCGCGGGACAGCTGTGATTTGGCTGATGACGGATGCCTCGGGTAAGATCTACCGCTGTCGCATACGCTCCGCAAGCTATGCCAATTGGCCTGCAGTTCCTTTAACCGTTCTTGGAAATATTGTCCCGGATTTTCCTCTGATTAATAAGAGTTTTGAATTATGCTACAGTTGTTGTGACCGTTAAGCGGAAAGAGGTGATAAAATGTGGAGTTTGCTGCGCCGAAGTTTGAAGACAGGGCGCTTATTACGAGGTTCGAGGCACGAGGTTCGAGGTTCGAGGTTCGGGCATGGTAATACAGATAATACAGAAGATCGAAATTTAGATGCATTACAAGAATCGACCATGCCAGCAACTTTTAGACAATCCCTGCAACTTCGGCACCTCGATTGCGGGTCTTGTAATGGGTGCGATTGGGAACTTACGGCCTTGAGTAATTCCTTTTATGATCTACAGCGTTTTGGTCTTGACTTTGTGGCGTCACCCCGTCATGCAGATCTCTTAATGTGCACAGGGACGGGTTCGACCCAGTTGTTGACAGCTGCCCGTGCAACTTATGAAGCGATGGCTAAACCGAAATTGGTCATGGCTGTGGGAAATTGTGCGATTGATGGAGGAGTATTTAAGGGAGCCTATGCTAGTGAAGAAGGTCTAGCTGAAGTTTTACCAGTGGATTTTAAGGTGCCGGGCTGTCCGCCTTCCCCAGATGATATACTAAACGTTTTAAGGAGAATAATGGGTAAATACTGATTTTAAATCCACAAGGAAATCCGAAAAAACAAATATTTGCACTTTATCTTCTTCAGTGTATGCTTCCGGACGACCGTAACGTTTGTTTGCTTGTAATGTAAATACGTTAATATAGTTGCCGTCTGGTTCTACGATCCAATATTCTTTAACGCCAGCTTTTTCGTACCTGTTAAATTTCACTACCCGGTCCAGCTTGGTAGTCGAGGGTGACGATATTTCAATGATTAAAGTAGGCACTCCGAAATATCCAGTTTTCCTAAGTTTAGTTTCATCACACACTATCACAAGATCTGGTTGTACAATATTTGCAATCTCATCGTCATTTTCATCATAGTCTGCCAAGCATAAGTCAAAGGGTGCGGCAAACACTCTACATGGTTTATCAATTAAGTAGTTCGATAGTTGCCTATGAAGCTCACTAGATATGCTCTGATGTTGCCATTTAGGTGCAGACTGCATATAAGGTACTCCGTCGAATATTTCCCATCTTTCATTTTCCGGCCAAGTTAAGTAATCGGCGTAGGTATGTTTTTTGGTTTCTTTAGGTAAAGACATACTAAGTGTCCCCCTTACCATTTTTCTACATATTACCATAACCCTATGCTTAATTAAAGATCGCAGAGAAAAGAAGCGCCTAAAAATACAAAACGAATATTACCATAACTCTTTGATTAATCAAAGAGCTGATCTCTCAAACAAATTACTGTCGGTTTAATGCTCTACATTTCGTTTTAAACGTAAATCACCCCGGTCTCTCTGACAGCATACCCGCCGAGCGCAAGTACGTCCTCCTGAAAAGCTTGACTTTGGATGACGGAAATCATGGCTTTCATACGGGGTTCTTCAAGATATTCCCGCGGAATCGCCAAATCATAACGTTCTTCACCGATCGGTACAAAATCCAGTCCAAGGGCTTCCGCCGCACTTTGGATGCCTAAACCTACCTCTGCTGATCCCGAGGCGACTGCCACTGCCACACCTAAGTGGGTGAATTCCTCCCGGTCATACCCTATTATCTGTTCTTTGCTAAGGCCTTGCTTCTGAAGCAGATAATCCAAAAGCACTCGTGTTCCAGATCCGCCCTGACGATTTACAAATCGTCTTCCCGGTTGAGCTAAATCTACCAAGGTCTTTAGTTTGAGTGGATTCCCTTTCGGCACAAGAAGCCCTTGAGTCCTAAAGACTAAATTCATTAGGACAATATCTCTGCCTGGCAGGAAACGTTGTAAATACGAACGATTGTACTCGCCTGTATCTGGATCAAGCAAGTGAATTCCCGCAAAATGTGCTTCCCTTTTGCGGAGTGCCAAAATTCCAGCTAAGCTCCCTACATGAGCCGAGGCAAGGGCTCCAGACCCTCCCCTTGCTTTCAAATGGCTACTCAAAACATCTAAGGTCAGATCATGGGATCCGATGCAAACAAGGGTTTCTTCCAACTCTGAAACTGGTCGCAGAAGCTCAATAGCTACAGTCTCACCCTCATGAAACCCTTCTTGCAAACGCGGAACCCTAAGCATGCCATCCGCTCTTACCAAACTCATAGTCACGCCTGCACCACGGCTTAACGGCGCGGCAACCCAACGTTCCCCGACTTTCCCCACTTTGACCCGAACAAACTCTTCACTACCTAATGTGGAAAAGACTTTCTTGCTTAATACGGCTTTCAGCGTTGCAGGTGAGCCTTTACTTAAACCCTGTAATTGCTTGACCCAAGGTTCTAAGAACAAATGTGCCGTCAGATAGGCAGACACTGGATAACCTGGAATCCCAATGACTGGTTTACCCTGAACTTCACCTAAGACAACTGGTTTACCTGGTTTAATAGCCACACCGTGTAGATAAAGCGTCCCGTGCTTTTCAACCATTCTGGAAGTGTAATCATCACGTCCCTGTGAAGATCCCGCGATAATGACTATAATATCCTGTGATGCTGCCATCTGCAATATAGCTTCTTCCAACCGCTGCGGTTGATCTGGAGTTATCGGCCAAATCGTCGCCAAGCCACCCCATTCTTCTACTAAGGAAGCTAGGACAGTGGAGTTGCTATCTCCAATATCCCCCACCCGGAGGCACGCCTCTGGTGGACGTATTTCATCTCCGGTCGGCAAAATCCCCACGCGTGGCTTACAGCGAACGTCTACCTCCAGAACTCCTGCAGCCAGTAACGCGCCCTGATCCTGGGGGCGAAGACAATGATGAATCGGGAGAAGTACTTCCCCCTCGACTATATCCTCCCCTACAGGCCGGACATTATCCCAAGGAACGACAGGGGACTGAAGCAAGATTCCGCGTTCATCAGATTTCAATACTTCTTCCAGCATGACCACAGCGTCCATCCCTGCGGGGAGAGGATCTCCCGTATCTACTTGCAGTGCTTGAACCCCAAGTTTTAACCAACGTGGTTCCCGTTCTGAAAGACCAAACGTATCCTTGACCTGGATCGCATATCCGTCCATTGCTGAGGCCGCATAATGGGGCGAACTTCGTTTGGCACGGACGATAGTTCCTGTGATTCTATGTAAAGCTAAGCGTACATCCACAGACTCATTCTTCGGACCACAACGCTCTGCAAGCTTGTCCATCATTAAAGCCAGCCCCTCTTGCCAGGCCATATTTTCGAGGTATATTTGGCGTTCCACTTTTACTTTGCCTCCCTATTTCAGACAGTCAGTTTAACAAAATAAGTAATAACGTTATATTAACGCAATAACCGAAAAAAGACCTCTTTGCCGGCTTCTATACCCTCCGTATCTAGGTTAATGTGCACTAAGGCATCTGCCAGCACCATCGTCCGAATCAAGCCGGATTTCCCCCGAATCGGTTCTACTTGCCAAGCTCCCCCATTAGAAATCAGCCGAGCACGCACAAATTCCTCTCGACCGCTTCCAGAATGCAAGTTTTGGGTTAAGATCCCCTTCGGCAAGGGATCGACTTGCGGGCGTAACACACTAGCCTCCAACCAAGGACGGATGAGTGTTTCAAAAACGATCATTGCTGAGGCAGGATGTCCAGGTAGGCCAAAAATCAATTTGCCCTCCACGACCCCACCAATCGTGGGTTTACCTGGACGAAGTGCTAAACCATGGAAAAGTACCCCAGGTTCCCCGAGTTCGTCAATCAGCTGTGCGGACAGATCACGCGACCCAACTGAGCTTCCGCCGGAGAGCAAGACGATGTCGTTCTCCTTTAGCATTCGTCTAATTACTGCCCGAAGTTCTTCCAGATCATCTTTCACAATCCCATAATGACGAGCATCGGCACCACACGAGATCGCTTGTCCTAACAAGGTATACCCATTAATATCCCTTGATTGGCCTGGTGCTGGTTCTTGATCAGGTGGAATAATTTCATCCCCTGTAGAAAGAATCCCAACACGAAAACGTGGCAAAACAGGGATCTGCATTAACCCTTGAGAGGCTAGGAGTCCCATTTCCTGAGCTCTAATTCGCGTGAATTGTGAGAGGATAACTTCCCCTTCAATCAAGTCTTCCCCAACGTCAATGAGGTTTTCCCCCGGTGCCACGGCCTTGGTTATCCCATAGAGACTCTCACCAAAGTGTTCGAGATATTCAACCATCACGACAGCATTGGCTCCCTCAGGAAGCATTCCACCTGTAGGCATCAGGATTCCTGTACCCTGCTCCAGAGGTTCCTTCGGAGCCCCCCCCATCCTGACTTCCCCATAACCTTGAAGCAAAGCCGGCATACTTTCACTAGCACCAAACGTATCTGCAGCCCGAACGGCCAAGCCATCCACCGTAGATTTACGAAAATGAGGTAAAGCACAGGTCACTGGAATATCTTGGCTAACAATACGCCCCAACGAATCAGCCAAAGGGATCTTTTCGACGCGTTGATAAAACGAGAGCATATAGGGTTTTAAGGACTCGATCGCCTCTGCCAACGTTTTGACTTTAAATAATTCACTACTGCTTCCCATGTTATCTTAACACCTTTCGTGATCTTTCTGTTTTAAAGGATCTCAAATCAGGTCAAGCTTGAGTTGCTCATCCGTATAATCGGCACCAGTCACAGCGTTGAGAATCGCCGTATAGTCCAAGACCCAAGGCGAAAGAAGTGAACATGTTATTTGGCTAATTCGAAAATCGTGTGTGCGTATATTTTGGCATTTTTTATTAAGTGTTCGAGCTTAATGTACTCATTGGCCTGGTGGTCAAGATCAGGCTCTCCAGGAAAGATTGGTCCAAAGGCCACGATGTTGGGCATTTCTTTGGCATAGGTTCCACCACCTATTGCTAAAAGAGTTGCTTCTTCACCAGTTTGTTCAGTATATACTTTCTGTAGAGTTTTAATCAACGGATGATCTGTTGGGTAAAACAAAGGCTTTTGGTGCAGCATGTTTTCGACCTTCAGACCAGTAGCCTTTATTTTTTTATTAAAGGGAGTCATCATATCCTCATATTTAAACGTTACGGGATACCTCAAGTTAAGAGCCAGCGTAATTTTATTTTCTTGCATATTTATGGT
Organism: Desulfitobacteriaceae bacterium; assembly: GCA_049302575.1. Lineage (GTDB taxonomy): Bacteria > Bacillota > Desulfitobacteriia > Desulfitobacteriales > Desulfitobacteriaceae > JBAQMG01. Next base: position 69,778 of record JBAQMG010000110.1, on the reverse strand, counting down.
GCCAACGTTAAACGAGAGTTTCCCCGATTCCTTGTCTTCCAGCTCTACTCCAAAAGACTTCCCATCCGTTTCCAAACCCACATAGGTATTAAAGAAGACTAATAGATCTGCCAGCTCGCACTTACCGATAGGCAAGGTTTCTAAGAACTTGAACATTTGCATAATAGCATTCTTACCCAGCTCTGGCAAACTGCCGTGGGCGGCAAAACCACTGGATTTAATGACGACTAGATCAGCTTTAATCTCAGCCTTGAGCTTCATCCCTGTCTGAATCGCAAACTCTTCAGCAGCCTTAATCACCCTAGCCTTAGCTGGAGTAGCTACTCCAGCTTCACAGTAGTCAGGCACCATATTAGCTCTATGTCCACCTTTGATGTAGGTTATTAGTACATCGCCATGACAATTGCGGTTTAACTCCTTTGCAACCTCAAACATGGTAATTCCTTTTTCCGCATAAATGATCGGGTATTGTCCATCCGGGGTAAAGCCGGAAATCGGAGCTTTTTCACGTTCCTTATAATATTCCATTTCGCCGCAGCCACTCTCTTCGTTGGTGCCAAAAATAATTCTAACTTTGGTAGTTAGAGGGAGCTTTAAATCTTTGAGCGCTTTAAGGCCATAAAGTGCAGCTATAATCGGAGACTTATCGTCCATTGTTCCTCTACCGTACATTTTTCCTTCATGTATTTCCGCTCCATAGGGAGGATATTTCCAGCCTTCTCCTTCAGGTACAACGTCAAGATGCCCCAATACGCCAACATAGTCTTCCCCTTCGCCATACTCGGCATAGCCAAGATAGCCGTCCATGTTTACCGTTTTAAAGCCAAGCTTATTGGCTATTGCCAAGGCCTTTGCTAAAGCCTTGGCAACCCCTACGCCAAAAGGCATTCCTGCTTGTGCTTCTTCCTGCACACTTTTGATTTTAATTAATTCTTGAGTGGACTTTATGAGGTCTTCTTGAAGCTCATCGATTCTTGTATTTATTTCCATTATTTACCTCCTACGCCGTTATAAGTCTAACGCCTTAGCAATGTTTTCCCGGATCACTGCTTGGTGAGAAACCTGCCATAGAACCTTCCCGTTACTTAATAACAGCGCTTGAGGCGATTGATGCATGACCCCCAACTCCTCCGCCACTTGGTTGGAAACCGCCCGAGACTCGATCACTTTGATCATAACCACCAGAACCTCATCCTGACTTCCTAAAATAAAATCTTGCACCTCTCGCCAAGCACAAGCACTTATAGGACAAGTTGTACTATGCTTGAAAAGTATGATCTTACGTCGGAAAGACTCGTCCAGAAGCTCCGCAAATTCTTGAGAATTTTTGATTTCCTTGAAGTCTGCCATAGTTTTTCCTCCCTATATGTTATTATTGTATTAAGTAAGCGATTAGATGATTTAATAAATAAGTATAATAATTGGTTGATTCACCACAGAGAAATATTCATCTTAAGTTGAACGAGTTCACTTTCTTTTAACACTTACTGATATGCCAAGCCCTCACGGGTAAGTGTCCGACGAAGTTTTAAAGCTTACAATCCTATACTGTAATCGTCCTGATCCCAATGTCCCAAAGCACGATCCAAGTCAAAGCTAGCACTTCCCATGAACAGATGCTGTGCTAAACTCAACTTATTTTAACATAAATCTGAGTGTTCTACACTTTTAAACCCTTTTGCTAATTCTCCAAAGAAAACAGAGCCCCTACTAGTTCTTCAAGCTGAGCACTTTAAAAAAAGCCGCAACAAACAAAGGGTTGCGACCTGACTTTATTATGAGCCTTTTAATCAGTTAATATAGCCTACCCTCAAAATCCTCCTTTGGCAGCTGCCTTGTATTTTCTCGTTCACCAGCACGCTTTGCTTCATAATCTCCTCAACGTTCTTGCATTGATATTGCTCTGGTCCTTTAGGCAAACTAGCAACAGCCGCCACTGCTATTATCCGAACAGTCGCAGCTCGGTTCTGTACCAGTCAGCCAGCCCATAATGATCGCAGACGCACAACCAACACCCGGCTTAACTTCTATTGCTTTAAACGGACAGTTTTGGACACACGCACCACATTCCATACAACTGTCTTTATCGACAATGTTCGATTTAGCATCCTTGATAACAAAGACATTATGCGGGCAAACCTCAAGACACTTTCCACAGCCCGTACATTTATCCGACTCCAGTTTCAAAGTAGCAACATTTTTTAAATATTTATGCTTCATCATAATCACTCCTTAAAGCTTAATTAAGCTGTTAACCAGAAGCAAAACTATCCCTGAGAATATAGAGATTATAATCATCGGAATCGCTATTTTCATCTCTTTCAAAACACCTGAAAAGGAAGTGAAAGTTGAAGCGCCTGTAAAGTTCATCGCATAAAACGCAGCTACAGAAGGCAAGACGAGTAAATACCCCAGAGCTTTTAGTAAACTATATTGAGGTGCCTCCGGCCAGCCATTAAGCAGATTAACTATGAGAGCCCAAATCAATCCCACTAACCATCCCTTCCACGCGAAAGCCCTGCCTGGAATCCAGGGCAGCAAAACCGGGGTCAAAACACAGCCTGCTATTAATGCACCCGTATATGCATAAAAATCAAGCAAACCAAAAGGCCCAACTCCAAGGAGATTTAACAAAAAGAGTAGGCCAAAAATCATCAAGGAAACCTTGAAAGTACTGACTAATTCGACAGGAGTCAAAACCAGTCTATCATAGGCACTGAACCTGACCGTGCGCATTTCAGCAGTAGCTTTCATTCCTAAATTGATAAACTCTTTGACATCCTTTGCCTTCACCGGCCCATAAAGCACTTGGAAACCAGAAAATTTCAAAACCTCGTGAGCACTTATACCCGGTGCACCCAATTGTGGTAATATCACGGTTCTGTGTGACACAACCTTCGACAGTTGTACTATAGCAATACGGTTTAGCAGCTCTTTAGTCCCGAAGGTGCCTTTTCCGGCAGCACACCAGACATTTATCCCCTTAGTATCAAGCACTAGAATCCAGCCATCCAACCCCTTTAATGCTTTTCTTAACACATCAAAACTCATTTTATAATTAGCTGTAACCATAACAGGAGAATTGCTATCTGGTTTACCCACACTATAAAGACCAGGCTCTACCTTATAATTCATTCTGTTAATACCCCAACGAGCCTTCCAAGAACCTACAAGATCCCTAAATGTCAATTGAGTTGAGGTTGGCATGATTTTTATTTCTCTAAAACTAATGTCCATCATCTTGTTCCTTCTTCCAATTCAAGCATTATAAGAGTTAAACAAACTAATTCTAAAATATTTCCAAATTTTAACTACTTAAAATATTTAACATTGGCTATTTCCATCACACCAGCTTCTACATTTGTCTTTATTAGATTTAAGCAATGCTAAAAAATCAGAGGTATTTTCTATTATTTTAGTTTCAGTTCAAAACGTTCACCAAACTTCCTCGAATTATCGGTAAATCTTAAAACTTCCGGTATAATGCAATGCCACCTAGCCTTCGACACTCCCTTGAAAGAAGTTGGAGTTTGCAAAATGTGCTTCGCAGCTGGGTACTTTATTAAATAAGAGGCTAACACCACCGCCGTCTCCTTCAGTCGCTTGACTAAATAAGCGTGCCCTCTTAACTGAATTCCTTGAATCCTTCTAAAATCCTCATAGTCTTCGGTGATCGATGCCGCCATTAGAGGATTTTGACGCAGATTACAGCTATGTATTGAAGTTAGTTCAGATAGGAAATAAATACGAAATCCACGATTAACAAAAAAAACCGGGGTCGCCCACGATCCGTCTTCTCCAAAAGTAGAAAGGATTATAGTATTATGAGTTGCAAGATAGTCAAGCATTAATTGAGCTTTTTCGGTCATTATTAAACTCCTCAATACTACAGTGTACCAAAGATACCTACAATTTTTCAGGTATAATACTACTTCTCTGCCCCCCAGCGTTTGAACAGCTGATGATCGACGTCAAATTGGTCTAAGACCTTGCCCACTGTCTGATTGATAATATCATCAATTGTCTTGGGCAGGTGGTAATACGCGGGCATAGGTGGAAGAATTACTGCACCCATTTCCGCCACGGCCATCAGTAGCTTAAGATGTCCAATATGAAGAGGGGTCTCACGAGGGATAACTACAAGTTTCCTTCTTTCCTTCAGCATCACATCAGCCGCTCGCACCAAAAGCGAGTCGTTATACGAATTGGCTAAAGCTGAAAGGCTCTTGATGGTACAAGGTGCTATCAGCATACCGTCGGTTTTAAATGAGCCACTGGAAATGGCAGCTCCCAGGTCCCAGTTATCATAGACATAGTCCGCTAAGCTCTCCACTTCCTTCACACTAAAAGTGGTTTCCAGCTCTATAATCCTTTTAGCGCTATCAGTCAACACAAGATGTGCTTCTACTTGGCAAGCCCTTAAAGTCTGTAGCGTTCGAATACCGTAGATCGCTCCGCTAGCGCCGGATATGCCCACAATCAACTTCATTCCTTATCCCCCCACTTCCTGTTTAAGGCGAGGTTTCTATGCAAGGATAATTCCTTACTTGTTTTCTACTCCGATGATCATTAAAGAGGGATATTCCGCAAGATTAAAGTCCACCGGTGAATTGAGCAACTCTTCCTTCTCATAAAACATCCGGACATGTGGTCTGTTTGGGAAAGCAGGATTTTGTTTGACGACATTACCTCGTTGGGCGTTACTTAAAAGCACACCTGACCCTGTGGGGTAAACAGCAATATTCCTGGCAAAAACGTTAAGCGATTTGGGGTCAAAATGAGTTCCTGAATTAGCAATTATATATTCGTAGGCCTGATAAGGTTCCACTGGACCACGATAAACTCTTTTACTGGTTAATGCCTCATACACATCCCCTATCGCGGCTATTCTGGCATATTCATGAATTTCCTTACCTCGTAAACTCCGAGGATAACCACTCCCGTCCCATTTTTCTTGATGTTGTAAGGCTACATGGGCGGCAAGTAAACTAATATCATGATTACGCCTCAATATTTCGTACCCATATACTGTATGCTTTTTTATTTCCTCGAACTCCTCTTCGGTAAGTGGGGTTACCTTATTAAGGATCTTATCAGATACCCTGACCTTCCCAACATCATGCATTAGGACACCCATACCTAATTCCAGCAACTGGTTTTCGTTATAACAACTTCCTATACCCATAACAAGTGATAAAATCGTAGTGTTAACCGAGTGATGAAACGTATAATCATCATAGCCACGGATCTCCGATAGATTACCAATAATATCGTAGTTATAAAGCAGATCATCAATCATTTTCAGAATAGCATCACGAACCTGACCTATTTCCAAGAAACTTTCTCTATCACTTTCAATATATTCGCTAATCTTCTTAATTGTTTTATAAGCCACTTCCCTAGTCAAAGCACTAATAGCCGAATGCACCTCAACATCTTCTAACCGATCATCTTGTATAAAAACAACTTCAAAACCGTAACGTTTTAAGCGCTCTATATAGCTAGCTGTCAGCTTTATCCCCGCTTGCAACAAAACCTGACCAGCTGGATTAATGATGGGTCTCGCCAGCACGGCACCTTCCCCAAGATAACTGACACTTACTAAACGCATCGTCACTCTCCCCATTTCCCCAGTACTTGTTTGCAGAGAATTTCATATCATTACGCGATATTCGACAAAAAATATACAAATCCCTTTCGAGTAGAGTGATGGTCAAAATTTTTCCCTTTAGTCCTATACCAAAAATTTATTAGTCCTACGTTCCCATTTCACAACGGCTAAAAGAAGCGCATTCCCGATAGCACGTGCCTTTTCCGAAATAGTCCAACAGTATTCTCGTTTCCCACGCGGATCTATATCCCCAATTTTTACTCTTTCATGTATCACAGTACCTTCCTGCAGTAGTCCCCTTAGAACACCGGAAATAGGGGCCTTAACCTCATAAGAACCACCTTCGAAGATTATCTCCCCTAAACTATCCCCTGCCTCAACATAATCCCCGATTTTTCTCTTTACCCTTATGCTGCCTAACTGTTCTGAATAAACCACCCGTTCTGCAGAAACTCCACTGATTTCACCAGGAATCCCAGTATTTGGTTCAGCTGAACCCACATAAATTAATCGGCCCAAATTATGACCGCGCTTCGTTTCCACGACAAGATCAACATCCTCTCCCGCCGTAAAACCCGGTCCAAGCCCAATAGTCAGACGCGCTTGACTACGCTGAGTTCCAAGATTTCGTTTAGCCATAATTGCGTCTATCAGTATACTCGGCCTTAAATCGACTGGCATATCGATCAGTTTTTCCATTGAAGGATCGACAAGCACCGGAACCCTACCGTTTTCCCATACTGGACCTATTTCCTGGAGGGTATCCACTCGCTCTGCCTGTATTCCCTCAACTTCCCAAATCCCATCAGACACAGCACCTCCAAAACATACTGGCCAACGTACCATGAGGGGCTGGGCAACTTCCGTCATAATTATCCGATATTCAGCACTAGCAAGTGTCCAAGCAACACCTGTGGCAAGTTCTCCCGCTCCGCGAATTAAGATAACCGGACTTTTTAACTGATTAATCATCCTCATTCAGCCTCCCGTCAATCACCGTTCAGCTAATTCTCTTGCTATGATGATATCTCTTCATCTGAAACTCTCACTTCGACAAGTGAAGTGGGAATCCCCTACTCTGCTTCAGTGACGAAAACCTCCGCCCTAAACGAACACTATCGCCCGTAGGAGTACTCCCCCACAGAAGTCTCGATGTTCAACTTTTGTTGAACTAGTTCACTATATTCCTCCGGGGTATCTAAATCACATAAAAAGTCTTCGTCCACCGGATAGGTTCTCCAAAGATCCGGATACTTATTTAGAACAGTCTTGCCCCCCTGTTCATTTTTCAATTCCAAAAGTTCTTGTACATACTTCTTTTGGAAAAAAACAGGTGTGCCCAGCATATCTCCCAGGCAGGGAAGTAAAAATTCCGGTTCTTCTGTCTGAAAAATTTGCATAAGTTGTGCTAATCCCTTGGCCGTAACACCTATTTGATCACCTGGCAAAAAAGCAACCCCCGATATTTCAGGAGATAAATTTTGTAGCCCAAGCCGTAAACTTTCGGCAAGTGAGCGTGGAGAATCCGGATTAGCGAAGATTAACCAAGTCCCACCAAAACTATTAAATTTCGAAATTAAAGCTCCGTCCAGATAGGCTTCGATAGGTTTACGAGTCACAACTCTAAGCTCAACTCTGTTTCTATCTGGTTCTAGAGTGCTCTGAACGAGATCAAGCGTTTGAAAAACCGTCTCTAATACTTTACCTAACACCGTAGAATTTCCCCAAGGGAGGGCAAGCTTATCACGCCCCATACGAGAGGCTTGACCAGCTGCTAAAACTACCAACCGCAGCATATCCCCTCTCCCTTCAACCAACGTTCTAGCCTAAACCTTATCGATATTATTATAGTACAACAAGCAACAAGCGCAAACATTTTTCAGCAATATATCAGAAATTGAATTTACCAAAGATCGAGCCAACGAAGCTTGCCAGATTTTAGATCCCCACCTGCAATTCGCAAGTGTGATGGTCGGGAATCCTCCCGATAATCACGGTTGACTAACTTCTCTAACGAAATAGAGTTACCAGAAGAACTATGACTTGAATTCTCATTGAAGAGAATCACCCAAGACATATGACGATATTTCAGATCAAAAGCTGGAGAATGTTCTAAATAATTTTGGAAAGTCTGCTCACCCCAAACCCTACCTATAAGGTCTGCACAACACTCATGCCGATGAACATCTCCGGAGTTTAAGGTTTTCCCCCAAAGTCCACTATCCAGTATTAAAACAACACAGTCTGAACTAAGCGGAATTTGCGGTTCGTAGTCAGCCCAGCACTTTAATTTGTGTCCACGAGCGCCATCCCCTTCAATCACCCATTTGCGAGTAACCGAATTCCTAGCTTGCTGTGCTGCAATTTCCCGATCAACAGTTTCTGTTGACAGACCTATCCATTTTCCGTCCTTGAGATCATCTGCTGCGTACCAAAAACAAGGATAACTACAATCAGCAGGTGGCGAAGCTGCTAGACTAAGCCAACTAGCTAAACCATCCAAAGGGTACACCTTTGTTGTCGTCGTTAACAGCACAGGTTCTCCAGAGCCGGAGATCTCTTTAGCTAAACACTCCAAGGAGGTGGTTTTACCGCCCGCCCCAATTAAGCTAATCACCCGTGCCCTCCCTGTCATATCCCAAAGACTACCTTGTTGTGTTCTAAACATGTAGCTCTCTCCCGTAAATTATTATAAGTGAACTCGTTCAACTAAAGATATAATCCACTTAAATTAGGTTAAAAAACCGATTGTTAATAATCTGAAGACATTCATTGAAATTATTCAGGCATTGACAACGATACCAAAGTTTCTTATAATAACAGATGTCATGCGGTCGTGGCGGAACTGGCAGACGCGCTAGATTCAGGTTCTAGTGCTCGCAAGGGCATGGAGGTTCAAGTCCTCTCGACCGCACCACTTAGGGTTCTAAAGGTAAATTGAGAAATCAATTTACCTTTTTTGTTTTTAATGGTACGCACTAGATTTCGCATATTGAACCGCACTAGATTTCCAGCTTACTACATGACTTAATCTGATTCATTGTGAGGAAAGAAATCTTACCTCAAACACAGTTGAGAGTTACATGTTCTATTTAGGGTATCTAAAAAGGTATCTACAAGAATCTCAACACTCATTATTAGTAGATGAAATCACAGTGGCTGGAGTTGTCAATGTACCATATTGCTCATAATACATGCTATGACTAATGTTAACCCTCTCCCCCTTTGCAACAAAAAATAAGGATTATTATAGCCCATTTTTAGAATCCACACTGTCCAACGAAGAAAGCAAAGTAAATAACCTTGCTTAAGATGTTAGATTGCTTCTAATAATGATGCTTTTCTCCTCCTCATTTCTCTCGTCAATGTCGCTTTGCTAATCTTAGTCATTTCAGCAACCCGTGTGTAAGAATGTTTTCCTAATAAGTCCAATGCCATATTTATCTGTGTTTCAGTGAATTCTTTTGGTCTACCTTCTTTAAACCCTGCCTTTGTCTTTGCTATCGCCTTACCAGTTTGTGTACGTTCTATTATAGTATTCCGTTCCATTTCAGCAACTGCAAGTAATGTAGTTAAAAAGAATTTACCCATTGACGTGTTCTCCAATAACCCTACATTTAAAACATGCACTGCTACCCCTCTATCAAATAATTCTTGTACTATCTGGATTCCCTCAACAGTGTTCCTTGCTAATCTATCGAGTTTGGAAACAACCAAGGTATCATTGTTCTTCAACTCACAGATTATCTTATTAAATATAGGTCTTTCAGTAGTAGCACCTGTAAATTGTTCAAAATGCATTTGTGCATTCTCATACCTATTAAAAATCTCTTGCTTTTGCACCTCTAAAGAATGTCCATCTTTCAATTGTCCTTTGGTTGAGACTCTGGCATATCCAATAATCATTATTCATAGCCCCTTTTACATATCTTATTTTGACTATAAGTTTTGACTACGTCTTATGCCTCGATTATACACTACTAAAAAACCATAGTCAATACTGATAAGTTATGACTATGGTTTTTATTTTTATTGACACCTATTATTGAGCTAGTAAATCAATCTGAATACTTTGAGGTAAAGCGTTCTCTATCCATTTTTATTTCGTTTCTATAAGCATCGTTATAGTCTTTGTACGTTTGAGAGCTCATAATTTCACTTTTGGATTTTTCATCCAATAAAGTGCTTGAGTTAGGACCTGAAATTAATAATGAACCATCAGGTTGAGTATATGCTGTTAAAATATAATACTTATTTACTTCAAGTAGCTTATCATTTTCATGCAATATATATTCACTACCATCTTTACTTACTCCCCCATTTTGCTGTATTGGAATCGACACATCTTTCTTTAATTTACCTTTAATATTATCTATAACAGTAATAGAATAATTCGTGTAAGGCATTGAAAATTCTTTTGAATTAAGCTTGCTTGGAAATTTATAGATAGTACCCACCAAATTGTCAATATGACCGACAAAAACATAATCAACAGCACCGACTACCGCTCTTGGATTATTAACATCAATAGCAGAGGATGAAGATATATGTTTGACGGGGAGACCTTCACTCGTGTTTTTACTGTTACTTGAACATCCAACAAGAGTAAGTATTATAAACAGGCTCAACATGAAAACTATTTTATTGTATTTCATTTCTATATCATCCCCCCTAGTAATTGTTATATGCGGCATCATATGAATCTTTGTCATTTTGTGACAAAGTAGTAACTCCTTGAGTTGGTGTATACATAACATCAGAAGTAGAAGTGTTATGACCTAGTCCTAGGCAATGCCCTAATTCATGCATGGCAACGCTTTTCCTTTGATCTGCACTAAAATTTTGCATCTGATAAGTATTGAAATATATATATCCTGACGAACCTGTTTCTCCACATGTAGTGCTAACCTCATAGTAATCAGATATAGCCACATCTTGAAGCGTAAATATGGTATCTTTTCTTATAACACCTGATTTATAAGCATTCCATGTTGATGCTCCATTAGTTATTGGCGTTAGATACGCAGAAGTACCATCCCAATCACAATGCTTTCCTGAATCCACTAAATCCCATCCTTGCAAACTAACTGCTGCATAAGAAGCCGTGCTGAAAAAGAAACAACCAAAAACCGCAAAGCAAAGCACAATAGCAGATTTTAAAATGTGTTTCATTATAATCCTCCCGATCTTAAATATTTTGAGATTCAAAATTAATAAATGGTGGTTAAGTTGGATCGCCTACTTACAATTTTTTGCTTAGTTTTTAAAAATGGTTAACACAAGCACTCCTCACTCGTGAATATTCGCACATGAACTATTACATTTAAATTATATCAAAAAAGAATGTTTAAAAAAGAATGTTTAAAAACGTTAATAATTTGACATATATTGTCTGTATTTATGACATTTTAGAATATCATAAATACCTATCGTAGATTTGCCTCCATATTTAGTTGAACAAAGGTTAATCACTTTTTGGGTTCACTTAAGTTAAGTGACTTTTACAAACGCATTAGGAAGGCGTTTCTGTCGCCCCCTCCTCTGCTGCTGACTTTGGCTTGCGAAACCTTTGTCATTATAGCAGAAGAGGGCTGTTTTATCATGTTCATCGGTACTTCCTATTCGGATCTCCCGCGCATAGCGCTATGCTTGACCCACAGTAGTTCCGATTTATGGTAACCATAACATGACGTGACAGAGCCAGCATTCCTGTGATAGGTGAGCCACCTTTCTAGAAAAAACTAGCCAATTCTCTAGAGTCTTGAGCCCCAAATACGCTTTGTACTTCCTTATCAACATCAATAACCGTTCTTTTCGTAGCAGGGTTTCAGAGAGTGTGAACAAACTCTTTTAAGACAAACCCTAAAGGGTTTGTCCTCAACGCTGCACTATCCATAACACAGCAGTAGTTCTTGTAGCGTCACCTACGGTGCTTATCCAGTCAGAGTGGTGACCCAAAAAAACCGGTGCCTTGGCTCTCTAGTACCGGAACATTAGTTCATTTTACTCTGGATTATTTATGGAGAAAGGTATTTGTAATGCTCAAGTACGATATTTAATTCGTTTAAGCCCTTCCAGGATGCCCGACTGACTTTTGCCCATACTTTCAAGCCATTTATAGCTTTCTTTTTCCTCAATCGGCTTCTGGCGTTTCTCTTTACGTTTGCCGCGTTCCGCAGGATCCCGCGTCCATATCTTCTGATCCAAGAGTCCAAGCGCAACCCCTTGGGTTGTTACGGCGAGTGCCGAATGTACGATTAAACCTCTATCATTGGGACCAGCGCCAAAGTCACCCAATCCTTCTGTTTTTACGTGCGACGTATAATTGAGCATCGTGGTGTCTTGAATTGATAAAATGATTTGTTCGCCGCTCTCTTTTATTTGCTGGATTGTCGCTTTTCGGTGTGCATTCAATATGACTTCTTCTGTAACTTTATTGTTTCTGACCAGACGATAAATCGCTTTGGCTTCCCCTTTATTTTCGCTAGCCGCCGCGATGGATTCGTTGATTTTCTTAGACAAGGTGATCATGGTACGGATAAACCTATTTATGGTTCTTCCACAGTTGATTCCTAAATTTTTGAACTCTTTAAAGGCCCAGTGAGTTTCTTCTATATATTCTGTAGTTGAAGCCATAAATATCTCCACCTGCCCATAAGCATAGTTTTGATACCATTATAACTTGCGAAAATCTGGTTGTCCAGCATTAAATTTTAAATTTACCACTCGTTACGCAAGAACCGGAAATGGATGTTCATGTCAAGTGCTCCCATTACTTGGAAACGTTGTGGGTCAAGCATAGCGCATAGCGTGGGGTTTAATCTTTAATCAAAAAGCTATCAGTTGCTTGGTTTCTATAAATACATATTTTATACAGACCAGACAACTGATAAGTTAATCCCTTCAAGCTTATGTAATTTCTATAATTACTTCGAATTCGGGATACTTCTTCAAGCTACATAGCTACTGATTCATAGCTTGTATTTTAAACCATATATATTAACATTGACGGCCTCGTTAGTGTATGGTTTGTGGTATAATTTGGTTAAGTAAATTCTAATAGGAAATAATCACCCGGTGGTTAAACGTTGATAAACCAACACCTAAATGCACCGCACATAATAACCCTAGTTGTAAACACGTATTTGGAATGCAAGAAACTGATTTAAAGGGCATAGGTAATCTAAAGGTTGATGGTGGGTGGTATGAGTGTTAAAATGTTTCCTAAGAAATCCATACCATTTTACAATTCGCGTCAACGGGGTTAACCTTGTTCTGTCGCCAAAACCGCTCTATTTCTGCCCGTTCGCTTTGCTTCGTATAATGCCGAATCAGCTTTCTCAACTATCTTATTCATATCTGTTACTACATCTGGATAGATGGCTACACCAATAGAAATAGTTAGGTTAATCATTTGACCATCGAGCAAATAAAACTTATGTTCTTGGACTGCTTTTCTGATCCTCTCTGCAACTTCCATTACTTTATCCCGTGGGCAATCGGTCAATATTACAGAAAATTCCTCCCCACCATTTCGAGATACGAAATCGGAATAACTACTCGAACTTAATAAGATTTTACTTAAATCCTCAAGTACCTTGTCTCCATTTTGATGTCCATAAGTGTCATTAACCCTTTTGAAAAAGTCAATGTCAATAAAAAACAAAGAAATTAAACTATTATCCGTTAATTCATTAATTATTTCATTTAACTTATTATCAAACTGTCTGACATTATTAAGGCCCGTACGATAGTCTTTAGAGGAATCAATTTGATATTTTCTATAGGTGAATTTCGATAAATTGAGATACTCCACATAAAAGTAAACAAGAATTGCTACCATAGACGTACTAATCCAGTAAGCAGCTATCGTTTTGATTAATAACAAATGGTCATTAATCAAAAAAGCAAACCCTATGCTAGGAATCACTAGGATACACAAACACATATATAGCCATTTTATGACGCTTTTAAGCTCTAGTTTGATAATAAAACCGCAAGCAATACCAATGACTAAGGCTATAAATGCTGAGACAAACGATGAAAACGTCAAACCTGCATAAAGTAAGCGAAATATCCCAATGATCAGAGCGGTAATGATTGCTGGCAGAAAGCCACAATAAGTTGCTGATAACATGATTGCAATATCTCTAAAATCGAGGATTACACCTGGCATTACCTGAACACTATTAAACATTAGTAGTATGCCTAATAGTCCAGACATCGTGCTAAAGAATAATTTTAATTTAAAAGGTGCGGCAGGTATGATTTCCTGATTAATAAGAATTTGGTTTCCTAAACTTATGGAAGCAATCAAAATGGCTCCGTTTAGGAAAAAGTCTTTTAACATAATTTTCATCTCCAGAATAATGTATGTAATATTGATTAGTTTCGACATTATTCGTATTAATCCTTCCTAACTTTCAACATTAGTTACGAACCAGCTAGGAAGGAACATGCGCAGAACGGTGAACACAGTAAACCCTTCCGCCGAGTAAGGAAGAACGCAGCTTAGGAAACTAAGTCTTCTTTGATTTTCCGAATTGTTGCCAGAGGTAACCCTGTAATTTTAGCTACAATTGTAGGTTCTATTCCCTCAATCAATGCATTACGGGCAGCTTCTAACTTACCTTTCTTTTCGCCTTCTTCTCTGCCTTCCTCTTTGGCAGTATCTAATATCCCCAACTCCTGCCCTAGGTAAGCAAGATAGTCGTTATATCCCCGTCTTTCTTCCTCGCTCATCCTTAGATAATCCAGTTTCTTGGCCGCCAACAGAATTCCTGGTGACTTGAAGTCCTCACGTATTGCACCATGCTTAAAGAAATATACCCATTCGTCAATAGCTTCATGAATCATATCCTCAAACTTTTCTACATAAATCATGTAGTATTCCGGAAAAACATTTTTACTGGTCACGACCGATGTTGCTTCATGTTTCGCCTTAGTTTCGTGAAGAATCAGCGGTTTTTTCGTATGCAGCCCGATCAGCTCTGTTGTACCATAATAGATAAAATCTGTGTTCTCTTTTTCAGCCACTCGCATGGTATGATACAGGATACTGATAGATATAACTTTCACAACTTCTCTGTAGACTTTCCTCAGCTCCAAACCTTCCACAACTACTTTTGATGTACCCCAAAGCAAGCGTTGAAGGTAATCCGCTTCCCGTTGATTTTGGATTTCAATGATGATTTCTCTACCTTGTGAATCCTTACACTTCAAGTCAACCCGGTTAAATTTTCGATTTTCAGCTTCGCGGTTACTTTCGCTTTCTAAAATAGCTTCTATAACGATTGTTTCTTTCAACAAATTGGAAATAAACGCTTCTAGTACATCAAAATTAGCCTTATCACGTAGTATATATTTCATAGCTCAGTCAAAGCGCACAAGCTTTTTGATAGCCATAGTTTCCCATTCCTTTCCGAGATTATTTAACCCTGTGGCAGCTTCAATGATACCCTCTAGCCTATCTTTGATATTTTTATTGTACCATTTTATGGGGATTGCGTCACACTATTTACGTTGCTCTAAATTAACCTTGGTCCCTTCCATCTGAAAGTAGGACTTTCCCTTCTTTAGCTCTGAGAATCTTTCCTTAGATGTCAGAACCCATGCCCAGGCTGCTCCGCACGATACGACCCCGGCACAATTCCCGCCGGGACAGTTCGAATTTGTCATACATTCGGGTGTCATAACCTTCATAAAAACGTTTTATAAAGATATTTCCAGCAGTTGCTAGATAGTATATAATAACATACAAAGGATAAAAAATGGGCAAGAATGGATTTGAACCTTTAAGAAGGAAGGATTCACTGAATCATCGAGCGAAGCGAGTTCGCTAACCAAAAATTAAAATAAGGGTGTGATTATTTTTGCACACTATTCTAAAAATAAGTACAGCAGGTCTATTTGTAGTTCTGTTATTGACCATTAGCGGCTGTAATAGCCAAACTGTCTTCACTAATAACCCCACAAAAGTTGAACAAGCAAAGCAGGTCCAACCCCTGGTACAGAAAAAGGTTGCACCTAATAAGCCAACTATCCAGCCTAATTCACAAATAGCAAACATAACCTCAGCAAAGGATACGGCTCCGACGACAGTGCTGCCTGGGCAAAAGCTAAAAGTATCTTACATAGACGTCAGCCAAGGTGATTCAATCTTAATCCAGATTCCAAACGGTAAGAATATCCTTATCGACGCTGGTAAACCTGAAGATGCTAATACTATTACTTCCTACATAAAGAAGCTGGGTATAAAAAGATTAGATATAGTTATTGGAAGCCACCCCCATAAAGATCATATCGGCTCAATGGCAACGATCATTAAAACATTTGATATAGGGCAAGTCATAATGCCAAGGAAGGCTTCTTCTTCTCAAACCTACATCGATCTAATGACGGCTATCCAAACTAAAGGCTTAAAAATCACTGAGGCAGAAGCCGGCTTAACACTTGAGCTCGGACCTGAGGTGAATGCCCTTTTTTTAGCTCCAACCCCACAGAAATCTGAAAACTCGAATAATGAGAACGTTAATAATTATAGTGCTGTCCTTAAA
Source organism: Desulfitobacteriaceae bacterium (assembly GCA_049302575.1). Classification (GTDB taxonomy): domain Bacteria; phylum Bacillota; class Desulfitobacteriia; order Desulfitobacteriales; family Desulfitobacteriaceae; genus JBAQMG01. Next base: position 53,611 of record JBAQMG010000110.1, on the reverse strand, counting down.
TTAACCTATGGAACGAATTCTTTTCTCTTCATGGCTGACGCCCAGGATAAATCAGAAAATGAGATGCTCAGCGCTGGCTATAACCTTAAGGTCGATGTCCTTAAAGTTGGACAATCCGGGAGTGCTACCTCCAATTCAGTTCCCTTCCTGGCCAAAGCAAACCCCAAATGCGCAATCATTTCAGTTGGTGAGCACAATGATTATGGGCTCCCTGACCAAATAACGCTAAATAATCTATCCAAGCTAGGTAGTAAGGTCTTTCGTACGGATCAATATGGCACGATAGTCGTTGAATCTGATGGAACTATCATTTCGGTTTATAATATCTCGTCAAACGTTATCACGTCAAACGATCCGCCTAATGCTCCAGTTAAGACTCCTTCCGCCATTCCAGCTACACGAACCAGCACCTCTAGTCCTGTCCTACCCCCTATTCCCGTAAACCCTTCAAAGCAAGAGACTACACTTTATAGAGCAGCTACGGGTAATATATATCACATAGACGGTTGTAAACTCTTACCTAAGAGCAAAACTCCAATAAGTTTAGCTGAGGTCAAGACAAAAGGTTATACCCCCTGCAAGGCGTGCAATCCACCACAGTGAACTTGTTTAACTAAAGTTGAACACTAATGTCAGAAGCGCACAAACCCCAACTAATACTAGCTAGCGCCCTGGAAGATTGGTTTTTTTTACCCAAGCCGTCTACCCATAAGGGTACACAACACGGCGAGACTCCTTGAATCAGCCCTACGAGTATTTTAATAATGGATCTACCTCGAACTCTGCCAAAGAAGTAGCTCGACTACACCCCTCCTACGCACACCTAAAAATAACGACCTGTCTCCTACAGGTCGTTATTTTTAGGTGTGTGCTTTTGCATCAGATAAATCTAGTTAGCCCTTCGTACATCAACCAAATTTTCGGTGATTAATAAGGAACAATTGACACTGTACCTGCCTCGTGGCATTTCCAACAGACAGACATGTTAGTGTACCGTTTCAAAACAGAAGATGGGTTTAAATCCAGCAAATACTCTGTGGCATAGGCTGTAGCTGCCACTGAAGGCCCACCAAAGAGCTCATTTGCAGCTCTAGCTATATTTCTATCTTGGGAATCTAAAATAACTGTGACATCAGAACCGTGGGCGAAATGGCACTTTAAGCAGGTGACAGTGGTAGTGGTGTGACGGAAGGCCAAAGACCAGACACCCGTTCCCTCAGTCGTTCCTGTGGCATCACTTGATTTAGTAAGATAGTCCGTGTGACAAGCGGCACAGAAAGTGCTGATAACAAGTGTATTATTGTCATATGTGCTTGGATCGACTTTTGTAATCTTAACTCCACTAGCTACATTCCCAAACCAGTCGTAAGTAATAGCATCCATAGCTAAATTTACTACGAAAGCACGAGAAATACTTGCATATTTTCCTACTAAACTAGCCCCCATAACTTTCACATAACCTTTTTGATAGTTGTAGGTAAGTCCTGCCTTTATCTGTGGATCAGTTCCAACACTATCTAAAGTCAAATATGAAGAATCATTTAGAAAATTGACATAGTCAAGCTTATATGAATGGGCATGGTTGTATTCTCCACCGTTAATCCAGGGTGAGGTATCTTTCAGATAAGCATAGGTTGTAATACCACCGGTAGTTGTAGCAGTATTCTTCATGACAACAACAACCGTGTCCCCTCCTGCAAGAACTGCCCCGTTAGGTCCATATACAGCACCGGCTACACCTACTTCTGTAGCAGTCCCTTCGACAACAACGTAAGCTAAAGAAGTTTCACTAGCTGGAGGCATACTATTAAAAGCATAAACTACGTCTCTAACCATTTGACCGCCGGTTGGTTTAAAAGGTGTACTGGTTAGTGTTCCAGCAGCATCATCAAACCTAGGAAGTGAAGCGATTTCATTGGGATTGAAATTAAGCAGACGACTGCTGTAGGATCCGTGCGGAGAATGACAGCTTGCACAGGTGAACTCACTAGTCCAGTTCTCTAGATCAGTAGTACCATCTCCAGCTTTGCCAGTTCTGTTACCACCCGGAGCTGCTTTTATTTCCATAGTACCGTTTGCCATATGGACAGAAGCATTACCGGCTACTGTACCGCCGAATGTACCAGCGGTAGAGGGCTGAAATACGTTATAAAACCCTAATGTACCGTCATGACAAGCTGTACAGGTGTTATATACTCCATTTTTGAACAACAAATTATCTGACGCCCCGGTGTGTGTTTGATGGCAGCTGGCACAGGAGTTGGTGTTATTTTGATACTCCCCATGAGTTCTTTGGGTAGTTTGGCTAGCGACGCCACTGTTAGCTCCCACAGTTCCATCTGCGTTAACTTTATAGTTCATGCCAGCAGATTTGATTACATCAGCAACTGTAGTGCCGTCATTGACAAACACGTTCAACCCAGTTTGGTTGGCGTTATTATTGACATTGTGAAGATTAGGGTCAAGGGTATTATCGTTGGCAGCTTGTGTGGTCACTGGCGCAAGTGCCATGTACACCGCATTATCAACGGTGGTTGCCAGGGCTAAATTCGAAGCGCCTAAGACAAACATCGTGGTTAGCCCTAGTAGCGCAATTACTAGCTTTTTCTTCATATCTCTGCTCTCCACTTTCTCTTTTCAACCCATATCGATTCTCTTGCAATCCATACTAATTCCCCGGTAATTCACAAATACAGAAGTTCCTTGGGTAAACACGAGCCTTACCGCCCATCTCCCTCGTCGACGGAACCACACGTGCCCTACTTAGGCATACGGCTCTTAATGTTGCATTACTTATTTGCAAGCGTCTAACAAGCTGGGATATGAGTATTGTTCTCAGCTCTCGGTCTGTAACACTAGTCCTTAACTTGAATCTGCAACAGGCTAACCCCTTCCCTCCATCTGCTATCACAAATTTCTACAGTACTATGGGTTAGTCAAATTTCCTATCAGGCATTTGCCTGCTGCTTCGCAGCTCGTACCTTGTTAAAATTATACCATAAAGAAAACATAGTTCCAATATTTACTTCGTGAAATTTTGGACATTTTATATTAAATTGTTGACAAACCACAGAAAAAAGAACTACCTGTCCGTAAACAGGTAGTTCTCTCTTGGTTGGTACGTTTGCCTTAGCTACAAGCTAGCTAGGCAATTCGTAGATCAACCTGATTTGTTGGATCTGCTCCTTTAAGGAACAATGACATCAGCTTGAGACTTGAAATAAGGAAGTGCACCGTTAGCAGGATATTTAAAACCACTTCCAAAAGTCGTGTCGTTAGTAGTTGAAGCGTCATATTTTGTGTTATTCACGTAATCATTATTGACCAATCCAACATTGTGAGATGAGGTATGGCATTTCCAGCAAACAGACATGTTGGTGTAGCGTTTCAAAGCTGAAGATGCATTCTTATCCAACAAGTACTCTGTTGCTTTAGCTGTATCTCCACTAAAGAGATCAACTGCCGCTTTATTGATACCCCTATCTTGGGCGTCCATCATAACTGTAACATCTGTACCATGTGCGAAGTGGCACTTTAAGCAGGTATAGGAATTACTGTTAGTGGAATGACGGAAGGCTTTAGACCATACGCCCGTTCCTTCAGTTAATAAAGCAGTATTACCTGCTTGATTACTAGAACTAGCAAGATAGTCTGTGTGACAAGCGGCACAGAAAGTGCTAATTTGTACTCCGATAGTCTCATATTTGCTTGGATCTACTTGTGTAATTTTCACACCAGAGTTGGCAGCACCGAACCAATCGAAAGCAACTGCATCCATTGTTAAATTTAATACAAAAGCTCTGGAAACACTTGCTTGCTTCCCTACTAGAGAAGCTCCCATATTCTTAACATATCCTTTTTGATAGTTGTACGTTAGCCCAGCCGTGATCTGGGGATTAGTTGGTACCGTAAGATCATCTAAACTTTCCCAAGCCGAAGGAGTAGCAGGATCTATGAAGTTTACGTAGTTTACTTTATAAGAGTGGTCATGTTTGTATTCTCCACCATTGATCCATGGGGAGGTATCTTTTGCAAATGTTGCAGTACCCTTCTTCATGGCAACGACTACTGTTTCGGAACCTACAAGAGTCGTAGGAGTCGAACCAGCTGCTGTATTAGCATATACAACACCACTTACCCCTAATTGTAAAGCAGTTCCTTCGACAGCAATATAGTCAGGAGTTTGCGCATAAAGAGTTGCATCACCAGCTTTAGTAGGTACACTAGCAAAGGCATACACTACACCTCTAACCATTTGACCGCCAGTGTTTCCACCCACTGTACCTGTTATCGAGCCATTAGCATCGATCATAGGTTCAGAAGCGACTGAGTTAGGATTGAAGTTTAGCAGACGACTACTGTAGGATCCGTGTGGAGAGTGACAACTAGCACAGGTAAACTCACCGACCCAGTTTTCCATTTCTGTAGTACCATCAGCTTTAGTACCAGATCTGTTACCGCCAGGAGCGGCTTTTACTTCCATGGAACCAGTTGCCATATGGACAGAAGCATTACCTGCTGCGGTTCCACCGAAAGTACCGGCAGTAGAAGCTGTGAATACGTTGTAAAAACCTAATGTGCCGTCATGGCAAGCTGTACAGGTGTTATAAATGCCATTTTTAAATAACAAATTGTCTGCTGCTCCAGTATGTGTTTGATGGCAGCTTGCACACGAGTTGGTGTTATTTTGATATTCACCGTGAGTTCTTTGGGTGGTTTGACCAGTGACGCCAAGATTTGCTCCCACAGTTCCATCTGCATTAATTTTATAGTTCATACCATCAGATTTAATTACATCAGCAGCTGTAGTACCGTTATTAGTACCCACATTCAACCCAGTTTTGTTGGCGTTGATAAAGCTGTTGTCATTGGCCCCATCATTGGTCACTGGTGTTAATGTAGTGTACACCGTAGCATCAACAGTTGTTCCTAGGGCTAGACTAGAAGTGCCTAATACGAACATAGTGGTCAAACCAAGTAGTGCCATAACTAACTTTTTCTTCATGTTGTTTTTCCTCCTTCTTTTTTGAAACAATAATTCTACGTCCCTCCCTCTCATTTTTCTATAAAATCCCCCCTCTCAAGTCTCATGTGATGTATCTTCTAAACTTACGGTTCCTCTGCCAAAATCAATTACTTATAAACAGCTACTCTTTGGTTTGCAGAATCCGTAATATAGATTGTGTCGTTCTTATCGATAAAAAGTCCATTAGGTAGAGAAAATTGAGTATTGGACTCACCACTTCCTCCAAAGGTAAACAGTTTTTTCCCATCTTTATCAAATCCGTAAATAAAGTGCGTCAGGTTGCTTACTAAATACACAATTCCCTGAGAATCAATGGCTATTCCCCTAGGATTTACAAATACTGAATCTCCTTTGGCATCTAAAGATCCATTGATTATTCGTACAAACGTTCCATCCTTGTTGAACTCCTGAATTCGTTGGTTTCCAGTGTCCACCACATAAATGTTTTCATCTTTATCAACCGTTACCGCATTTGGTGCTCGGAATTGCCCCTGTTTGGTACCAGGCTCGCCAATTTCTTTGATTATTTTCCCGTCCAGATCAAAAATGAGCAGTTTACTTTTTTTAATGTCGGTCACATAGACTTTATTATTAATAATTCGAAAACTACCAGGCGCTTCGATCGTCTTCTCCTTGGGATCCTTTTCTGCAAAATATTTAATAAATTTGCCTTTGCTGTCATGGATGGAAATACAACCATTATATAAATCCGAAACATAGATGTTTCCTTGGCTGTCCCCATCAATCCCGTAAGGGAACTTGAACTGTCCGGGACCCTCACCTTCTTTACCAAACTTAAAGATTGGAGCACCCGCAAGATCAAATACTTGAACACGTTTATTATTAGTATCAGTAACATAGATAAATTGATTGATTTCAGCGACATCCATCGGTTTGTTAAGAGCGTCTTCACCAAACCCTCCGTAGATCATTTGGCTATAGCTCGGGGCTGCATTTTTATTAAACGTTCTTGCCGTAAGACCAATTTTTTTAAGGGGAATAAAAAACGATGCCAGAAAAACAACTGAAACCAAGACGAATGTTACAAACATACTTAGATAGACTTTTCGTTTTTTCAAGGTTATCACCCCCGCCTTTATTTCTTTTCCAATCGCTGTAGTGCTGTTACTGCATCCTTAAACAGGGGATCATAAGAAAGTGCTTCTTTATAAATATCTATCGCAGCATCTTTTTGCCCTTGAGCTTCAGCTATCCTGCCAGTTTCATAAATAATATCTGCGTTTCCCGGTAGTAGTTTATTTGCTTGAGCTACAGCTGCTGAGGCTTCTTTATACATCCCCAGGTTCCGATACGTAACCCCTTTTTGAAGATGCCCTTTATAGTCCCTTGGGGACAGATCTACCGCTTTTTGAAATTTTTCCAGTGCTTCATTATATCTTTTTTCATCCAACATAACGATTCCAAGATTGTAATACCCATCAAAGTTTTTCGGATCCAGTAGCAGTACTTGATTTAATTCTTGAATTGCTAGATCATTCTTCCCTTTTAAAAAATACGTGTAACCTAGTTCAACCCTAGCCTTGGGATCAGACGGTGTAGCTTGGACTTTTTGTTTAAGGTACTCAAGTTGTGCGTCCACTCGTTTCATATCGAGGTTGCCCCAGAAGAAAGTCTTTCCAATCCCATAATACCCTCCCACACTTATGACAAGAGTAAGAAGAATCAACAGGATACTTTGTAATTTTGTAAAACTGTCTTTTTTCACTTTTTTCGTTTTACTTGGAATAACAATACCGGGGGTTGGCTGATTCATAGGTAGATTAGCTTCTGACATCTTTAATCCCCTCCTTTTCGTTACGTCAATTATTTACTCTTGCTTTGAATGCCATGACATTTGGCACATACCTGTGTATGGCATGTATAACACAATTTAGTTACTTGGGGTTTCACTGGAAGTTCTATAGGATGCCCTGGTCTCCAATTGTGTTGATAATGTATACTCGGATGGCATGTTCCACAAGTAACTTTGGTTACAGGAGAATTACCAAGTACTCGGTTCTCATGACAGGTAAAGCATCTATTTTTATTCTGATCTGCCAAGACCCCATGATTCTGACTGAAATTCTCATTATGACTTGGAGGACGCTTTCCGTGACAATCCTTACAAAATGTATTTGCTTTCGCATAGTCACTTACCGACATTGTCAATGCCTTACCATTATCTTTGGAAAGAAACTGTTTGTACTTACTCTCATTCTCTATGGAAACTACCACAGGCTCCTTACTCATATAAGAATGGCAAGAATCACAGTACTTAAGATCCTTAGCTGCCGCTTTTCCATGTTCTCCATTTTTGAAGGCTTCCTCCTTGTGACTACTCGGAGTCATTGCAGTCTTATGGCAAGTGCTGCAATTCACGGGCGCTTTACGTACTTTGTGACAATTCATGCATACATCCATGTTAGGTCGAAGGCTTTTAACATCAGACATGAACCTTTGCCCTACCGACTCATCCCATTTTCCGTAATCTGTTTGAAACGTCACCCGCTTCTCGGCGATATTTCCGTGAGCGATTCCAGTGTGGCATTTAGTACAACCCACGCCTAATTGTTCATGTTTGGTGTGTGGGATAATAAGATCTCCCGAAGGCGATACCTGGCGTGTTTTCATATTATGACATTGATTACAGGTTGCATCCGGAATCGGATTTGACGATTGGATTGCGATCCCATACTGACCGGTTAGGGCTGCGTACCATTCTTTTACTGAAAAGAGCTTATACCTTACTTTCTTCATAACCCCAGGCTGAACATGGCAAGTGACACAATCCACCTTGCTGTGCGACGAAGCTTTCCACGTGTAAAACTCTGGTTTCATCATGTGGCACGAGGAGCAATAAGCATTGTCGGAGGTTTTTTCGAATGTTCCCCAGAAGAGAGTCACCAAGACAACTAGTATAAAAAGAAAGATCGGTAGGAACTTCTTCAGCTTATTTTGTTTGAAGGTCTGTTTACTGCTCATGAAGTGGCTCCTCCTCCCCTTATATTTAGGGAGTTATCCCATATGAGGTGCCCAGTTCCTAAATAACAGGCGTGTCTTTCAATGAATTTCTTCTATCTTACAAAGTATTTAAACAGCTTAGATTATGACCTAAGAAATAATCTATTTCATGAAATTAACAGTTTTTTTATTTGATATGAAAGTAAGTCGACCCTAAATTGTCCTCATGACACATATTACAATACGTCTTGGGACGTTTCTCGTCTGGCTGGGGTTGTACGAGATTATGGCAAACTAGGCATCCTTTTGCTGAGTCTAATGTAACCATTTTCGTATGGTCAATCGCCCAACTATCATTGTGAAAAGAACCCGACGCTACGTGACAGTCATTACAAAAGCTGTTATTTCTTGCATATCGAGTCATATTTGTGTCTTCTTCTGTCAGCTTTTTCCTATCAATATTCAGATAATTGTGGCAACCTTCACATAAGGTTACATCCAAAATGGCTTCTTTACCATGGTTATTCAACCATACTTGCTTGGTCGCATGGGACTGGGGTGGTTCCTTTTTTTTATGACAATCAATACATTGAACCGGCCCTTCCTTACGTTTTAAATGACAATCCATACACTCCTTCATCCCAATACGCAGATTAGCAGGAATTATTTGGGAAGATCCCAACTCACGTGTCCATTTGTCAAACTCCCCGTCATTCGTCAGTCCGTTTTGGGCAATTCGACCATGCCCTAAGCCTTGGTGACATTCCATACAGGTCACACCTTCTTCCACATGCTGAGCATGCGGAATGACAATGTCGTTAAGTGGAGTAACGTTGCGTGATAAAGTATGGCATTTTAAGCAACTCTCATTTAAAACCCGTTGTTTAATCTCTACCGGCAGTGAATATTGGCCACTTAAAGTAAGGTAAACTCTTCGCAATACTTCACCTTCATGTAGAACTGCATTCTTAAATCCAGGCTGCACGTGACAAGATACACAATCTATTTTATTATGTGCTGAGGCTTGCCAAGTCACAACCTCTGGACGCATAATATGACATTGCCCACAAAACGCAGATGAGTTCGTGATCATAACCACTCCGTATAAGGGCAGGAGCAGAAATAAGCAGGCAAGGTAGAAGCGTATACCCCATTTTCTTAATCCACTACGCACTACAGTAACCTCATATGGAGATTCATCCAATTAGTCTTGAAATCCATGTTGTCTTAGAACCATCTGAAGAGGTTGCCGTAGACTAGGATGGGAACCGCTCTCTAATCCCTTGAAAACCAACTGTCAGCCCCCCCGTCCACTCTTACAGAATTCCTACTCTCTTTCTTGTAACATTTTTAACATTTGCTCTGACACTAATACTTTCTATTTGTTTGCTCTAACTATAGCTTTTAATTACAACTTTCCTTGTGATAATTATAGCTTAGCTTAACCCATTGGTCAAGATGAGAATTTGCAACTCCGATAATACATTTTTAGCTGCTTAACTACCTTGCAGCACTATAGCTCCTCCTTTCAATTATCATACAATTTTTACTGCCTTATTATCTACATTATCTACGCTCAAGCTCAATCTTACAATGTGAATATTTTCATAAAATTCCTTTTGAACCTAGTTAATTTAATTTATTTAATAAATTAAAAAAATATTAATATCCCTAATTATTTTATCACAAAGAATGAGACAGGCAATCGAGATCTGTCTTTAAACGGTTTAATAATTAGTTCGACATCTCCATAGCTAAGTAGTATAATACTAGTTGGATAATTAAATGTTAATATTTTCACATTAAGGAGGAATTCAATGTTTAAAAAATTAGTAATTGGAGTTGCCGTTATCACCTTAACCTTTTCAATGGTTGGCTGCGGGACTAAAAAAACAGAACCAAAACTACCTGTGCAAAATAGTGTATACGTACCTGAAGGGCACCCAGTCGAAACTCAAACGCAACCCAAAGCAAACGCAAAAATAAGTCAAGCGGAAGTTGAAGCAAAAGTAAACGGTTTATTAACCACGAAATATCCCGGCGAATGGAAGGTTGACGGAACGACACTTAGCAAAGGAACTTACACAGAAAATGGCAAATATACCATCGTTGACGATATCGCCGCCTTATTCCCTAGCAGCATGGGTGGGGTTTCAATCTTTATTGGAGAGAAACGCATTTCCTCTAGTATCAAGCAAACTGGCGGAGAAAGAGTTTTAGAAGGTTACCCAACGCCGCCAACGGTTGGCGAAGTCATGATAAGCGGTAAATCAACCACAACTCAAAGTAGCGGCTACTTAAAAGTATACATCCCCTTAAAGGCTGCTAACAAGACCTTAGCAGTTATGACAATTTCAGTTCCCGAATAATTTAACCCATCAGGTGGTCAGCCTCGTCTGACCACCTTTTTATTTTTCTCCTAAAGTAATCAGTGCTATTATCCAGAGAATACGCACGTTAAAGGCTGGTGTCCCATTACCCTTAGAATCTGCCTACGTATCCTTTGCACCTAATCAAGACATACTAGCTACTGGTATCTAAAGAGCTTTTAGCAAAGGAAGATTATGATGCAAGTATTACAACCTATTGATGAGAATTTGCCCCTTCAACCTAGCGTGGGGTTAAACGAGATCATTCAATTTTCGGAAATACTCTTAGTTGAAAATAAGCTCCAAGCAATACTCGCTAGTGCCGAGGGTATTATTAAACATACTTGTCTGGCCTTACTTAATTCCGGGGGCAAAAGAATTCGTCCCCTCCTAACCCTTACTTCAGGGATGTGTTTCGGTCGCTTAAATAACGATATGATCGATGCTGCCGTGGCATCGGAGTTGATCCATATGGCTTCCCTGATCCACGACGATGTGCTTGACAACTCCTTAACCAGACGTAACCTGGCCACAGTAAATTCCCGGCATGGTGATATGGTCGCTGTTTTAACTGGTGATTTTATCTTCGCAGAGGCTTTTAATATTTTAGCTTCGAACCGACTCTTACCCTGTATGGGGTTTCTTGTGGAGGCCATCAAGGAAATGTGTGACGGTGAAGTAAATCAAGCCGCTGATCAATTCGTTACCTCAGTCACTATCGAAAAATACTATACTAGGATTGCCAAAAAAACAGGTTTTTTACTAGCTGCTAGTTGTAAATCAGGGGCAATCGCAGCTGGTGCGACCAACGAAGAGATTCACTCGATGGGTGAATATGGCTTGAATCTAGGTTATGCTTATCAAATTATTGACGATATTATAGACTTTACAGGTGCAGAATATCTAACTGGAAAACCCGTCGGAGTTGATCTCGTAAACGGAAATATTACCTTGCCAATCATCCTCTTAATGGAAGACCCGCTCTATAGCGATTGGCTTAAGAGCGTTCTTTTGACACGTAATATCGCGGCTTGTGAATTAGACAATATCGGTCAAGCTCTAATTCAATCTAAAAGTCTAACTAAGGCTTTCGAGATAGCCCAGCAATGTATTGAGAAAGCAAAATCCCACTTAAGCTCCGTTCCAGCTTCTAACCAAAGAACAAATCTATTAAATCTAGCGGACCAAATTCTCTTACGGCAGGCTTAGCTCTTTACCGCTTGCCTTTTCTATAAATATTCTTCATCAATTCCGATCTCTTTAGTGACAGAAATTTGTCTCTCTAAAAACTGATCTTTGCTGCTGACTCTTGCATAGAAAAAATTTCTCATGAATGTCTCCTACACTTCTTGGGATCTTCATTCATTACAATGATAAAGACCTATAATTTGGTAATTGGAATGCCATATTCAGATTGGACAAAATTCATATCGTTATCACGAGATACTAAGACGAGCTGATGTTCACGCGCACTAGCGATAATAATCGCATCTGGTGCTTTTAATTTTCGTCCATTCTGTTTTTGTTCCCTACGTATATCACCCGCAGCACGAGCGATTTTAGAATCAATTTCAATGTATCGTTGATTATTGAGAAACCTAATCTCGCTGGAGCCTTGCTCAATCTTTTGACCGCTAAAAATTTCACACTCAGTCATGACAGATATATAGATATACATTCTGTCTCTAGCAGCCTGCCTCAAAAAATCAACAACAACTTGGTCATTACAAAACAGTCCGATGATTATATTGGTGTCAAGCAAATAACCCTTATGATTCATCAATCCCAATCCGCTTCCCTGTTCCTATTGATTTTTTCCTGCAAATCTTTTGCTTGTTCTGTGGACAGGGTTCCAGCCCATTGGAGAAGATCGTCAATATTATGATCCTCCTCGACTTCTACCGTGTCATTGTTCAGATCAATGATCATTCTGTTTTTAGGTAAATTCAATGAATATAAAATGGAGCGAAGCGCACTGGCTGTATTTTGATCTAACTTTTTCGGAATAGCCAAGAGTAAATCCCTCCCTGCTGAAACTTTTAATATATCCATTATAATTCCGTTTCAAAATATATACAACTTTAGCGCCATATTTCAAAATGAATTATGTTTTACTTATGACATATATATATCACGGTTGATAGTATCTTTCAAAAGAGATAATTTTTGAGATTAACTTTTGCAGTGATCCGAATCTTAGTGATTTTAGATTAATAGTTTTTTATACAAATGAAAAACAGTAAGCTCTTGCTAGATGATACCACGCCTACGCAGAATACTACATACCCCATGTAATAATCTAACCCCTGTTCCACCTTTTCTTAATAAATGCTTAGTTGTTGACTGGATTTCCAATTCTGAACTTTTGGGATCGGAAAGATACAAAGCCAACAATCCCTGCAAAACCAGCTTGTGAAAATTCGGATAGTCAAGCTCGTCCGCTCCTGCCCAGGCCTGTTCCCAAAACAGCTCCAAACGATCTCGGATTTTTTGACTACTAGCATAGTACTCGACAAAATTCAATTGCCCTGTTTCTTTGTCTTCAGCTAAATCTATCAAGTAATCCAGCAAGATGTGAAGTCCGGCGATCCAGGGAAAATACACTTCTTTATGAGCTTTGACCTGTTCCTGAGAAAGCGCAGGTTTATATGCAAGCGCATATAAACAAAAAATCCCTAAGGTCGAGCCTGTAGCCGCTGCAAATTCCCACTCTGAAATTTGGGGGTCAGCTAGTCTATGCGTATTTATCCAAGTCAACATTTTGCCTTCCCTTTTATCCCAAGCCAGGTGCTTATAGGTTTGTAACTGAGCATAAAGGTTGGCTAACCAGAGAAGATCAGTTTTAATTAATTCATAAGCTGGCAGGCTAGAGATATTCGCTTGACAACTTTTTACCAACTTATCTAGATACCCTCCGTCCTCACGATAAGGAAAATACAAATAATAATCTGTAGTACCATATTCAGGATACAAGGCATCCCTCATTGCTAAATGCAGCTGCGCGAAGGCCATTTCATCCTGAACCTCTAAACTATCAACTAAGTTATCTAAATAATCGCTCATTGTTTGGTAAGCCACGATAAATTCGACGGCTTTTTCGGTATTCACCCCAGGATAAAGCGCATAAATACTTCCGCCTTGACAATGAAAACTTTTAGTCCGAATACTTTCACAGGCCGCCGCAGCTAACAACGGTTCCGGACAAGCTGCCGCCAGAGCTCGCCAACGCTCAAGCTCTCTTTTAACCTTAGGAAAGATCTGCTTAATAAACTTATAGATCAGCACTGGGTTACTGCTAGGTCGAAAAATTAGAGTTTTAAGCAAGAAGAACACACCCTTCTATCAATGCATAATGCATAATACGCAATTATGCATTATGCATTTAATAGTTCACGATGCTTAATTATGAATTATGAATTATCATAGTATCCCTCTTCTACTACTGCATAATGCATAATTCATTGGTATAAGTGTTAATTATGCATTATGAATTGATTAACGTGCATTATGAATTAATTTTCCTGCCAGTACGCATAAGAAAAACAAATATGAGGCATTCTAATTCTTGTGTTTCAAAAGTATGACGAGGAGGATGATTTAATGAGCAACCAAAATGCGCCACAGTTAACTTCCCGTAATTTGGCAATTCTCAATGACCAACTTGGTGCCGAAGCTTTGTTAGTTCACAAATACGCTCATTCAGCCCAATCAGTTAATGACCCTTCCATTCGGACACAGCTTTATTCCATTTCTGAACAACATCGCAAACATTATGATACCTTGTTGAATTACCTGAACTCACATCAATAATTTTAGAAAGGAATGGGTGAAGCTATGAATACAACGCAACAACAACAAAATTTAACCGAACAGGAGATATTGACTGATTTATTGGCTACCGAAAAGCAGATTACCTCTGCCTATAACACGTTTATCACGGAGACAACCTGTAGTAATCTAAGGCAAAATCTCAAAAATATCCTTAATGAAGAACACTCCATCCACGAAAATATCTATAACACGATGAACCAGAAAGGTTGGTATACTCCAACTGATGCGCCTAGTCAAGAAGTCCAACAGGCTAAAGACAAATTTGGGCAGCTGCAAATTTAACGTGAGCTACAGATTAAGAGGCACCAAGTTGGTGCCCCTTAATCTGTAGCTATCTTCGTATAATTATACTAAGCATCTTGTTTGTTCAATTATTTTTCGATTTCATCCTTTTTATCTGGTTCTAGGTTAGTTGCTGCCTTAAATTCGTTGATTCCCTTGCCTAGGGACTTGCCTAAATCGGGCAACTTGCCAGGACCAAATATAATTAACGCAATGACAAGAATAATAATCAATTCAGTCGGATTCAAAAAGCCAAATGTCGTTAGCATTAAAATCACCTCCGTTAAACTTACTATACCACAAAAGATTTCTCTCTCCAAACAATATTTACTTAATTTAAGTTCACGCCTCTAAAAATATTCAATTATTCTTAGAGACGTGATATAAAGTCTGTTGCACTACTTTTAGCAATTGCCTTAACTTAAATTAGCATCTTCAACTTGGAATAATTCCTCATATCCCATATACAATTTCCAAATCACATCCCATAGTTCTTCATCTGCTTCGGTTACTTTAAGTCCTAGTTCTTTAGCCTCTCTTCGCCCAATTGGATAACCGTGTGAAAAATACCCCTCGGTTAAAGCCTCTACAACTAAAGGAATGCTTTGGAGAGCTTCCCTTAACATATAGCGGGTAAGCAGTGCTTCAGCATACTGTCGGGAGGCTTTAAGTGTCTTTTCATAGTCTCCAATTAACCAGGGATCAAGTTTCTGTAATATAGGTGTACTGATGAAAGAGGCCACTTCCGGATTTTGACTATTAACTATCGAACGCTGCAAATAGTCAATACAATATCTAACTGCTTGAACCGGAACCCAGACATCCTTATAAACAGGATGTTTAACTAGAGGATCAATCGGTCCCAGTTCGGAGAAGGGACCCATCACGACCTCATCGGCGCCCAAGACAACCATCGAAGCCGCTGATTTCGCGGCAAAGGGCACGATTACCGCAAATTCCTGGCAAAATTCTCTGATCAGAGAAACTACTTTAAAGGGAGTATCTACCGCTCCACCATAGCTATGCAAAATAAGATCAATTTTTCGAGTATGCCCAATCTCCTTTAATTGTTTATAGAGTGGAACTAAAATACTATCATCTAACGGGGTATAAGCAAAATACACTAACACCCTCGACTGCCGCATTTTTTCTAATTGTTCTAATAATAAAAATCTATCCTCTCTATCCACGGCTCTCCCCCAGATCAAAGCTTTTATTCCACTATATTCCAAATATTTCCGATTGGTTCTTTTTTTGTGCTTACAACTTTAAGAGAGATGACCTTTATCTCAAAAACCTCCAAAGCTAAGTAAAAAGCCAGTTAATCCTTAGAATATGGAAAACCGGCTTTTTATTGTAATTTGTTATTCATCAGGAAATACCGTGCTTAAATCTACTCTTAAATCTGGGAATATGGCTGCAGTTATTTTTTCATCAATCTTGGATTTGTCACATACAATGGTAATGTCGGGTTCAACAACTATTCTAATATCTTCGTTTTGCTTTTCATCACCCTTAGTTAATCTAACACAAAATGGTGCCGGGTAAGCCTTGCGAGGCTTACCTTGTAAATAATTTGCAAACTGTCTATGCAATTCACCAGAAATTAATTGATGCGCCGGTGACGGAGCTGCTTGCATATAGGGTACACCGTCAATAATTTCCCGTCTTTCATCTTCCGGCCACGTTAAGTAGTCTGCATATGTGTATTGTTTTTCTTCTTGTGGTAATGGCATAAAAACACTCTCTTTTATTCATCATTCTGTTAAATAATTACATGGTATAATTACCCATATATTCTATATTTCTAGAATTAATCAGATTGTCATTGAATTAGTTTTGAGAAGGTGATATTATATGAGTAAGGATTTAAATAGAAGTAAAAAAGGCAGGAGATTTAAAGTGAATACCACAGACCACGACTTGAAGCGACCAATTTCTCCTTCTCAATCACTAGCGCGGTCTGTTCATGAAATGAGGCTAATGAGGGAAGGAAAACTTCCTAAAAAGTCTTGGTGGGATTATATAAAAGAACAAAAGGATAAAGAAGAAAAGTTTTAAATGTTCTATCAAGTAATACCTACTCCAAGATTTTTAGAAGTTGTTGATTATTATAAACGCAAGAAGAGATATTTCAAAATAGACGATGATATATCAAGAATTGTAGTTAATCTTGAAAACGGCAACCTGTTAGGCGATGAAATTACTGATTTGAGACTACCGAATTATGAGCGTACTTATAAGGTCAGGGTGGCCAATACAAGTGCTAATGTAGGAAAATCAAACGGTTTTAGACTTATATATTATGTCATTAAAAATGATACAGAGATTTATCTTCTGACTATTTACTCCAAAAAGGACAAAGAAAATATTACTAGTAAAGAGATACTGGATATAATTAATACCTACTGCACTTAAGACCTCCCTGTGGGAGGTCTTTTCTTTACCCAAAATATATCCAAAGGTCAAAACCCGTCATCCCATATTATGGTTTTTGCGGTATCTTGACTTTTACTCCGGATTGTTCATGGCAAGCTATACAATAGCTTTCGCCACCAAAACCTTTTTTAATATGGCAAGTATAACACTGCTTCCAAGGCTGTTGATTATTATTAACAGCATAGCCATGCCCTTTAGGACCATTAATCCACACTTGTTTATCAACAGTACTATGAGGATTACTAGGATCATGATTTTGCGATACGATTAACACAGTCACCAAGGCTGCTAACAACACCAGGCTGATCAGAGTACGTAAAACATTTTTACGTTCCATACTATGTCCCCCCTTTTTCGATGTTCGAGGTTCAAGACCAAATCACACGAGATTCAACGTCAGATCTCGTCAACCACCGTGCTTCGTACTTCGTACCTCGTGTTTTGTGTTTTGTGTTTCGTGCATCGCGCCTCGTGAAAACTCTAAAGAGTTTTCAGCACTTGTCTTACCTGCTCCAAGGTAAAATCAATCTCCGCATCAGTATGGAGTGTGGACATAAATACTGCTTCATATTGGCTTGGGGCTAAATATACACCCCGTTCAAGCATACCCCTATAATAACGGGCAAAAAGTTCTACATTTGAAGTACACGCACTAGCATAATCTTTAACAAGCTCTGCTGTGAAAAATGCCGAAAACATTGCGCCGATCACGTTTACCGTGAGCGGAAACCCTGCTTCACCGGCTAACAATTTCAGACCATCAGCGAGCCGCAACGTCCTGATCTCTAGGTTTTCATAGGTTCCTGGACGCTGCAAAATTTTCAAGGTCGCCCTACCTGCCGCCATAGCCAAAGGATTACCCGAGAGCGTCCCGGCCTGATAGATAGGACCACTTGGGGCAATTTGTTCCATTAACTCCCGCTTCCCACCATACGCTCCCACAGGAAGTCCACCACCAATGACCTTTCCCAAACAAGTTATATCCGGATCCAGCTTGAAACGCCCTTGTGCTCCGCCATAACTTACCCTAAAACCAGTCATGACTTCATCAAAAATTAATAAGGCGCCGTATTTCGTCGTCAGATCACGAACACCTTGCAGAAATCCTGGTTCAGGTAAAACGACTCCCATATTGCCGGCAACCGGCTCTAAAATAACTGCGGCAATAGCTTCGCCTTCGCGAGAGAAGATTTCCCTCAAGCCCTCCAGATTATTATATTGGGCGGAAATTGTGATCGCTGCTACCTGTGCCGGTACCCCTGGCGAATCTGGTACACCTAAGGTCAAGGCTCCGCTGCCTGCCTTGATCAATAAGGAATCTGAATGGCCATGATAACACCCTTCAAACTTAACAATTTTTGTTCTGCCAGTGGCTCCACGTGCTAGACGCAAGGCACTCATGGTTGCTTCCGTACCTGAATTGACCATCCGAACCATCTCCATCGAAGGATAAGCTCTAAGAACCTCATCAGCCAGATCTGTTTCTAGCTCAGTGGGAGCACCATAGCTTGTTCCTCGTTTCGCTGCGCGTTTGATAGCCTCAACGACCTCAGGATGGGCATGCCCGACAATCAAGGGCCCCCATGACCCGACATAATCAAGATAACTATTACCATCGATATCCCAGATCCTAGTCCCTGCACCTCGTTCGATAAATACAGGATCACGCCCCACAGATTTAAACGCCCGTACAGGAGAATTTACTCCTCCCGGAATTACCTTTTTAGCCCTTGCAAAGGCCTCGCGGCTTCTTTCATCCTGAAATGTCATGCGCTACTTACCCCCTAAGTTATCTATCTATTTTTACGGCTATCTTACACTTTAGCTCAGTTATTTCCAAGTTATTGATACTATAAGTTCTAGATAAGTTCCGAATAATTTCCTTCATGCACATTACTAATCGAAACTTATCTAGACAAATGTTATTCTATCCTATTTCAACTTTAAAAAGTCAAACAGATCTACAATTTGAGAGATCGAGTATTTTCCGACTTGCGATAGAGTGCTGTTTGACTTACTTCAGCTATACAATTTATTCTTCCGGAAAATACTGCATACTAATTTTTTTTAACTCTTTAGTACTAAAGAGCATATCATGATCTTTTACCCCGGTCTCAAGGGCTATACGGTTCATTACATTTTGGCAATCCTCGACGGAACGTCCATGAATCATCGTAAAAAGATTATAAGGCCAGTCAGGAAGCGTAGGTCGTTGATAACAATGGCTTACTTCTCGATAAAGTGCCATTTTTCGACCAATCGCCTCCGCCAACTCAGGTGCTACCTGCCAAACACCCATAGCGTTGGCCACAAATCCAGCTTTTTGGTGGCGAAGTACTGCACCAAAACGACGGATAACCCCTACTTCAATAAAGTGACAAATACTCGTCAGTACAGCCTTCTCCGTCCACCCTAATTCCTCTGCCAAATCTGCAAACGGTGTTATGGAATTGGCTAAACTCCCTTGTAGAATACGGATCAGCTTAATCTCTTCTGGTGATAAGGGATAACTAGAAGAGGTTTCCGCGCTCCAATACCCGGCTTGAGCTCCGGCTTGATTTAATACCTTAAAGCCGTTCGCTTCTTCAACTTCTTCGACTACTTCGACTACTTCGACTACTTCGGCTTCCCCATCCTTAGCTACAACTAAAGATATCTCCTCCGCGCCCTTAACTTGAGTTAAATCAAAATCCACCTTTATCTTAAAAAGACGCAAGGCTGGCAAACTATAAACTTCAGCAACCCCGCTTTTTTGACGTAAATCTTCTAAAATTTCTTCAACTTTTTCCTTAGAAGGAGCAATCAAAGTAAACCACATATTATAAGCATGCTTTCGCAAATAATTATGGGTTACGCCTGGAACCCCGGCCAAGATTTCTGTGATCAGAGGAATCTTAGCTTGAGGAACTTTAGCCGAACAAAGGGTACTGTAATAACCAAGACGATGTGAATCAAAAACTCCACCAAGGCGACGAATAATACCCTCTTGGCTCAAGGCTTGAAGACGCTCCAAGGCCCCTTGTTCAGTTATCCCTACTAAATCTCCTAAACTCTGGTAGGGCTGTGGTTCCACTGGGAAACCTGTTTGAACGGCATTAAGCAATGCTCGATCAATTGCGTCCAAGCCTAAACCCCCTTCCGCCCATGGTAAAGACACCAGGGTTCCTCAGCCATATAATCACCCTCATTGTAATAGGCGGCTCGTGCCCTACAACCTCCACAAATTTTCTTGTGTTGACAGATCCCACACCCATCTTTATATTCAAGGGTACGCAACGTTTTAAACACTTCATGGTTCTGCCATATTTCATCGAAGGGTGTTTCACGAACATCTCCAAGGGGAATATTTAAATAAGCGCAAGGCTGAACCTGTCCTTTGGGTCCAATAATACAGTAATGTGTTCCCGCTAAGCAACCACGCCCAAAACGGAGCTTCATTCCCATTTCTTTGGCAATTCGCATGAATTGGGGAGCACAAGTAGGTTTCAATTCAATCTCAACAGTTTGTTGTTTTTTCATAATCCTTGTCAAAATTTCTTCGTAGGCTTCCGCTTTTAAAGATTCTTCCTCGATAGAAACCGCTCGTCCAGTTGGAACCAGGAAAAAGAAATGATGGGCTACAGCCCCTTCTTGAACTGCAAAATCAGTGATTGCTTCAACCTCATCAGCATTCCAATCCATAATCGTTGTATGAATTTGAAAAGCTAGTCCCACCTCCCGACAATTGCGCATTCCGCGAACTGCTTCATCCCAGGCTCCGGGATATTTACGGAATTGGTCATGTTTCGCTTTATCCATAGAATCCAGAGAAATCCCCATTCCCATTGCTCCGGCTTCTTTAAGACGGCGCGCTAAGTCAAGCGTCAAAAGTGTACCGTTAGTACCGAACACCGGGCGTAAACCCAACGAGGTGGCATGCGCTACTAACTCCACAATATCTGGACGCAGCAAAGGTTCACCGCCGCTAAAAATCATTATTTTAAAACCGGCTTTAGCAATCTGCTCCAGTAAGGTCTTAGCCTCCGCAGTATTAAGCTCATCCTCAGCTTTACAGCCAGCGTCACGATAACAATGGTCACAATACATATTACAAGCATTAGTCGTATTCCAAGAAACAATCATGCTAATCCCCCTTTTTGCGAAGCGCGAAGTTCGATGCGCGATGTTCGAACGTTCAGCCTCCAATTTATTTTATTGTACATCAAGCCCCGATTGTTTCGCGCTTCGCGCATCGTGCCTCGTGCCTCCATCAATCCATTTAGCAACGTCAAGCGCATGATAAGTGATCAACAAGTCCGCTCCGGCGCGTTTCATGCTAACCAAAGACTCCAGCACAATTCGTTGTTCATCAATCCAGCCGTTAGCCGCAGCCGCTTTAACCATGGCGTATTCTCCACTGACATTGTAGGCAGCTATCGGCAAGCCATATTTTTGTTTGGTACGATAGGTAATATCTCCATAAGCCAGCGCAGGTTTAACAATAATGATATCAGCGCCTTCTTCAACATCTAACGCTGTTTCGAGCATTGCTTCATCGCCATTAGGTGGATCCATCTGGTAAGTCCGACGATCCCCAAATTGCGGGGTTGAACCCGCAGCCTCGCGAAAAGGTCCATAAAAACCCGAAGCGAACTTAGCTGAATATGCCATAATCGGAATATTGGTAAAGCCTTCTTTATCCAAAGACTGGCGAATCGCGGCGACCCGTCCATCCATCATATCTGAAGGTGCTACCATATCCGCTCCCGCCTTGGCGTGTGTTACTGCCGTTTGAGCCAATAAGGCTAAAGTTGGGTCATTCAGAACTTGACCATCTTCGATTAAACCACAATGGCCATGCTCCGTATACTCACAAAGGCAAACATCCGTAATCACATAAAGCCCCGGATAATGTTTTTTGGCTAAACGGACTGCCTCTTGAACCACCCCCTGCTCATGATAAGCGCCGCTACCTCTAGCATCTTTACTCGCCGGTATGCCAAACAGCAAGACAGCGGGAATTCCCAAGTCGGTAACTTCCTGAAGCGCAACCACAAATTCATCCAAGGAAAACTGGTAAACGCCAGGCATTGAAGGAATTTCCACCTTCATTTTTTCGCCAAACCTCACAAACATAGGATAAATCAAATCTTCAACCCGAACATGATTTTCCCTCACCATTTTACGAATAATCTCATTAGCCCTTAAACGACGCGGACGCCTTATTAAATCCATTTACCTGATCTCCTCATCCGTCAAGTAACAAGCCGGATCAGACTCCCAGAAATCCCCCGTTACAGCCTCAGCGCGTGTTCGGAAATTCCCGTTACACATCTCTAAGTGAGTACAGGCAGCGCAGCGACCTTTAAGCAACGGTTTACGATTCTTAAGTCCAGCCAAAATTGGATTGCTCAGATCTGTCCAAATGTCCCCAAACTTACGTTCTCGGACATTGCCAAACGTGATATGCTGCGTAAATTGGTCAGGATGAACATAACCCATAGGATCAACTTCCGCAAAAGCGATACCCGAGCGATTGCCACCATTCATGCCGATTAAGTCCTTGATTTGTGCAGCTCGAGCAGGGTCTTCTGCTAAAGCCTGCAAATACATATACACACCGTCACAATGGTTATCTACGGTCAAGATCTCTTTCTTAAGACCGCGCGCCTCATAATCTCTCGTCCGGCGGATGATAATATCCATGGCTTTACGGGACTCGGCCGGTGTTACATCTTCCTTAATCATTTGATTACCGCGTCCTGAGTAAACTAAGTGATAAAAACAAACCCGATCGATATTTTTTTCTTCAATAAAATCGAAGATACTTTCCATCTCCTTAAGATTATGACTATTAATTGTAAAACGCAACCCCACGCGCTGATCAACATCCACGCAATTTTTAATGCCCTGCATGGTTAAGTTAAACGCACCTGGCTTACCCCGGAATTTATCGTTAACTTCCTGTAACCCATCCAACGAAATACCTACGTAGCCTACGCCAATATTTTTAATACGCTGTGCTACCTCCGGCGTAATCAGTGTGCCATTGGTAGACAGCGTCGCCCGAATACCTTTACTCGTAGTATACTCGGCGAGTTCAAAAAAGTCTGGTCTGATCAAAGGCTCCCCGCCAGAGAAAAGTAAAACCGGTACTTTAAAGTCGGCTAAATCATCAATAAAACGTTTAGCCTCCTCAGTGGTTAGTTCTCCCTGATACTTTTGAGCATCGGAATCCATATAACAATGAGCACATTTCAAATTACAAGTACGGGTAGAATTCCAAACCACCACAGGTCCGGAACCCATTGTCGTACCATTAAGCGAGCCCAGTGCATTCTTACTATAGCGCAGGGAGTCCCCAAAATATTCCGTTCCAAATAGAAGTTTAGTTACACTAATCATTTTATTTTACCCCTTCCAGTAGAGCTTGTACAAGACCATCAATCGTATATTGGGCTGCTTCCTTATGAACAGTCAGTCCCAGTTCAACAGCAGTTGCGCTGGTAATTGGACCAATCGAGAAGACCTTAACACCGTCAAGTAACCTAAGATCCCCCTCTAGAAGTTGAATAAAATTACGGACGGTCGAGGAACTGGTAAAGGTCACCGCGTGAATAGCCTTTTCCGTAAGCAAGCGTTTTAATTCACTACGATTTGCTCCCCCGAGCACTGTTTTATAAGAGGGAACATCCCAAACGTCTGCACCCAAAGCTTTTAAAGCTTCAGGAAGGATATCCCGAGCCTCTTCCGCCCTTGCTAATAGGACGCCTTGTCCTGGTAAAATCTTACTAGCTAGACCCTCAATAATTTTTTCTGCACGATATTCTTCAGGTACATAAGCAACCCGCAAACTTCTGGAGACCAAAGCAGCTTTTGTCGCTGGCCCAATGGCTACAATTTCCATCCCAATTAAATCACGAATATCTTTAGCTTGATTACTTAATTCCTTAAAGAAAGCTTCCACGCCATTGACACTCGTAAAGACAAGCCATTGGAAACGCTTGAGATTTTCTAACGCTTTAATCAGAAGTTCCGGTTCCGTAGGTGGGGCTAGCTCGATGGCTGGGAATTCCCAAGCCTCTCCCCCTAGATCTTCAATAATTTGCGATAAGGCACTCGCTTGGTGACGTGCTCTCGTAACGATAACCCGATTGCCAAACAAAGGCTTTTTCTCAAACCATTGCAGCTTATCTCTTAAAGAAACTACTTCACCCACGATAATAATTGAAGGATTAGTAAAACCTTGTTCCTTAACCAAAAGAGAAATATTATTTAGTTTTCCGACTAAAGTTCTTTGTTCTGGACGCGTTCCCCATTGAATAATCCCTACAGGAGTTTCAGGGTTTTTACCATGTTCCACAAGTTTCTGAGCAATCATAGCTAGGTTTTCCATACCCATCAGAAAAACCAGGGTTCCATGAGCAGGGGCAAGATGCTCCCAAGCTATCGCAGTTGCATTTTTCAAAGGATCCTCATGCCCGGTGATCACCGCGAATGAAGATGTTAAATCCCGATGAGTTACTGGAATCCCAGCATAAGCAGGCACCGAAATGGCCGAGGTTATGCCTGGGACAATTTCAAAAGGTATCCCCGCATCTAACAAGGCTTCTGCTTCCTCACCGCCACGCCCAAAAACAAAAGGGTCCCCCCCTTTGAGACGTGTGACGATTTTACCTTCAATCCCTTTTTGAACTAAGACTTGATTAATCTCTTCTTGACGTAAAGTATGCCGCTCAGGGGACTTACCTACATAAATCAGTTCACAATCCTGTTTAGCTAAACTCAATAATCGACGTGAAGCTAGACGATCATAGACTAAAACTTCAGCCTTTGCGATACATTCCGAACCCTTCAGGGTTATTAATTTGGGGTCACCAGGCCCAGCCCCTACTAAATAAACATATCCTTTACCCAAATTATCTACACCTCAATTTCTAAATATCAATTTATATATAATTCCCAATATCCAGCAATAAATCACTATTGCTTAGCGAGTCATTTAGCGCAATCTACGCCAGGAGTGTAACGATATGGCGTTAACCCCCAACAGAATAATCACAATCTCTTCCCTCCGTACCAAGCCCCACGTTCCAAGCCCGTAAATCACTATTGCTTAGTGAGCATTTAGCGAAATTTGCGTGAGCGAGTGCAGACGATAAGGCGTTAAGAACGCCAAGTGACTAGTCCATGGATGGACTGATGCAACTTTGCCAAGGATGGCATAAAAAGTTGCAAACATTAATGCAGAAAGACCCAGAGGTTTTGGTGTTTAGCCTTAGCGTCAAAGGAGTAGCAAATGCAGTGCATGCGAACGTGCATTAGTGATTTACCCGCCAACCTACCGTATTTCCGCTAATATCCCCGCAGCTCCTTGAGCAAGCAATTGATTTGCAACCTCTAAACCAACATCTTCAGGCTCAAATCCTCGTGCCCTACCCCGTAAAACCTTTTCACCATTAAGTGAGGCAACCAAACCTTCCAAAAAAACCTCGTCCCCCTGCACCTTTCCTAAGGCCCCAATCGGAACCTGACAGCCGCCTTCTAATTTCTTCATCAAAGCCCGTTCCGCACGAACCGCCTTTTCAGTCTCCAGATGGTTAAGCACTGTGATGAGCTTGCGCAGGTCAGTTCTTTCACTTGCAATCTCGATAGCTACCGAGCCTTGTCCCACTGCTGACAACATGATCTGCTCCGGAATAATCTGCGTTATACGCCCTTCCCAACCTAACCTTATTACCCCAGCCGCCGCTAGAACAATTCCTGCCATCTTAGAATCGATTAATTTTTGCCATCTTGTTTGTAAGTTCCCACGTAAATCTGTGAAGGTTAAATCAGGACGATAATGTTGTAGTTGAGCTTTACGTCTTAGACTGCTAGTACCAATCAGAGCTCCAGGAGGCAAGTCTTCTAGGCTTGTACCATCCTTACTTAAGAAAACATCGCGCGGCTCTTCTCGTTCACAAAAGGCAGCGATCTCCAGTCCCGTTGGCAGTACCGTCGGTAAATCTTTCAAGCTATGAACTGCAAAATCAATTTCGTCCCTTAAGAGTCCTTCTTCCAGTTCTTTAGTAAATAATCCTTTATCCCCAATTTTAGCTAACGGTACATCCAAAATCTTATCGCCCTTAGTTTTCATAGGAACAAGACAAACTTCATAGTTAGGATATAGTCTAGTTAGTTGAGCTTGTACCCACTCTGCCTGCCAGATAGCCAAAAGGCTATCGCGAGTACCGATGCGAAACATTTTCTTAGTTGTCATTCTATCCCTCCGCGTCGAACATGACCAGGATGCTGAAGTATACTAGGAGAGTGTTTGGTTTCTTCGGAAACATCCAAGTCAAAAAGATTCTGCAAAATTTCGGTATATAAATGTCCTTGCCTAGTATCAGCGAATTCTTTCAGATTAGTTATAGGGGTATGCAAGAGTTGATTAACAAGTGAGTTAGCCAGAGAACGCACGGCCTTCTCCTGTTTTTGAGTCAAACCGCCCATCCGATCTAACGCACGATTTAGCTGTACCTCCTTAATTTCTTCAGCTTTCTGCTGAAGAGCCACAATCGTAGGAATAACATATAAAGAATTATGCCATTTGAGAAATTGAGTCATTTCTTCATCAATAATTTTATCGGCTAGAGTAGCTGCTATTTCCCGTGCATGATGGTGTTTATCGATTACGCCTTGTAAATCATCAATATCGTATAAAGTAACCCCGTCCAAATCACTGACGTCAGGATGAATATCCCGCGGAACAGCAATATCAATTAACAATAAAGGCCGTCCCTTCCTTTGTAGCACCACTTGTTTCAAGCGTTCAGGCAATAAGACAAAGTGTTTCGAAGCGGTTGCGGATATGACAATATCCACTTGGGATAAATACTCGTCCATATCATCAAAACGCACGGCCTGACCAGAGAATTCCCGAGCTAAAAGTACAGCCCTATCATAAGAACGATTAGAAACTAAAACGCTCGTAGCCCCGGCCGCAACTAGATGTTTAGCGGTCAAAGCACTCATTTCTCCAGCTCCGAGAATCAGAATACTTTTTCCACAAAGTTCGCCAAATTTTTGTTCAGCCAACTCCACAGCTGTATAACTAATCGAGACAGGGTGCTGATCAATTAAAGTTTCCGTCCGGACCCGTTTGCCAACAGTTAAAGCATTTTGGAAAAAGACATTAATAACCTTATTCGTTACTTTAGTTTCATAGGCTTCCTCATAGGCAGTTCCAACTTGACCGAGGATTTGTGTTTCGCCTAGAATCATAGAATCCAAGCCAGATACAACCCGAAAAAGATGTCGGACGGCATCATACAATGTATGAACATAAAGATATTGTTCAATTTGTTTTTCTTCAGTTTCCCCATGTTGAGCCAAAAATTTCTTGATGGAATTAAGCCCTACTTCGATATCTGTTGTAGCAGCGTAAATTTCCAATCGATTACAAGTACTTAGAATCACTATGCCGTGAAGAGCAGGATATTTGATCAAATCATTCAGAGCCTTACCCATTTGGGAAGGATGAAAACTCATTTTTTCCCGAACTTCAAGCGGTGCGCTACGGTGATTTAATCCAACAGTGACTGGAAACACTGTTCGATCACCCCTTTCGCTTCCTTAAGGCGCTTAGCCTTAATCATTTCCAAAATAGCTCCATCTGTTACCTTTTCCCAAAAGGTTCGGCGTTTAGACTCAGGTAATTTACGTTTAATTTCTACACGCCAAGTTTTGAGAAGTGCTAAGTACTCAGCCATCGGATCCCCGTAAAGTTCCTCTAGCTGTGCACGTATTTGTCGGGCAACGATAGGGCTAGCCCCACTGGTTGACACCGCAATACTTAAATCTCCTCGTTCCATTAATGAAGGAACAATAAAATTACACTTCTCCAGATCATCCACCACATTTATAGGGCGAACTAGATTGTTGGCATCCCTTGCTACCTGAGCATTCACAGCCTCTTGCTCCGTACAAGCAAAGATCAGCACAGCCTCTTGGATATCCCGCCAAGCATACTCTTTCTTTACCCATACACACTGCTGATCATCAACTAACCTCTGAAGTTGGGGTACTAAATGTGGGGATATAATTCGGACTAACGCTTGATGGTTTAAAAGGGTTTGGACTTTACGATAGGCCACCTCTCCCCCGCCAACCACCAAAACCCAGCGATTTTTTAAATTCATAAAAAGCGGATAGAAATGCGACATTTAGCGCCAATCACCTTCTTTGAAGAATCCCTATTATTCGTTTTCCCTTTAAGACGCGTAAGAATGAAGCCCAGGCAACAAATAATTTACCCCAAAAAAAGTAAACAACACAGCTACAAACCCGATTACTGCCAACCAAGCAGCTCTTTTACCCTTCCAACCATACATTAGACGAGCGTGTAAATAACCAGCATAAATAATCCAAGTAATGAGCGACCAAGTTTCTTTAGGATCCCACGACCAGTAGGTACCCCAAGCATAATTCGCCCAGATGGCCCCTGTAATGATACAAAGGGTCAGGAGTGGGAAGGCAAAGCCGACGACTTTATAGGCTAATTCATCAAGCGTTTCAAGTGGAGGAATTCTCGAAGCCTTTGACGACTTTTCGGCAGACTTAGCAGCTTTAATCAGGTACATTAGACCCAGACCGAAGGAAACCGCGAACGCTCCATAGGAGAACATGGCTGTGATCACATGAAAAGTTAGCCATTGGCTTTTAAGAGCAGGCGGAATAGCTGCCGCTATCCGTTCTTCCGGACCCATAGCCATTAAAATAAACATGATAAGTAAAAATGGAATTGGCATTACGAAAGAACCGAGCGCTTTAATTTTAAAACGCAATTCTGTAAATAATAAGACCGCAACAATCCCCCAGCAGAACGTTACAATATACTCGTAACCGTTAGAAAGAGGTGGTCTATGGGCAATAATCGTACGCAGAACAATTGCCCCTGTGTTGCCTACCAACCCTGCAAAGGTAATAATCGTCGCAAACTGTCCGATCATTTCGTTTTTTGTCCCTAAATAAACCCAGTAAAAAACCATACCCAAAATATAGGCTGCCAACATCAGGTAAAACATGGAAGTTTCGATACCCTGTAAGTTCATGTTGATAAACTACCTCCCCCACTTAGTTAATTCATAATGCATAATTAAGCATTGTTCCTTGTGCATTATGAATTCTGCATTGCGCATTATGCCTTAATATTTAATTTAATATTTTCTACCAGTCCCTCAAACTCATCCTTTACCCTTGCCGCATATTTACCGGTAGCAGCA
Organism: Desulfitobacteriaceae bacterium; assembly: GCA_049302575.1. Taxonomy (GTDB): domain Bacteria; phylum Bacillota; class Desulfitobacteriia; order Desulfitobacteriales; family Desulfitobacteriaceae; genus JBAQMG01. The sequence continues at coordinate 24,458 of JBAQMG010000110.1, read as the reverse complement.
CCGAAAGTCAACTGACCTACAGAGCCATTCTTGGTTATTATCCCAGAAACAACCATTGGCTGCCAGTAAAAGGCCAACAGCAAGCCTCCTACTAAAAGAAAACAGCCTAGCCATACTACCCACACTCCAGGATCTGATTTCACTTGAAGACCAGTAACACCTGAGTAACCCTCGAAAGTTACCTTATATTGCCCTTGGATATCCGTGGTTTGCCCTGGGGTAAGTTGTCCACTTTGGATCGGTTTTTGGTCATTTCCCTTAAAAACCTGAAAGAGAATACCAGGATTACGAGGATCGGGACTCATATCCGCTACAAGAAGATATAGGTCGGTTCCAGGAGCAATAAATTCATTTTGCCCCTGATTTTGGAGAACAACCGGTATTTTCTGACCTTTGACCTCAGCAGTTAAGCGCGCTGCATTAGAAAAATTAGATTGATAAAAGGTTACCCCTTGATAAGTTAAAGGATGATTTACAGAAATGACTTGTCTAACAACATTTTTTCCTTTTACTAAAATACTAATGTCTGTGTACCAATTATCTCGCTCTCCATTGTCCAACATTCGATCCTGCGCCGAGTTAATAAAAACATCGAAGTCCTGATTTACCGTTCCTCGAGTTAGCTGTATTGATTTGATAGGTACCGTATTACCCTCACCAGCCGTTAAATTCCCCTTAAAACCCAAAACAGTCCCTAACAAAGCACCTAGTACTAAGACTACAAAAGCAAGGTGAGTAATTAGAGAGCCCCAATATCCCCAGCGATGTTTGAGACCATAAAAGCCCCAAATCCCGCCGTTGTCCTCGGTATATAAACGGTAAGACTTATTTTTTAAGGCTCCCTCCACAGCTTGATGAAGGGAAGTAGTGTCACCTGTAATCTCCACTCGATTTTTTGTTGGAACACTAGCCACCTTCAAGGGAATACGCGGCTTAAAAGTTAATCTTCTTAGTCCGCTAAATCTTTGTAAACTACAAACAATTAAGTTTAAACAAAGTAGCCCCAAGATCAAGCGAAACCAAGGCGTACTAAAAAGATGGGTGAACCCCAAGGACTGCCATAACTTACCCACTGCCTGAGCTTTTTCAGGATCCTGCGCTTCCTGTGGAATAAGCGTGCCGATTCCCGAGACAAGAGCAATTATCCCTAAAAGAGCTAACCCAGTTTTCATCGAACTAAAAATTGCCCAGAGCTTACTAGATTCTTGTTGAGACTCCTCTGTCATTAACAAAACCCTCCTTTTATGTAATTCATAATCAAGCACGCACTACCGTTAATTCTTAATTATGCATTATGCATATGCATTGAATATTATCGTTTTCAATGGCAACCGCTGGTGTAACAAGTAGCCGTTGTGCCTGTATCATTCCGACCGGTGATCCCTGGACCAAACAAGAAATACCTAATTTTCTCAGCAGGTGTAGGACTGGCACTAACAAAACCCAGATCCCCATATTTGGCATTAGTCCCATGTATTAATCCAGTCTTTTGAGTACCTCCATGACAATCCAAGCATTTTAGACTAGAATGTTTCGGGTGCAATGCTCCCTTAAAATCAGGTTTATAGGGAAAAGCAAGGTCGTAATCAGGTGCATAAACTGAGCTATAAACCGAACCCTTAAAATGACTACCTTCAGCATCCTGAGTAGCATCAACATAAACAGTCTTCCTATGGCATAAAAGGCATAACCCATTATCACCACTGTCTTTTTTTAACATGTGTTTATTAATAGAGCCATGAAGGTTTTGCTCATTAATAGATCCCTGAAAAGTGCTTGCAGTAGTATTAGATCCATGACAATCCGTGCACTTTAATATTGTATGCTCAGTCGTTTGATTAAAGGGCGCCTCCATCGTTGTATAAACAACATTATCTACTGTATGAGGTATTGTATAAGAGTTGGTTCCCAAACCATATATTGGATGGGTTGAGAAATTCCTTGGATTAAATTCAACGGCTTGATTGGTTAAGCCATTAGGTATCTGCCCGTAATTCGAATGGCATTTCAGACAAATATCTGCTTCTAATTCAGACCTAGACTTATTTAAAAAGTTCTGAGGGGCAAGAGGTGTATCCCCGGGAAGAACATCATTCCAATTAACCCCAACTCCGCTAGCCCCAGCCAAAGGGCCGGAATATACCTGATTACGAACAGTAGGAGGATTTCCATTAGATTCATGTGGATTATGGCAATCCGTACATTTAATCCCTGTATTTTTACTAGTGTTACCTGTATTACCCACAGGATGAGTAGTCCAATCTTGACCAACAGGTTGAAAACCATATAACGTATTATATACACTGCCTGTACCATCATGACATGTCACACACAAAGAAGTCTCGTCTTCTTGCTTAAGTAAATTTGGTGCAAGAGCGGTATGCGTAGCATGACAAATGCTACAGTCATTCGTATTCATAAGGTAAGTATCATGCGGACTATAGTATTGTCCAGTGGTGAAAGACCAAGTAAAATTTTCGGCTAACGGTCTACCGTCTTTATCAGTTATTGAAGTAGTCAAAACTACATTATATTGAGTGTTACCAGCAAATTTGTCAATCGGGAAAAAAGCTAAATGTTTGTTGAGTGAGTCATAATAAACGCCACCTTGAACTGTGTTGGCTGATCCGTTCACTGAAACTTTAAAATTTTGGGCAGTAAGAGTAGTTTCGTCCATTAGACTATCAAAAACTGCATAAACCACTTTTGTAACACTTGTCTGCAAACCGCTGGGACCATATTCTGTAACCTTTGGCGAAGATTGAGCAAAAACGGAGGCACCAGAGAAAGCTACCACTGTAAAACTAAGCGCAAAAATCAGAAAAATTGATTTTAGTATTTGAGTTCTTATGCTAGGATTTTTTTGATCATTACCAATATTTTTTTTATTATAAATCATAGTCCAACTCTTCTTTCAAATGTTAGATATTGAGTGAATTCAGACTAATAATTTAATTAAACCTGAGAGCAGAGCAGCTCTTAATAGCCAAATACTTCTATTCTATTATTTTCTCGATCGGCGACGTAAATTTTGCCCGCTGCATCAAGACAAAGGGAATTCGGAAAATAAAAAAGTCCATTTCCACTACCCATACCTCCGATAGACCAAAGTTCGTTTCCAACAGCATCAAATGCACGTACTCGATGTAGCAATGTATCAACGACAATTATCTGTTCATTCTGCAAAACTGCAATACCACGTGGAAGAGCAAGGTGACCAAATTTACCAAAGGTACCATCGATTTTTGTTAAAAACAACCCATACTTGTTGTAGATTTGTACTCGCCCGTTATTTGAATCAGCTACATAAACATCTCCATTTTTCCCCACCCACACCCCCCCCGGATATTCCAAATATGAATCATCAATACCCTGAGAAGCAATGCGCATAAGAAACTGACCACCAGCATCGACTAGCCAGACAGAATGATTTCCGACATCTGTAATATAAAAAAGATTATTAGGACCGCTCTGTATAGCCGAGGGACGAACAATATTCCCCGCACTATCTCCAATTCTAGGTTTGGCGATCACCTTATCAAGTAGTGGTTTAAGTTCTTTACCATGATTGTCAAAAACAGCCACTTTCATTAGGGTAGGGTCTGCCACATAAAGCTTATTACCAGCATAAGCCAAGGCAACCGGATATTTCAGTGAACCTTCACCAATAACTAATTGTCTTTTGCCGTCTGCTCCAAACACTTCAATCCGAGATCTACCGCTATCTGCGACAAAAATTCGTCCATCCGGAGCAACCACAACCGCCATAGGACGTTTGAAGGGCTCTGATAGAGTATTGGTTATTGTTCCTTGAACATCTTTATGGTCTCCATAAAGCGCGTATAAAAAACGAGGTGTTTCTGCGCTATTAGCCGGAAAATTTGATTGAAGATTTTTTGGGTTAAATCTGATCCAAAGTAATGTAAAAAGGATACACAGAAACAAAACAACTAGAGCCACAAGATAAATTTTTCTCCGGCGTGACAAACTCCTAACTAAATGTAACAACTTAAAGTGTTGGGGCATGTCTCCACCTTCTTAGTTTATTAATCATAAGTAAATTAGCGAACATATATTCCCTGCCCTCTTTAAAAGAGAAAATCAGTTTTATTTGACTTAATATATCCCGATATTCATCCTATTATAATATTTCCTAGGCTAGCTTGTTCAAATTTAAGATCATAACTGTAGAAAACAACTAAAAAAATCAACTTCAATGGGAGAGGTGCCCAACGGCACCTCTCCAATAGCTTTACAGTTCCAGACAAATTATATAGTTTTTAGAAGGCTAATCTTTTTTTTAACAACACCCATTTAGTTAATCTCTTTCGCATCCTTAAACCAGTGACACTGGTTACAATAAACTGGATTCGCAGTAGTTATTTTTCCTGTTTGGTTTTTAATATCTCCTGCCGACTTTTCAAAGTCATGGCAAACCAAACAGTTACCTGCACCTTTAGCCTTGATCACCACGTTATGAGCCGGTAACCAAGCCTTCTTATCCGCTAAATGTCCAACAGGACGTTTAATATGGCAATCGGCACAGAAGCTGTTACTTCTAGCATAATCTTGTACGCTTGTAGATGCAGTCACCAGAGCCCGCTCTTTTTGACGCGAATGGCACGATGCACAATTACTAACATCCTTTGTTGCCGTAATTCCATGTGTTGTACCCCAAGTCTGATCACGATGGGTATCCGGAGTCGGAATAGCCGTATGACAACCAGAACATTTTGTGGTCGGCGGATGCATGGTTATTTCTCCAGCTTTAGTCGCCGCTGTTTTACTGTTTCCGTTTAATTTACCAGTTGTTGTAGCAGACAACTTAGAATTTTCTTCGCTCTGAGCGAGTCTTTGTTCTTCAGTCTTACCTACTCCTTCATTTTCTAACCAAGGTTTCTTACCTTGATTAACTTGGTCATGGCAATCCAAACAAACTTCCATAGCCGTTTTGGTTTCATCAAACTTAGTTACTTTATCAGCTTTAGCAATAGTCCAAGTATCATAGTCCTTTTTACCTGTCAAACTCCGCTCGGCAACAAAGCCATGTGCCACACCACCATGGCAAGCAACACAGGCAAGTCCTTGAGCTAAATGTTTATCATGCGGTATCAGAATGTCTCCTGATGGAGTTACTTTTCGCATACTGCTGTGGCACTGTTCACAAACAGAATTGGCAATTACTTCATTCATCACAATCGGTTGTGGAATATTACCAGTAAGATGTTCCGCTAACTGCTGCATAGAAGCAAGCTTGTGCTTTACTAAATTAACGGGTCCAGGCGGAATATGACACGTAACACAATCAATCTTACTGTGCGAGGTTACCTGCCAAGTCGTAAACTCTGGATTCATTTCATGGCAACTTGAACAAAACTGTGGTGTTGAGGTAGCTTTTAAAGCAACTCCGCTGAGTAAGGCGATGGCTACTACACCTATTATGGCTATCACAAGCCAAGGTTTTTCCTTTTTACCCTGTTTTGGGCTGGTTGGAATTTCCTCCCCCGATGATCCTACTATGTTTTTTTTCCTAAATGACAGATTCAAGCAGCGTCACCCTCCCCCTTGAACACAAAATAAGTGTTCGGCTTCTTTTTCACAAGCATAATTATATTACTCCCTATATATTTAATAGCCTTAGCCTGACTAATAACATTGTATATTATATAAGCGAAAAATAATACCTCTTTTTGTTGGATATACTACATTCTCTAGCTCGTAAATTCTCTAGCCCGTAAATATCGATAACCCTTTAACAGAACAACTATCGCTAGTATATTCGCCACAAATACATAGTATCCTTTTTTATTAAAGAAATTTATCACATGAAAGTAATGTCCAAGAAAGGTAATTATAACCTTACTTAGAACTAGGTCGCCTGGAACTAATAATTTTACTTTAGTTTAGTTTAGTTTAGTTTAGTTTAGAACTTTCTAATGCGAATAAATTCCGCCAATTCTTCGAGCGCCTTGCGTGTGGCAACCTTCGGAAGTCCTTGGAGGTGTTTTTTGGCTTTCACCACATAGAGATCTACCCAGCGCATCGATTCTTCAAGAGCTCCTGATTTTTTAATAAGCTTAATTGCCTCTTGAACTTCATCGTCTGTCTTGGTTTTGTTTTCCAGCAACACCTCCAAGTTTTGTCTATGCGGTGTTAACTTTAGTCCTAGAATCATCGGCAAGGTCATTATGCCCTGCCGAATATCCCCACCGATAGGCTTCCCGAATTCAGTTGGTTTGGCAGTAATATCCAAAATATCGTCGACAATCTGAAAGGCCATCCCCAAGCAATGCCCGTAAGCTCCCAAGGCCCAGATGTCGCGTTTTGAAGCTTCACAGACTAACCCACCCAATTTACAACTAGCGGCAATCAAAAGAGCAGTTTTACGCTTAATCCGATAATAATACTGTTTAAGATTTTGCTCAACATCAAACGCGCTCTTGATTTGTTGGATTTCACCCTGACACATTTCAATACTAACTTCAGCCAAAATTCGTGAGACTTCAGGATTGTCAATTTGAGAGATGAGTTCTAAGGATTTAGCAAATAAATAATCTCCAGTTTGTACGGAAACAATATTTCCCCAATTAGCTCTTACTGTTGGGCGTCCGCGTCTGGTCTGAGAATCATCAACTACGTCATCATGCACCAAAGTAGCCATATGAATTAATTCTAGGGCCATGGCGACGGGTAACAATTTCTCCAAAGAATACCCATAAAACTTTCCAGCCAGAAGAGTGAACGCTGGGCGTAAACGTTTGCCTCCGGCGGACAACAAATGAACAGCTGAATCACATAGGATCGGATAATCTGTCTGCACGTATTTATGAAGTTCCGTCTCAACACGTTGTAAGTCTGAATTAATCTTATTAAAAAGCATCAATTGTTTCAAAGCTGGTTCACCTTCATGCATCCTTTTCTTCATAAGATACCATATCTTTAGGTAGTTCCGCTAGGGGATCAGAGTTTTTGGTCTGGGTTGGAGTATTTTCCACAGCTGAATGATCAGCCTCAGAAAAACTTTCAGACCATTTCTCTGGTTTTTTTTGTTCGGGAGCTTCAATAAAGTTCTCAAATTCCCTTGTGAAATCATGGGTCAGCTTGCGAAATTCATAGATCACCTTACCGACGGCACGCGCGACCTTAGGCAAATCTTCCGGTCCAAATAAAATTAAAGCAATTGCCATAATAAAGATAATTTCTCCAAAACCCATCTTTAATCCCCTCCAGTCTTAGCCAATGTTTTTTTTCTATTACGAGCAACTAGATAACCGAGCCAAATACTTACTTCATAAAGAAAATACATAGGAGCAACCATTAAAGCTTGGGTAAATAAATCTGGAGTCGGAGAGATCACTGCCGCTAAAATAATAATAATCAGCAGAGCCCAACGTCGTTTTTGGGCAAGTGTTCGAGGAGTCACAATTCCAAGCTGGATCAAAATTAAAAGCACGACCGGAAGTTGGAAAACGAGGCCAAAAGTTATCAAAAAGGTCAAAATAAAACTCATATAAGACGTTTTGGTTACAAACGGGGTGGATTTAACTGCCTCTCCCCCAGCAAATAATAAAAATTTAAGTCCTAGGGGGATAACTAAATAAAAGCAAAAAGCCGCTCCCCCTAAAAACAGTAAGATAGAACTTGGTACAACTATGTATAAGTACTTTCGTTCTTTATGTTTGAGAGCCGGTAAAATAAAACTCCAAATTTGCCAAACCAGAATTGGTAGAGCAACTACCAAACCAACAACAGCAGCAACTTTCAACTTAACTAAGACAGGTTCCATAGGGGTAGTCGTTATAAAACTAGCCTTGCTTAAAGCCGTCATCGGCTGTGCGAGGTAAGCAAAAGCCCAATCGGACACCAACCAACCAATAATAGTCCCTAATGCGACAGCATAAGCTCCGATAATCAATACCCTGCGCAGCGCTTTAAGATGCTCCATCAACGGCATGTTATTGTCCTCACTACTTCGTCTGCGCATCCGTTAACCCCCTATTCGATGCTCGATGCTCGATGTTCGATTGGTAAGGTTCGAACCTCGAACTTCCGATTTTGGGTAAACCTTTAGCCATTCGTAGTGCGTATTTCTTTGAACCGCGATATGTCCGGCATCTTCGATACAATGAATAATTTCCTCTAAGGGGACACGTGTTTGTACCCCTGCTGCCCTTACCACATTTTCTTCAAGCATCGTACTGCCAAAGTCATTTGCTCCGAAACGTAAAGCTACCTGAGCCATTTTAGCACCCTGTGTGACCCAAGATGCTTGAATATTTGGCACATTATCCAACATTAAGCGGGCTACGGCTAACGTTCTAAGGTAATCTACCCCAGTACTACCTTCCCCACCCAGTGCCGTATGTTTAGGAGCAAAACTCCAGGGAATGAAGGCCGTGAACCCCCCTGTTTGATCCTGTGCCTCACGAATTCGCAGCATATGAAGAATTCGCTCTCTCAAAGTTTCTACATGGCCAAACATCATGGTTGCCGTCGTTTTCATACCCAAACGGTGGGCAGTGGTCATAACTTCCAGCCATTGTTGCCAATTTATTTTATTGGGACTGATTAGCTGTCGTACCCGATCATCGAGGATTTCTGCCCCTCCACCCGGAATTGAATCCAACCCAGCTGCTTTCAGACGCAGCAGGACAGCTTCAAGTTTCAAACCGGATTTTTGAGCCAAATCCCAAATCTCCGGCGGACTGAAGGAATGGAGATGGATCGTATAGCGACGCTTAATCTCTTGCAGCATTTCCTCAAAATATGGCAAACTCAGTCCAGGATTAAGCCCTCCCTGAATCAATAATTGAGTACCCCCAAGAGCTATCGTTTCCTCAATCTTGGCAAATAACTCTTCACGAGCTAATACATATCCTTCGGCTTGTCCTTCATCACAGTAAAACGCACAGAATTTGCACTTACAAGTGCAGATATTCGTGTAGTTAATATTGCGATCAATCACGAAGGTCACGACATTTTGCGGATGCAGTTGCTGCTTTATAAGCTCGGCAGCTTGACCAAGCTCCAGTAAGCCTGCTCCTTCCAGCAAACGTACCCCTTCGTCAACGTTCAAACGTTCACCGGCTAACCGTCTTTCCAGGATAGCTAAAATTTCAGCTTGCCTACGTTCTCCTTTGCGAGTCGCGAGGCCCGACGCGCGAGGTTCGAGGGTTAATGTTCGACGTTCGCGCATCGAACCTCGTGCATCGAGCATCGAATACGCCTCTCGCCCTGCCTTTTGAATCAGGTCGACTAAGGCCTTTTTAGTCATAGCTTGGTCAGTTTCCGTTCCAGCTAAATCATCCACGCCAAAAGCTAACGATACTTGAGCTAACTTATGTCCCAGCATACTCCAAGAGGTCTGAATATGGTCAAAATTATCAAGTAATATCCTAGAAACAGCTAAAATTTTAAGGTCCTCAAAACCTGTTGTGTCACCCACACCTAAACAATCTTCTAATTGAGTATTCTTTGAATTTAACGGAAGAGGCATAAACGATAAAAAACACGCTCTTATATCCTGCAACTCTCTTAGTTTTATTAAATGATCGATCCGTTCCGCCAGCGTTTCAGTATGGCCGTAAAGCATCGTCACATTAGTGCTCTTTCCTAGACCATGTTCGGTTTCTTGGCGATTAACGCTAAAGTAAGTCTTATTGCCATTTTTACGTTCCCTCACTAAATTAGCCATATATCCCAGAGCCAAGAGATCCTTGCTTTTCATTAGTCGTATACCAGCTTCGCGATCTAGGCGCTCTCCTCTTTCAACTTGATTAATTAAATCCTGCAATTCGCTACTAGAAAAGAACCCCATCACCTCAACCACTTCCTTAGATAAAAATAAAAAGATCAATCAGTGAAAAAGCAAAAAGCAGCACACTTAAATAACCATTCAGATTAAAAAAAGCTACCCCTATCTTGCTCAAATCCTTCGCAGAGACAATTCTGTGTTGTCGATAAAGTAAAATTACAGCACCCAATACTCCAAGATAATAGATCCAGTTTAAAGGCATGAGTACGCCGACTGCAATAAATAATAGAGGTGCCAAAACATGTAGAACTGCAGAAACCTCCAACCCTCTGGTTAGACCAAATTTCGCTGGAATCGAATATAAACCTTCTTGGCGGTCAAACTCAACATCTTGACAAGCGTAAACCACATCAAAGCCAGCTGTCCAAGTCATTACTCCCAAGCCTAAAAGAACAGGTGGTAAAGCCCAATGTCCGGTAATCCCCAGCCAAGCTCCTACAGGTGCTAATCCTAAAGCTATTCCCAATACAATATGACAGGTCCAGGTAAACCTTTTGGTATATGAATATAAGACTAGGAAAAAAACAGCGATCGGCATAAGTTCTAACGCCAAAAGGTTGAGCTTATAAGCTGCAAAACCAAGTAAACCAAAAGATAGCACTACATAGCCGTAAACCTCAGCTGTTCCAAGTAGCCCAATCGGCAAAGCCCGCATAGCTGTACGAGGATTACGCGCATCAATATGTCTATCGATAACTCTGTTCAGCGACATCGCAGCTGTCCTAGCCCCAATCATAGCTAAAGTAATCCAAAACAATTGCATGGCAGTTGGGAACCCACCATGAGTATGACGGGCAGCTAAAAAAGCGCCTAGGTAAGCAAAGGGTAGGGCAAAAATAGTATGTTCAAACTTAATCATCTCAAAAAAAATTTTCAGCTTACTCATTATTTTCCTTTCTTAAAAGATTTTTTTAAAGTCTGGAATCTGGCGAGAGATAAAGTCGATCCTCGACATAATGAAAAAGTTCAAGAAGGTGTTCACGGAAATCACTGCTGGGAACTTCGTCAAAGACTTCTGCCGCTCTACGGAGAATTTTCAGTACCACCGAGTTATCCATTTGTTCGTTCCTTGCTGCCCAAGCTAAACCTAAAAGATGCCCAAAGGTTTCACATTTTTGCTGCAACAAAGGCGAAACTCCTGCTAACTCCGCTCCAATGCGGGCTGCCAAGCCTGTTAAACTAGCAGTTTCACGATCTAAAATCTCCAGATGCTCAGCTTGACTAAGTTGTTTATCCTTAGCTAACCAGCGGATTATTGAGCCTTGACTCATTGTAGCAATAACTCGGGCTATCGGTGCTAAATAGACGAGTAATTTCGTTCGGCATAGTCCTAAGAAGAATTTACCAAAGAAAAAATCACCTACAAGTACAGGAAACTGGCGTAATTCTTCTGGTATAGCTTCTCCATCCTGCATTAGGCGATGAACCTTATCCGCCATATAAACATACTGGACGATAACACTAAGAGTTATTGCCTGTTTACCGACATAGCCACAGGCTTTACTGACAGCCAAAATAATTGCTGGACAGGCATTGTTATCCAACTCGTCCATTACCAAGGGAACAAGTTCATCAAATCTTGCTGCCTTCAAGGTAATTTCTCGACGTAACTGCTCTTGAACTTCTTCTAATTCCTTTTGGAAACTAACCTTACCCTTAACTGAAACCATGCCATCGCTCCTTAATACTCTTAAAGAACACTTACTTTAAGTTAAGTTTTAAACCCCATTTGAAATTTAGTTGGTTAACTTATTTTATATTCGTGACAAATAGTTAAATTCCTGCCAACATCATTATACTGCATAATGCATAATTCATAATTAAGCATTGTGTATCGTTATCTTATGTATTTAAGCTAAAATTTAGCCAAAAGTACACTTAAAATTAGAATAGGCTTTGCTCGAACGATCTGATGAGGCCGGATCGAGCTCCATCTTCACGGGACTGACATAGCGCAATCTCATCACAAGTGGTGCGCCGTTGCAATTCGCCCATGGCGATACCACCAGCAAAGTGATGTACGGAGCATATGAAGATGAAGACAATGGTGACCCCGACACGTTGAAGATAAATCTTGGATAGTACTCCACTATTAGCAAAAGATTTTCCCGCGCTTAATATATCACTTATTGCAATTCGCAACTCAATGTTGCGTAAAAAGGAATAAGCTAAATGAAGAGTATTCCTTTTCAGTTTATATTAGTGCATCCCTTACTTGCAGATTTATTTATAATCTTAGACCAGGAATACCGTTATCGTCTTATTAACTATATTTGCCTTAACCTTTTTTTCCATTTTGATGCTTCCCTCTCTTTTGCAGATGCAACAATATGCTCAATCATTAAAATCGATTTCTTCTTCAGCAACATTGTAAATATCAATTCTATTTTCAACATCAATTTTATTGACAAGCCATCCTCTGAGGGAACAATTTTTTATAAAATCATCGATTCGATTGACGCCATCTATTTCTTTTAACGTTACTACGATACCAAATTTTATACCTACTCCATATTTTTCATCCAAACGTTCTTTTGTTTTTAAACTTAATCCCCAAATTCCTTTGTCGTAGTATTTTTTCGCTCGATTGCCTCTTTTTGATATCTCCCTGATGTGCTTCACATTATCCCATTTTCTAAAATACCTTCTTGCGTCTTCCTCCCATGTAAAATGTTCGGCTTCCGCACTTTGATAATTATTATCTATGGGTTTTATTCCATTATCAGTCAACCTGCCAAATTGTATTTCAAGCTCCGTATTCGTATAATCAACACCTTGATTTCGAGAACAACACGGGAAATAACATAAAGTGGCTTTTGCAATAAAAGGATGCTTATCCTTACTTATGGGCACAGGAATATTATAATTGTAAGTGTCGTATTTTTCCGAAATACCCGATAAAACAAATTGTATCTCAGCATCCGGACAACGAACAACATCATCAATTTTCATTGGAACTATTCCGTGCCCAATAAGAGAAGAGTCGACTCCTTGTTTGTTCCACCCGGTTGCTGCATTTATTATTAGAGCTTTTGCCACTTCTCTGCTTAAGCCTAGAATATTAATTAAATAAGACATTTTCCTTGCTATCCACGGGGCCGCAAAAGAAGTTCCTCTTACGAACGCTTCGCCGGTTGGAGTGCAAACTCGCATATTATTTGTTCCATCGCCACCGTAATAGCTAATGTCAGGTTTTGTAAAAAATGATAAGACCGGACCTTGCCGAGTATAAGAGGCGGGGCGATTATTAAAATCAACAGAATTAACAACCAGCGAATTTATAGAGTCAGCTGGAGCCCCGATAGCCTTAGGTTGTTTTTCAGTAGATACTTTATTGGTTCCGGCAATAACAAACATTACATCATTTTCATATTGTATTCTGTCCAATATTGCTGCTTCCGGTGAAATAAAGTTTGGATTGATTTCAAGTTTAGATCCAAGGGATAAATTCCAAACTTTAATATCTTTGTTTGAGGATATTATTTCATTGATATTTCTTAAAATCGTAAATGAACTAAACTGATTTCCGGCAGCAACGCCAAAATGTCGTACGCGAAACCTACCGCAACCATCATCCATACGTGGATTAGCTGACGGACCGTCTACTATAATAGACGATACCGCCGTTCCATGCTTATAGTCGCTTGGCGATAATTGAATTTCTTTGGGTAACATATTCTTAAATTCAACCCACTCAGAAAAGTAAACATTTTCACCAAACATAGTATCAATTACGCCGATCGTAGGTTCATTTTTAGGGGAAGGAATACTGATAACAATATCATCACAAAAATCAAAATCAACTTTTGTTAGTTGTGTTATGTCCTTAACTGCCATAGATATTAAATATGGAGCTTTTTGTTTTAAAAGAGTTAATTCATCAGGTCTCAATAAAATGGTCGTATCATCCATAACTCTAGCAAACTGCAGATTAATACCTATTTTTTCCATAAGCTTCGTCGCTTTAACATCTGTTTTATATATAGTGATAATAGATTCATCTTTTAAATCTATATCATCAACTAATACATCAAATTTTTCAACATAAAAAGCATCTACTATTACTTTGAGAAAATTTGTTTTTGCAGTCTTTGATGGAGCAAAGGCAATTTGCTTTGAATTGATTTTCTTTATGACGTCATGGGTGATCGTCCCATCAAATTGTTTGTTAAATACGTTAATGCATATATCTAAGCGTTCAATTGACTCGTCTATTAATTCAATGGAAACATAATGGGTGATTATATGTTTCGGCGATTCATCATTCGTAAATCTCGCGCCAACAATAGAACCATTTGCTGTAATGCTGCCCTTGGATAACAAACCTTGCATCCTATTGCTTTTAGCGGCAACTTTATTATAGTACACGCTAATCAACGCTCCAGGAAATATATTTTCCTTTGACCAAAACCTTTTTAATTCCACTAAATTTCTTTTTAGTTGTTCTAGCTGTGAAACTTTAACGGATTTTCCGGCAGGTAAATTTGGGGCTCCAGGTTGTGAATTGCTTGATACTTGTTCGAATGTTCCTTTTAATTGTAATAGATTATTCATGCGCAATTACTCCTTCAACTCTCGAGATACCTGACTTTTGGAAACCCCGGTTAAAATTTCAATTTCTCTCACCGTGAACCCTTTGTTTTGCATGTCCCTTAAATTGGTTTCTGCATTGCGTTTGTTTACGGCACCATAGAGTCTTTTCAGGTAGTCGTATTCACTATTGGGATCGCTAAAAGCCAATGAAGTCTTTATAAGATTTTTCAACTCACCTGGATAAGGGATTTGCTTCGTGCAACCAAGGATTTTTCTAAACAGCCTCATATTTCTGCCAGCAGATTTGAATTTGATTAACAATTCATTTAATATTATTTCGCCAATATCCAGCAAATCTTCTTGAGTATAACTGCTGAAATCTATCACGGAATCAAATCTTCTTGTCAAGGCTTTGTCGAAAGATTTGTACAGATTAGTAGTAGCAATTAGCACTACGTCGCCATTCAAACCGTCCAACCCCTTCAATACCGAAGACGTGGCTCTTCCCATTTCACGCAAATCATTTGAATTAATTCTGTCAATAGCTATTGCGTCTATCTCATCGAACAAGACAACGACTTTTTCCGGATGCGACAGATTGCGAATTTCATCGAAAAGACTCGCTATGTTCTTAGATGTTTGACCGAGCTTGCTGTCAATGACTAAATCAAAATCAACCGCAAACAATTCTCTCTCAAGTATGCGCGCGATTTGTTTTGCAGTTTCAGTTTTTCCAGTTCCCGGAGGTCCTTCGAACAAAAATTTGTTGACCCCTGCATTATGACCAATTGCATTTACAATTCCTAAAACACTGTCTTTTATGCTATCCGGCAAGGGAAGCGAATCAGCGTTAACGTCTATTCGTTTAAAAAACACATGCGTCGTAGTGTCCATTTGCGGAGAGAAAGTGTTCGTGTCCGACAAAAGTGCCATGATATACTCGGAAAGCTGGTAATTATTTGTTTCGTCGAAATATTTTGCTATTTCGTATGCTTCGTTTCTAAAAGCAGCATCATTTTTTTCGGCGTGATATTTTATTAAGTTCAAGACGTTCTTTTTTTTCATTTTTGTTCACCTCTGAATCCATTATATAGCACTCGGGACAAATAATCAACATCAGGGACAAATTTATCTTTTTACTCTTTCACTAATTTAAAACATCTCACCAAATCAGTTTAAACTTGCAAGCAGAAAAACCGTAACTATTTCTGCTGAAACGCTTTATGTATTTGGTAATGATGAAGTCTATTTTGCCAGCTCGACACAAGGTCATCGTTCTCTGGAACTGTTTTCTTTTACGAATAGTTCTGGCAGACATTTTGTCTGAGAAAATGCCTGCCAGTTTCCAATTAAGATTACTGCTTATGTATTTCGTGTAGTATTCGATCTGGGCGCTTAGGCTGTTTAGCTGCTCATTATGTTTAGTGCTTCTTCTTTGTTATTGATTCTGATAGTTTTCTTGCTTTTTAGAGCCTTTGATTTCTTAATGACTCTTTTCTTGCTAGTCTTGGCAATGCTATTAGACCACGTCTGAGTTTAATTTAGACAGCTTTACTTTCGTTTTTTTCATAAATTTTCCCTTTCATTAATCGTTTATTTTCGGATTAACAGATTAAGAGATTAGAGGCGGGCACGATAAAGGCCTCTGCAACTAATCCTGAAATTTATTTTTAAAGCTTATTGCATAAATCATAAATTATTTCTTTATTTACGCTCCATAAATTTAGACCGATTTCTTCTATGATTTCACTTCCATCAAGTATAGTTTTATATTGGTCTGGCAAAATATCCTTTAAGCATTTTCTCAGATTAAGGATTCTTGAATTAGCCAAGGGATGAGTTTCGCTAAACTCAAGATTATAAGCTTTTTCAAGAATATCAAAGTGGAGTGTACCCCATTCTGTATACACGCCTAACGGTGCAACTAAATTTTTATAGATAAAACTAGAACAAAAGATTCTGTGCAATATTGGAAAGATTTAGGTCTATTCATCCCGATCCTTAATAGGATAGATGCCCGTCTGACAATATTCGTAATACTCATTCGGGGATAGTTTTGCAATCTGAACCTGGGTAGAGACATTCTAAGCAAACTTTTTTATTGCAGGACTTTTCATACTATACCGCGTATTCTTACGTACAGCCTTCCCGGCATCTATCCCGATATTGCTTCTCATCTTATGTTCTTGTTGCGCTTTATCGAAAATTTCACGCTGGATTATCGGTTTGTGAGAATTCGTCATTTCATACTTTTTGCGCTCGCCATTATTAACGCGACGCTTATTACTGGGAAATTCATGCTTGAATGTTTTACCAACAAGGACATCACCGACATATTTTTCATTGACTAGCAATGTCTCAATTGCGCGTTTTGACCAGATAGCATTACCATTCGGTGACTTTATTCTACGTTTTTTCAGTTCCCAGATGATTGAAAGTACACTATAACCCTGCAAATAGAGATTGATAATCCACCCTACATTTTTAGCTTGCTTTTCATCTATGGTTAAATTACCGTTCTCGCCCTTTTTATAACCATAACAGGGGCGTGAGTAAAGATGTGATGTTCCATTTGTTAGTTGATATTCAATGCCTATTCTTATATTTTGACTTTTTGATGCGCTGTCCTCCTGAGCTACTGCGCTAATGAGAGATAGCAAAAGCTCTGAACTGCTGTCCGAAGTAAACATGTTTTCAACCTCAAAAAACACATCTATGTTATATTTCTTCAACTCGCGGATATTACTCAGAATATCCACAGTGTTGCGCCCGAACCGACTAATCGATTTCGTAATAATTAAATCAATTTTTCCAGCTTTGCAGTCGTTCATTAAGTTCGTAAACTCAGTGCGTCCCGAGGTGTTTCTGCCAGAGGCTATATCCGAATAGGTTTTTACCAATTTCCAGTCAAATCGGGCTTCCACCATTTTCTGATATTTGTCGATTTGAGCTTTTAGGCTTTCTTCTTGTGCGGCGTGATCGGTGCTAACGCGACAATAGATTGCCACCCGCTTAAACAATGGTGGAATTTTCAGCTTCGGCTTCAATAATATAATTTTTCTTTCTTGGGGCATTTTGACCTTATCTATGAGACAATAATTAAGTTTTTGCCTACTCAACTAGCTTATCTCAGCACATACGTACGCACAAGTGATCGTTTCTAAGTGTCTAAAAAACAGTACAATGATTATTAGACCATGGTGCAAATTGGTGCATCGTGTATTTTTGCTCTCTTTCAAAAACCTGCTCAAAGACGATTTTAGCGCTACTATTTCTTAGTTAGATGGTTGATTTTCAGCCCCAGACAGCAGAAAACCCCTTGAAATAAGGGGTTTTCTAATCTCTGAGATTGTCTCAAAGGTGACGTCTTAATTTGGTCGGAGCGACACGACTTGAACGTGCGGCCTCTACCACCCCAAGGTAGCGCTCTACCAAGCTGAGCTACGCCCCGATCACCCTTCAAAAGAAGGCTTTTATAAAATAACATACAACTACTTAAAATGCAAGATAATTTGAAAGACTTGTAGTTGAAAAACTACTAATTTAAAAGTTTGAACTACAATGTAAAAAAGACGAACTGCTCAATTTTGACCAATAACCTCGACCTTTCGAACTCCATCTACTTCACCCAAACCAACTAAAAGATTTTCTGGGGTATCTGACATTCCCACAGTCTCAATCGAAATAGAGACATTGGCGATTCCTTGGAGTGGTATCCCTTGATTAATCGTTAAGATATTTACTTTATATCCTGCTATATAGTTTAAGACATGCGAAAGTACGCCAGCCTTATTTTCTAAAATCAAGGAAATCGTAATCAGCTTTTCTCTACTAACCTCATAGAAAGGGAAAACCCCATCTTTATATTTATAATAAGCACTGCGACTAATTCCCACCCGTTCTACGGCATCATTAACCGTCGAAACATCCCCTTTAACAAGGAGTTCCTTAGCCTTGGCCGTCTTTAAAATTGCCTCTGGCAAGATATCCTTACTCACTATTAAAAAGTCTTTATTTCTAATTGCCAATGTTCTTCTCCCCTGCTCCAAAAAACCCTCAGTTAAGCCTTGCCTAGAAACATTATAAGTACTATGGGCAAATTTGGCAAGAATACCCCAGGGTGTACACAAGTAAGCGTAATTAATGCTATAAGCCAACTTCCGTTTGGAAATGTAAGTGTAAAATGAGAGAGAACGTCCCTATTTTTGACGTTCTCTCTCTTATTTTAAAAAAGCTATTAACTAATTTCACAGCGAAGCACTTTGTCTCAACCTAAATGATAATGCAGATCAGCCCACCGTTGCCATCGTTTACAATCCGCTGAAGGGTATCTTGTAACTTGTGTTGAGCATTTTCCGGCATGCGATAAAGTTTATTTTGAATTCCTTCCCGAACTAAATCATGTAAGGATTTACCGAAAATGTTGGATTCCCAAACCTTTTTAGGGTCACTCTCAAACTCATCGAGTATATAACGCACGAGTTCTTCAGCCTGTTTCTCTGTTCCAATTAAAGGCGTAATTTCCGTGGTCACGTCAGCCCGAATAATATGCAGAGAAGGCGCGCTCGCTTTCAGTTTAATCCCATAATGCCCACCCTGCTTAACTAACTCCGGCTCCTCGAGAAACATTTCTTCCAGTACAGGTGTGACAACGCCGTAACCGTTAATATGCACGTCGGCAATCGCCGATGAAATTTTATCCCATTCCTTCTTGGCTTTACTATAGTCTAGAACAAGGCGAAGCAAACTATGGTCTCCCTCGATAGTTACTCCGGTTAGTTCTTGAAGGACTTCCGTAAAGAGATTGTCTATTGCAGTTATTTCGATATCTGCAATCCCCGTACCCAAATTCATTTGTTTTAACATAACATCCTGGGCGTGTGGGCACACTGAAAGACCATCCAAAGCCCGATCGATATCACGTATTCGCTGCACACCTTCAATAGCCTTACGCACAGTTTCTTCAAAACTTACCCTAACAGGATGTGTGGAGTCTAACTCCTCAACCCATTTAGGCAATTCAATATTTACTTCGGCCACGGGAAACTCATATAAAACCTCTTCTAAAATTTGCATGATATCCTCAGAGCTCATTTCCATACAATCTACCGGTAGCACCGGAACATTGTATTTCTCCTCTAAAGAACGACATAATTCAATGGTGTGCTCAGCATAAGGGCGCGTCGTATTGAGTACAACAATAAAGGGTTTTCCTAGTTGGCTTAATTCAGAAATCACTCTTTCCTCAGCATCCAGATAAGCATCACGTAAAATCTCGGATATTGAACCATCAGTTGTGATAACTATCCCAATCGTTGAATGGTCAGTAATCACTTTGCGAGTCCCTATCTCGGCAGCCTCTTGAAAAGGGATCGCAACTTCACTCCAAGGAGTATTAATCATCCGGGGCTCATCCCCGAACTCCGCGGCGTAACCAAGAGCTCCCTCTACAGCGTACCCTACACAATCCACCAAACGAACATTCATGTGAATAGTGTCTCGAACAATAATTTCTACCGCTTCTGACGGAATAAACTTGGGCTCCGTCGTCATGATCGTCCTGCCGGCACCACTTTGGGGAAGTTCATCTTTAGCCCGCTCCCGCTCAAATACATCCAGAATATTAGGCAAAACCTGGAGATCCATGAAGCGTTTGATAAAGGTGGATTTCCCTGTACGTACCGGACCAACTACACCGAGATAGATATCGCCCCCTGTACGTTGAGCAATATCACTGAAAATGTCCACTTTTTCCATCTAATTATTCCCTCCCTTTTGTGTGCTGTCCCCAAATTTGGGGAAGGGTCCCCACCTTATCTCCCTTCCACCTCCCAGCGGTCTAGAAATCAAACTTAATGGTTGGACTAGCACTATAAGCAGTATAAGTATATTGATCATTTTGGAGGATTATGCCAAACATAATCCGTTTTTTTAAAAAAGAAAGAACACTCAGGGAATTTTCAACTTCCTGAGTGTTCTTAAGCTTAATAAATGAACTTATTAGTGAGGGTTATCGGGAACTTTAACTTCTGAATTCATAGACTTGAACAGCCAAGTAGGTTCATCAATGTCTGGACATGTTCTATATTGTAGAACCTCAGGATAATAATTCATAATCACTCCTCCTAAATTAACGGACTAGCCGCCAAAGCGATTTGAGCCACTTCCTCTAATTCATGTCTTTTTCCACGACCCATTAATTCAAAGACGGCTGCTTTCGGATCTTTTCCCTCAAATAAAACCGCATAGGCCTGCTCGACGATCGGCATAGAGATGCCTTGAGTACGCCCTAACTCATAAGCAACCTTCGTTGTTTTTACTCCCTCAACAACCATTCCTACGTCTTTCAGTACCTGCTCTAGAAGTTTCCCTTGACCGAGCGCTACCCCGGCGCGACGATTCCGACTATGAAGACTTGTACACGTAACAATCAGATCGCCCACTCCGGACAAACCAGCAAAGGTGAGGGGATTACCACCCAAGGCAACACCTAAACGAGCTATTTCCGCTAAACCCCTAGTCATGAGGGCAGCTTTGGTATTATCTCCAAAACCAAGACCCTCCGCAATTCCAGTACAAAGCGCGATTACATTTTTTAACGCTCCACCCAACTCTACTCCAATAACATCAGGATTAGTATAAATCCTAAATTCGGGAGTCATCATTAGCCCCTGGATCTTCTCTGCAATCGGCAGCTCAGAAGCCACTACGACAGTGGTAGGCATAGCTTGCCCCACCTCCTCAGCATGACTTGGACCGGAAAGCACGGCAATGGGTAAACCGGGAAGTTCCTCGGCAATAACTTGGGAAAGACGTAGTTGAGTTCCTTCCTCTAAACCTTTAGCGGTATTGACAATAATCGTGTCTTGCTGCAAATACGGTTTAGCCAAACGGGCCACTTCACGAACGCCATGAGACGGTATGCTGAAAATCACTGTCTCCGCACTTAAAGAAGCTAAATCGGTAGTTATTTCTAAGTTAACCGGTAAAGCGATGCTCGGTAAATAACGCACGTTTTCTCGTGAACATTTCATAGCTTCCATTTCCTCAGAGTTTCGGCCGATTAAAGCTACTTCATGACCAACCTTTGACATTAAAACCGCTAAAGCAGTTCCCCAACTACCCGCACCATAAACAGCGATCTTAGCCATAACATCCCCCTATCTCGTGGTTCGATGTTCGAAGTTCGTTGTTCGAAATCCAACTTACCTCGTCGCGCCTCGTGCCTCGATCCTCGTGCATTGTGCATTGTGCATTGTGCTTCGCGCCTCGCGCTTACTTTTCTCCAAAACGATGTTCTGTGCCGTTCCTTATCCGTTGAAAATTAGTGCGATGACGAATAATGACCACGGTAGCAGCAACAAGTCCAAAAAACCTATAGGCCGCTGGTTCTGAGAAGACAAATACACTAATGGCTACCGACAAAGCAGCGATTGCAGAACCTAAGGAGACATAACGGGTCACAAAGACGATCAATACGAATAAAGTGATCGCAATCAAAGTGACTTTAGGCATAAGTACAAGTATTATCCCAAGTCCTGATGCAACTCCTTTACCACTGGGACGAAAACCGAAAAATGGATTCCAGCTATGGCCTGCCATGGCTAATAAGCCACCACTGATCCCACCCCAAGATTCGAAGAAGTTATACGCTAAGCCAGCCGCCAGCGCTCCTTTCAGCGTATCTCCCACCAAAACAGCAAGCCCCAATTTGACACCGAGCAGGCGAAAAGCATTGGTTGTTCCCATATTTCCGCTCCCCTGCTTTCGTACGTCAATCTGTTTAAGTCGCCCTGCAAAATAGGCAAAAGGCAACGCCCCTAAGAAATACGCTAGCAGAAAAATAGCATAAGAACTCATTGACGCATCCTCTCCACATCTTTCTCATCTTTCTGACGTAAAATCATTCGGATAGGTGAACCTTCGAAGCCGAAGTGTTCTCGAACTTGGTTCTCCAAGTATCGCTTATAAGAAAAATGACATAATTCAGTATCGTTGACAAATAGAACAAAGGTCGGCGGTTTTACTCCCACTTGAGTTGCATAGAGAATTTTCAGACGTCTCCCCTTATCCGTCGGCGGTGGATTTAAATGGATCCATTCTCGCA
Organism: Desulfitobacteriaceae bacterium; assembly: GCA_049302575.1. Classification (GTDB taxonomy): domain Bacteria; phylum Bacillota; class Desulfitobacteriia; order Desulfitobacteriales; family Desulfitobacteriaceae; genus JBAQMG01. The sequence continues at coordinate 2,004 of JBAQMG010000110.1, read as the reverse complement.
ACAGCGTATTAAACGTACTGGTCGCTAAACGCGTCGAATTTTGCTCAGCTACAAAGTCCACCAATTCAAGAATTTTAGAAACCCTTTGTCCCGTTAAAGCCGAGACATACATTGTCGGTGCATAGAGCATAAAGCTCAGTTCATCGCGCACTTGTTTATCAAATTTTTTCATCGTTTTATCGTCTTTTTCAATCAGATCCCATTTGTTAATCGTGAGGATAATTGCCTTGCCAGCCTCATGAGCATAGCCCGCAATTTTTTTATCTTGTTCCGTTACACCGTCAACGGCATCGATCAACATCAAAATGACATCTGCACGGTCAACCGCCCGCAAAGACCTTACCACACTATACTGTTCTGTCAGTTCCTCTATCCGGCCTTTGCGACGCATACCTGCCGTATCAATCAACACGTAGTGTTTTCCCTCGCGTTCAAAGGGCGTATCAATCGCATCTCGGGTCGTCCCAGGAATATTACTCACAATCACTCGATCTTCCCCTAAAAGAGTATTGACTAAGGAAGACTTTCCCACGTTTGGCCGTCCAATCACGGCGATCCTAATGATATCCGGGTCATATTCCTCTTCTTCCCCTTTGGGAAAATGAGCAATAACCAGATCTAATAAATCCCCCGTATTCATCCCATGAACAGCCGAAATTGGGATAGGCTCACCCACACCAAGGCTGTAATATTCATATATTTGACTGTCTATCCTCTCGAAATTTTCGATTTTATTAGCGGCTAAGATAATAGGTTTACCAGAACGCCGCAAAGTTTGAGCAATCAGATCATCATCTAGGGTCGGTGGTAATTGGGCATCCACTACCATAATGATTACGTCAGCTTCTTCCATGGCAATTTCAGCTTGACGACGCATCTGGGCAGGAATTGAGGTTGTTTCATCTTTAAATTCAATTCCACCCGTATCAATCAAGGTGAATTTGCGGCCTAACCATTCAGCATTACGATAAAGACGATCACGCGTAACACCCGGTCTATTTTCGACAATGGCCACTAGCCCGCCAGCAATCCGGTTAAACAAGGTCGATTTACCCACGTTGGGGCGTCCCACAACAGCTACAACAGGTCGACTCAAGCTAATCACCTCCTAAGGTATATCCAACAATACGTTCCAAAAATACTACCCCATCAATCTCCACTAGCTCAGCTCGGCCATTAACTCGCTCTTCCAGCCAGGCCAGACTATGATCATCCAAAAATAGACCCTCAGCGTTAAGCATCGTGCTAGGAAGTAAAAATTCCTCTCCCCGCAGATCGCCAAGTTGCACAGCTAGATCTTCCGCCGTCAAAAGTCCGGCTACTGTCACTGTCGGTCCAAAAAAATCATTCCGAATAGCCTGCACTGTGATAGTCAAACCATTAATTTGGCTCGTCAAGCGCTCCAGCCAGTGCTTTAGAAAACCCTCCGCAGAAGTTCCTGTCACAACATGGAGAGTTCGCCCAGCTAGATTTTCGGGTAACAACCCCCAAACACTTTCCATTTCAGCAACGAATTTAGTCCCCACCCCAACGCCATTTTCCAATTGGGGAAAATCATCGTAAATTTCCGGTGAGGGGAAATCCAACCCCGCCAAAGTATAAAACTCATCGGAGAAGTAGACTAAGTGGCAAGCGCAGCGCCTTTGAAAATCATCTTGCCAAGTCCTACCCATAGACAAGATTTGACGTGCCTCTTCACTCTGGAAACCGCGCAAGGGTATCAGTCCCTGACGGTATCTAGTAAGTCCCACCGGTACCACGGCTATTGATTGGAGCGCTGGCCAAAATTCACTTAAACACTCCACTGTTTCTTGAAGTACAACACCATCATTATAGCCCGGGACTAAAACAATCTGAGCGTGAAGGGTAATCCCGGCTGCAGCTAAACGCTTGAGCTGACCCGGCAAATCTCCAGCACGCGGATTGTTCATTAACTTAACCCGCAGCTCCGAATTCCAAGCATGCACAGAAATATATAAAGGACTTAGATGAAATTCTATTATA
>JBAQMG010000109.1:0-3566 GCA_049302575.1 Desulfitobacteriaceae bacterium | reverse complement strand
CCTATTCTTTTCAGAGTATTATCGTCAAGTTACTGCGTAACCTGAGGAACCGCCGTATACCGAACGGTACGTACGGTGGTGTGGAAGGTCGGTCACTCAAATAATGGGTGGCCTCCTATCCGATTTTCCTATCCAATGTAGTTCCTAGGATACCCAATTGTTCTGCCGCAGATTTAATCCCTAGTTCATAAGACAATTTGATGGCCTCTTCTTTGAATTCTTTGTCGTAGACTCGCATCTGGATTACCTTCTTTCTTAATGTGTATTATTACCAAAATTACGAGTTTTCTGACTGTACTAAAATGATACTACTCCAAGTTTAGAAAAATGAAAAGAGAGGGTAAAAAAAACCCTCTCGATCCCTTTAAATCAAGGCTCTCAGCCTTTTTTTGGCTTGGCAGGGGATGTAGGAGTTGAACCCACATCGACGGTTTTGGAGACCGCTGTTCTACCATTGAACTAATCCCCTAGGGAATATGAAGAAAATAGCGACGACTTGAATTATAGCTGAAAATAAAAAGAGTGTCAACAAAAAATCTAGTTTCGTTGTGGTTCTGTTATTTTATGTGATATTTTAATCTTAAAGAAATCTGAAATTTTAAGTCAAATAAAATTATTTACTGTGATTAATAGCAGGATTTCTATTATAACAAAAAGAATAGGCATACTATATCTAATCTGTATCATTAGTGTTATTCAAAAGGAATAACTAAATTATGTTCTCGGTAGGGAGTGGATGCAAATGAGAATTGACCTACATGTGCATACCCAGGAATCAGATGGTTTCTCATCTGTCCAAGAAATTATTCAACAAGCGCAAGAGGAATGTATTAGTACTCTGGCTATCACAGATCATGAATCCACTCAAGGCATTAAAGAAGCTAAGCTTTTAGCTTCTACTTGTGGTATAAAGATCATTCCCGGAGTTGAACTCTTAACTTCCTATCAGGGCAAAGAAGTTCATTTGTTAGGCTATTTTAGAGATTTCGATAATCAAAATCTGCAAGATCGATTGAAAGAACTACGCACTCATCGTACAGCGTTGACTTATCAAATGGTTAAAACTCTTCGGAAAACTGGGTTTCCGATTGAATGGCAGGAGGTGGAAAGAGAGGCTAGCGCAGAAGCAGCGATAAGTAAGGGACATATTCTTCGAGCGATTTATCAACGTGATAAAATAAATGATCGGGCAATCTGGAATACTATAATCGGTTATTTTAGACCAGGGGGAATTGCTTATTTGCCGTTTTTAGAACATCCCTTTGAAGAAGCCGTTGATTTGATTTTCACCTCAGGAGGGTTGCCGGTTTTAGCTCATCCAGGTCTATTACCTGATCCCCGGATTGTTCATGAATTATTGGCTTATCGGCCCATTGGTTTAGAAGTATATTACGGTTATTGGGAAGACAGGGATGAGTTAATTGCCCATTATGCCGCCTTAGCTGCTAAAAGAGCTGTGTTGTCAACCGGGGGGAGTGACTATCACGGCCCTTTTGGTAGGGTTAAGCTGGGTCATATGGACATTCCTATTTCAAGTGTTGACGATTTACAAGCCTATCTGGGAATCAAATAAATGCCATACACAAAGGGGTAATTTCGTGATAAAACGAATTAGATTTACTTTCCTGCTTCTGTTATCAATTATATGTTTCGGAGCATTGGCTTTAACCTTTGCTGAGCCACTAAGTATCGGACAAGCTTTTTATTTAACAATCGAGACAATTACAACAGTGGGCTATGGTGACGTCCAAGCACATTCCACTTGGGGGCGGTTTATACTTGTTGTTTTAATGCTTGGCGGGGTAGGCGTCATGCTCTATTTTGCTGGTCTGATAATGGCCTTTATCATTGAGGGACAACTTGCCGATGTATATGGGAGAAGAAGAATGAATAAAAAAATTGCACAACTAAGAGAGCATATTATAGTTTGTGGGGCTGGTCGCGTTGGCTGGCAAGTATTACAGCGCCTACGCAAAGAGGGTGCGCCCTGTGTGGTCGTCGAACAGGATGAAGAGCTGATCAAAAAACTTCTTAATGAAGGATTTATGGCGGTTCAAGGAGATGCTACCCGCGATGAAATCCTAATTAATTTACAAATCGAACATGCTAAAGGCTTGATTACGGCTTTGCCTGAGGATGCTCTCAATGTATTTGTGACCTTGACGGCTAAAGGTCTTAATCCAAATATCCAGGTCGTTGCTCGGATGGATAAACTCGAATCGGAAAAGAAATTAAGGCACGCGGGGGCCGATAAAGTAATTTCGCCCGCAACCCTCGGAGGGTGGCGGATGGCTATGTCTATTCTAAAACCAGTCAGCGTAGAATATATTGATACTTTATTTCACGATCATAATATCGAAATGGAAATTGAAGAGTTTAAGATTGATCAAAATTCTTGTCTAGTTGGCAGAACTTTGGGTTTAAGCGGAATAAAAGAACAAACTGGTGCCATCGTTATTGCTATTGTTCGTGATAATAAGGTCATTAGTAATCCAGTGACGCACGAATTTATTTTAGACGGTGATCTCTTGATTGTTTTTGGTAAGAGTGAACAGTTACAACTGCTTGAACAAGTTGCCTCGAGTAGAGGAACCTTGAGGGACGAAGATTCCAGTTGTAGCATACCTAACCCTATTCAATAACTTTTCTAGCTTCTTCCTCTTGGGTGAATGCTCTAGAAATCAAATGAAAACAGATAGCACTGTGAGTCTATTTAAAGTATGTTATAATAGAAAAGTAAAAATCATTCTTCATTTTTTTAAAATAGCTGGAGGTGAATAAAACGGATCCATTTACACATGGACTAATAGGCGCAGCACTAGCCACACTTTCAGGTCACCCTTTACAGCTCAATGACCCAGTGTTTCTCGGATGTACCTTGGGATCTATGCTTCCAGATTTAGACATTGTCGCCCACGTTAAAGGAAGATTAAATTATTTATTGAAACATCGTGGTGTAAGCCATTCGATAATAACTTTTACGGGTATGTCGTTAGGCTTAAGTGCTATCCTGTATGCGATTTTTCCAACTACCCCTTGGAGTAGTATTTTCTTCTGGACTCTTGTTGGAACCTTATCCCACGGCCTCTTAGATGTATTGAATTCGTTTGGGGCAGAACTGTTGTGGCCTTTTTTTCGCAAGAAATTTACTGTTAACATGATCATGCTCACTGATCCTGTGGTCTTTTTTCTTTTCTTAGGCTCACTGATTATTTCTTATAATTTTCCGAACATGGCATTAGAGTCACCCATAACAAGCTTCATCTTGGGAGCCCTTTATTTAGTTTATCGAGAAAATAGACGATTGAAGGTTCGAAATGAACTGATGTCAATTTACCATTTGAAGGATAAGAGTGGAGTCAAAGTTCTACCAGCTATGTATCGTCCTTTTAGCTGGAATTTTCTTCTTTTGCAGAAGAACTTTGTGCGTTTTGGAACAATGAGACACCAAACTCCAGTTATACTTCGCGTCTTACCGCAATGGGATAATGACGACCCCCTAGTCTTATCTGCTTTAGAAGGAAATCTGGCCGAACTTTTTGATCAATTTACTCCCTATTATCATC
>JBAQMG010000108.1:0-21837 GCA_049302575.1 Desulfitobacteriaceae bacterium | reverse complement strand
ATAAGAAGCTACATCTCAACGGCCAGGAAGAACGGGCAGAACGTCATGGTAGCGTTGGGCAATGCGTTCCAAGGAAATCCCTTCATACCAGAGACCTAGAATGATCGTTTTCCGTTAAATTGTTGGGTATGCTGGAAGGTATCCCCTCATTTATGATGCGAATTTCAGAATCAAGTGCAGATTAGTTTGGCCATATTACCACGGTATCACAATACTAGGCTGTTTGTGAATGCCTGAGTAGTAACAAAAATTAAAATAACGGGTAGGAGAATCCTACCCGTTATTTTAATTGCTAAATTATTTACTGAAACCCTTTAAGTATTACATTCACAATAGCCTGATGATCAATCTCCATCAAAGAATGACGCTTCATAAAGATCCTATGCTTAATAAATTGCTCGATCGTTCCCATGATGCAATACGTAGCCAGCGTTTCATCCAAGTCAGCTCGCAGTTCTCCCTGTGCCTTGGCCTGCTGAACCATATCCTTGTAATGCTCATAAATAACAGCCATTTCCGTAAAGATCCGCGTACGCATCTCTTTGGAGAGCACTTTACACTGCATATCCATCTGTATCATATCCAGATGGATATCCATAAAATCCGCATTATAACGGGAGCAGTTTATCAGCTTTTCCTCTATGGACTTCTTCTGATCCATGATTTTCTTTAGCCCGATTCGGAAGGACTCAATACTGTACTGAATCATTTTATCAAAGAGATCTTCCTTACTTTCAAAGTACTCATAGATCGTGCCTTTGCCGATACCGGCCTCTTTCGCAATATGATCCATCTTGGCTCGAACAAAACCATATTTAGAAAAGACATTAACAGCAGCTTGAATGATTTCGATCCGTTTTTCTTCTCGTGAACTCACGAGTCTCAACTCCTTAACTCCCGATCAACAGGATCGCTCAAGTGTAAAAACAAATAGCCTTAAGCTTGATGCGTTCTATCCGATATGGTAATAAGTTTCCCTTTTCTACTCTTCCTAAAATCCCCGCTTCGGATATCTTCAAATATAGTATAGATGACTGGGATAAGCAACAAGGTCGATACCGTGGACAAACTAATCCCGAAAATTACTACCACAGCCATCGGAGCCATCGTTTCTGAACCTTCTCCGATCCCAAGTGCCATTGGAATAAGCCCTAATACTGTGGCTAAAGTCGTCATCAAAATTGGCCGCAAACGGATGGGACCGGCACCCTCAATAGCCTCTTCGCGATTTTCTCCTCGTTCTCTGCGCTTATTAATATAATCAACCAAGACGATCGCGTTGCTGACAACTATTCCGATCAACAGAATCAAGCCAATAAAGGCAGGCACACTAATGTTTTTCCGTGTAATAAACAATCCCAGCATGCCCCCGGAAAATCCCATAGGGAGAGATAATATAATAGTGAAGGGATGCAATAAGGATTCAAATTGGGAGGCAAGAATCATATAAACCAAGATAATCGCCAAAACCATGGCTAACCCCAAATCCTTGAAGGAATCGGTCAGCTCTTTATTTTGCCCGCCAAACTCATAGGCGTATCCTCCCGGCATCTGGTAGCCAGCTAATTTGGCTTGAATATCCTTGGTTACACTGTTAAGATCCCGATTTATGAGCTGGCTGGTGATATGAACAACCCGAGTTTGTCTTGTCCTATCAATCATAACTGGTCCCCGATCAAGTGTTACTTTAGCCACTTGGCTTAAGGGGACGCTAATCCCCTGCGCTGTAGGTATGGGAGTCTGTTCCAGGTTCGGAATACTCGTTTTGAACATATCATCACCACTGACTACCACATCAATTTCTTTTCCTTCATAACTGTAGCGCGTTGCGGTCGTTCCAGAGAGTGTTCCCTTAACAGCCTGTGAGATCTGGGCAGCCGTTAAACCATATTGCACGGCATTTTTTCGATCAATCTTGATATTGACCCCAGGTACTCCCTCTGTGAGACTCGTATTAACCTCGCGGGTTCCTTCTACAGAAGCAACGCTTGTTTTGAAATCGTTGCCGATTTTCTTCAGTTGTTCGAAATCATCGCCTTTAACGACAATATCAATCGGGGAACTTGAACCCATGGACATGCTGTTACTAGTGACTGTAACGTTGAATTCTGCCCCAGGAATGTCTTTCGTCAACTTTCGGATCTGATCAGCGACCTGATCGACGCTACGCAGGCGGGATTTAAGCTCTGTCAGTTGTACATTGACGTTGCCGATATTAGTCGTATCCCCCCCGACGGAGAAGCCTCCACTGGTTCCGATTTGCGTAAAAGCTGTTTTCACCTCGGGAATCCCCTCCAGCTTCTTTTCCACTTGCGCAACTAGGCTATCTGTTTCTTGTAGCTTAGCCCCATCAGGCAGTTTCAGCTGAACTGTTAATTGACCAGAATCGGAAGAAGGCATAAATTCAGCTCCCAGGGTCAGCGCTGAAGCAGCTGAGAGTAAAAATACTAGGATGGAAATCCCAACCACCGTTTTGCGGTGAAAGAGCGCATAATGTAGAAACTTCCGGTAACCGGATTCTATTCTGCTAAAAAGTCGATCGAATCCTCTGCTGAAAGAATCAAAGGCTCCCCTGATCCCCTTCCTTCCCTCTGGGATATCCTCCGCTTTCATAATCTTGGCGGAAAGCGCCGGTACCAACGTTAAAGACACCAGAAGCGATGCTAACAGAGAAAGACTGACGGTCATGGCCAATGCCCTGAAGAGCGTTGCCGTAATACCTTGAACAAAGACAATCGGCAGAAAGACACTCACCGTAGTCAGGGTGGAGGCTACAATAGCCATTCCGATTTCTTTAACTCCTTTAATGGCTGCCTCTTCCTTGGAATAGCCTTCCATTCGATGTCTGTAGATATTCTCCAGAGCTACAATGTTATCATCCACTAGCCGCCCCATAGCTAAAGATAACCCGCCGAGCGTCATCATATTGATGCTGATCCCCATAAAATAGAGCACGGCAAAAGTAGCCATCAGAGCGATCGGAATGGCTGTTGCTGTGATAAACGTCGTGCGCAGATTGTGGAAGAAAATGAAGAGCACAACAATCGCCAGAAGCCCCCCCAGTAAAGCTTCCTGAACCACAGTATTAATGGATTGTTTAATATAAATCGACTGATCCATAACAGTGTCCAAGCTTAGATCGGGATACTCCTTTTTCAATTCCTGAATAGCGGTGTTGATATCAGTCGCCACTTGGACAGTATTGGTTCCTGACTGTTTTTGGATAGAGATGCTGACACTCTGTTTACCGTTGGTTCGGGATATAGAAGTGAGTTCTGTATGTTCTAGTCCGACCTCGGCGATATCTTTCAGTCTAACCTGCCCTCCACTGGGGAGAGAAATCAAGAGATCCTTAATTTCATCGATCGACTGGAATTCACCGGTTGTCCGAATCGTTAGATCCTGTGTTCCCTTTTGTACCTGCCCTCCCGGAGCGTTAAAGTTTTCTGCTCCGATCAACTTGGCCAAGGTGTCAAGATTGAGCCCATACCCTTTCAAGGCTTCCTGGTGGGTCTTAATGTCCACTTTATTCATAAAACCACCAGTCACCGTAACCGAGGCTGCCCCTTTAACCCGTTCTAGGCGAGGTTTGATCGTATTCTCTGCTATCGATTGCAGCTCAGCTAAGTCGGCGTTTTTTGCCGAAAGGGTGAGTTGCTTGATAGGCATAGCCGTCAGGTCAATCTTCATGACCATAGGAGCACCTACTTCCGATGGAAACATGCGCTTGATCATGTCGATTTTTTCTCTCATTTGCAGGCTGGCAAAATTCATATCCGTACCATACTTGAATTGGGCAATGATAATCGAACGGCCCTCCGTTGTTGTGGATGTAACCTGATCAATATTCTCAACGGTGGAAACTGCCCCTTCGATTGGATTAGTAATCAATTTTTCAATTTCTTGAGGTCCTACTCCAGGATATTCTGTAACCACTACTGACACTGGAATTTCCATATTGGGAAACAGATCGATAGGTAGACGCGTGAGGGACACACTGCCCAAGAGAATGATAATCAACATTAACATGATAATCGTAACCGGGCGTTTGACCGAAACCTCCGCTAAATTCAAGATGCACTACCTCCTACCACCTTGACCTTGCTCCCCTGATTCACTAGGGTTTGCCCTTTGACAATGACCTTTTCCCCAGCGTTTAAGCCCTTGAGAATTTCCAGCTTGGATCCGGTATCAAGTCCAATGAGCACTTCTTTAGCTACCGCTCTATCCCCTTCTACAATATAGACTGTATTTTTTCCGTTCTTAAGAAGTACTGACTCGCTGTTCACTGCAAGGATATTGGCCTTCGTCTGAGTGGCCAATTGAACCTTGGCAAACATCCCTGGTTTGATCAACCCACCCTTATTTTCAAGTGTCACTTTCACTGGATAGAGTTGGGTTCGAGCATCCGATGTTGGAGCTATGCTGTAAACCTTGCCAGTAATCTCTACTCCCTCGGCTGAGGAAACTACTATTCTTGCCTCTTGCTCAGGCTTGAGGGTATTGATAATGTTTTCGGCAACATTAATTAATACATAGAGATTATCCAGTGTGGTAAGCGTAACTGCTGGTTGAGTATTAGAAGTCATTTCTCCGTACTTAACATTCACTGCTGAAACTGTGCCCCCAATCGGCGCTGTCACTAGGGCATTGCTGAGCGTATCTTGAGCTTGCTGCAGGCTGAGCTTCGATTGTTCCCACTGGATTTGCGCCATCTCCAGAGGTTTTTCGGAGGCCTGGCTTTCAAAGCCCTCCAATTGATCTTTAGAGATAGCTCCAGCTGCATAAATCTGTTGTTGGCGCCCTAAATTAAGCTTAGCCTGATCCAGTTGTTCCTTTGTTCGCTGATAGTTAGTCTCTGCAGTCCGAACCCCAATCGAGGCTTGGTCAACCGCTTTTTGTAAGTCCTGTAAATCCAAGGTAAAGAGTACCTCTCCCGCCTTCACTTGCGCTCCAACTCTGACCTTTACCTCGGTCACTTTACTGGATAGCTTGGGCACAACGGAAATCTCCTGCTCCGCAAAAACCTTCCCACTAAAATCAGACATTTCGACTAGCGTCTGCACCGAGGTCGCCTGTACCTCTACCGGTATATACTTCTCTTCTACAGTTGCCGTTGTTTTCTGAGCCCCACAGCCAGCACTCATGACCATGACACTTAGAATGAAAACACCGCCTAAACTAAGAATACTCTTTTTTGCTTTCAAATGTGACCAGCCCCCACCCTTACCCAATTATTCCCTTTTATATTCTTAGAAGCTTTAACCCATTAACCCGTTGATGCGGAACCTGCTGAACCGACACCGCTTGAAACAGCGTTTAGTCCTTGTAACATCCAATCATAGGTCAGATAAGACTTAAACAGGTTATGTTTGGTAATATAAATTCCCCCTTTGATTTTTTCCAAAACTGACTGTTCGGTCATATCCATTTATACTATGTTTAGTGATGGATTACAATACCCAGCGAAAGGCACTTAAATTTATGTCAAAATAAATTTAGACCAATAGAAGAGTAGGAGCTCTCATCTATTAAACGAGAGCTCCTACTCTGATTAGAAAATTAGCGTGCGGCAGGGGCTAATTTTTCTTGTTCACTTCTTATACCCTAGGAAATTTCGTACGTACCTCAATTGCCTTCCATCCCCAGGAACTTTTCATTTTAAGAAAAACCAAGGCTGCGCCTTGGTCTTTTTATTGTTATTGATATATTATTCCAGCACTTGTAAACTCATCTTATACTCATAGATTAGCTGATTAAATTCATCGATATTAGCACCTTGCCGAATAAGCATCTGGGCCTTTTGGAATAGATGTTTATGCACATCCTCACGACCACCTAAAAAGCTAATCATGCGTTTTAAACTTGGATCATTTGTCATGGTTAAATGCCGATTATATAACGCTCTGGCTCTGATCTCCGCTTCGGCATCTGCTTGAAGCATAGCTATCGGGTCAAGGCTTTGATCCACATAACTAATATCCCAAGGTATCCCGTGAGAGCTTATAAAACTTGGAATTGGTCCCCCTAATTTATTAAGAGCCACCGCAATCATTTCCATATGTCCCATCTCTTCTGCAGCGATTAAACCTAAGAGTTCACGTATAAAATGATTGGGCATATTGGAACGATGGTTTAAGTACTGAGTTGCTGCACTGAACTCACTGTCTTTCCCACCATAATGTTCGAGTAATACCTGACCAAACATCGGATCTCGGTATTCGACATTTACTGGATAAAACAACCTTTGGCGATAATTGAACATCCTTAATTCCTCCTTATGACTTCAAATTCCTAGCTTCATAATATGCAGCTAGGAAGATTTCGGTCACAACTTGGAGATCGGAGATCAGTAGCCAGAGATCAGAGGTAAGAGCTCTGCATCCTAGTAACATTTGGGAAGCAAAAAAAGAGGGAAGGGAGCATACGCAATTTCGTTAATTTTCTTAGTCTTCTTAGTTTTCCAAACCTTTGGCTCCAATATCACGACGAAAATGCCCTCTTGGAAAATCTATTTTATCGACTAAAGCATAGGTATTTTTTCGTGCTTCCACAAGGTTCTTGCCCCAGGAGGTTACTCCTAAAACCCTCCCGCCTGAACTAATTAATTTACCGTCTTGCAGAGCCGTACCGGCATGAAAAACGACCCCTTCTGTAGCTGAACATTGAGGGATGAAAAGTGGTACCCCTTTTTCGTAGGTTTGAGGATAGCCCTTAGCAGCCATCACTACACAGACAGCCATTTCTTCTGACCACTTCAGCTCTACCTCGGCTAGTTTTTCCTCGGTGCAAGCCCATAGAACCGGGAGTAAATCTGATTGCAGACGAGCCATAACAACCTGGGTTTCAGGATCACCAAAACGGACGTTATATTCCAATACTTTGGGACCACGTTTGGTCAAGATTAACCCGATAAAGAGAACCCCTTGGAAAGGCATACCCATTTGTTTCATGACTTCCAAAGTGGGTCCAAGAACATCCCGCCGAACTGTTTCTTCGATCAAAGATGTCCAAACCGGAGGAGGGCTATAAGTTCCCATTCCTCCAGTATTTAAACCTAAATCACCCTCTAGAGCTCTTTTATGATCTTGAACCGGTACCATAGGACAGGCAGTTACACCGTCCGCAAAACAGAGCAGGCTGACTTCCTGCCCTTCGAGAAACTCTTCAACAACTACTTTATGACCCGCAGAACCAAAAGTTCCCTCCATAATTTCATCTACTGCAAGTAAAGCAGTCTCCAAATCTAATGCTACAATAACACCCTTACCCGCAGCCAAACCATCAGCCTTAACAACACAAGGTGCTCCAATGCTCTTAATATAGTCTTTAGCCCTTTCGGGATCATCAAAAACTCTCCAGTCAGCTGTTGGGATTTTGGCTTGATCCATGACCACTTTAGCAAACGATTTACTCCCTTCAAGCTGAGAGGCAGCTTGAGTTGGACCAAAAATTCGCAATCCTACTTCGCGAAAAGCATCCACAATTCCCAGACTTAAGGGTTCCTCCGACCCAACAACCGTTAAATCGATCTTTTCATCTTGGGCAAATTTAACCAAGGAGGCAATGTCCTTAATAGCAATAGGAATATTCCATTGCTCAGTGCCAGCATTTCCAGGTGCAACATAAAGTTTCTCAAGTTCCGGACTTTGGGCTAACTTCCAAGCGAGAGCATGTTCCCTCCCGCCACCACCCACTATCAAGACCTTTTTGGACATGATCTTCACTCCTATTTTAATAATATAAAAGAGCTTGACCGAGGCCAAGCTGCTAACACAACTTAATGTTGAAAATGCCGACGATGAGTAAAAATCATAATCATATTCAAATTATTGGCAGCATTAATAACTGCGGTATCCTTCACTGAACCTCCTGGCTGAACAATGGCTCGTATTCCCGCCTTAGCCGCTTCCTCTAAAGAATCCGGGAAAGGAAAAAAGGCATCTGAGGCTAGATAGGCACCATAAGCCTGTTCTCCTGCCTGGTTAAGAGCAATTTTAACTGATCCTACTCGATTCATTTGTCCAGCCCCAATACCGATGGCCTGTCTAGCTCGACTAACTACGATCGCATTGGACTTGACGTGTTTAACAACCTGCCAGGCAAACTTCAGTTCCTGCAAATCTTCTTCAGTCGGTCTTTTGTTAGTAACAACTTCCCATTCGGAAACAGGTGTTGTTCCATTATCTTCCTCTTGAAGCAAATATCCCCCATCAACACTTCTGATTTTCCAACTGGAAACCGTACTAGGCTCTTGACGTCCGACTGCAAAAAGACGCAGAGCAACTTTTTCCCCTAGAACTTCACAGGCCTCTCGGGTAAATTCTGGTGCCACGATAACTTCAAAAAACCGTTCACATAAGGCCTGAGCACCGGTACCGTCTACCACACGATTAAAAGCAATGATTCCCCCATACGCCGAAACCGGATCTGCCGCCAAGGCCCGTTCATAGGCTTCTAAAGGTGTTGCCCCAAGAGCCACCCCACAAGGATTAGTGTGCTTAATGATGACTACCGCATTCTGTTGAAATTCACTAACAGTAGCCCAAGCAGCGTCCATATCCACCCAGTTATTATAGGAAAGTTCTTTGCCCTGGAGCTGTCGACCCGAAGCTAAAGTGCCCTCTTGAGAAGTAGCATAAAAAGATGCTTGTTGCTGTGGATTTTCGCCGTAACGAAGATCCTGAACTTTATTGGCCATCAGCCTAATAACCGACGGAAACACACCTTGCGGTTCCAATTGTTTCTCTAAATAACCAGCAACTAAACGATCGTACTCTGCCGTATGAGCAAAAGCCTCCGCGGCCAAGCGTTGACGCATGCCAGCTGGAACTAGGCTTTCCTTTTGTAAAACCGTTAAAACTTCAGTATAGCGTAGTGGATTGACTACTATAGTGACACGTTCATGATTTTTCGCGGCAGACCGCACCATCGTCGGACCACCAATATCGATGTTTTCGATCGCCTCTTCAAAACTAACGCCTGGTTTAGCAATAGTTTCTCTAAAAGGATAAAGATTAACGACCACTAAATCAATATATTGAATCCCGTTTTGAGCCGCTTGTTCCCTATGTTCTACACAATCTCTAGCCAAGATCCCCCCATGAATCATTGGATGGAGAGTTTTGACCCGTCCGTCTAATATTTCTGGGAACCCTGTCACTTCACTCACATATTTAACAGGAATATCTGACTCAACTAAGGTCTTATAGGTTCCGCCAGTCGAGATTAGTTCAAAGCCCAAGGCTACCAAACCTTTAGCAAACTCAACAATCCCCTGCTTATCTGATACACTAAGTACCGCCCTTAAACCCATCTCAAAGCCTCCTTCAATATCTAGCCCAACAACCTCCAACTCTCAACTCTCAACTCTCAACTCTCAACTTTAAACTTTCAACTCTCAACTTTCAACTCTCAACTTTCAATACTCAACCTCCAGCTCTTATTAAAACCCTGCGTCCTTTTCTTTCCAACTTGTCCCCTGCGACTAGCTTCACTGCTCTAGGATAAAGCTGATGTTCTACTTCAAGAATGCGTTCAGCCAAGGTCGCCTCAGTGTCATCCGCCAAAACCTGAACAGCTTCTTGTAAAATAATTGGTCCACTATCCAAACCCTTATCGACATAATGCACAGTACAGCCGCTGAATTTAACCCCGTACTCTAGAGCTTGGCGTTGAGCATGTAACCCTGAAAAGGCTGGTAAAAGTGACGGATGAATGTTCAAAATCGGGCATTCAACCTTATCTATAAAATTTTCACTTAAAACTTTCATATATCCAGCTAGAAGTAAAAGTTCTACCTTGCTTTCCTTAAACCAACTTAATAGACCTTCCTCTTGGGAAGCTCTATCTGAGTATTCTGCCTTAGAGAAAACCTTAACCGAAATTCCAGCTTTTTGGGCGTACTTCAAGGCTAACGCATCCGGTTGGTCTGATCCGACCGCTACAATATCAATCGGTAAATGTCCATTTTGCCACTCTTTAACTATGGCTTGAAGATTACTACCACGACCGGAGGCTAAAATCGCTGTTCTCAATCATAGTTCACTCCTTCACCAGGAATAACCTGTCCTAGTAAAAAGCAGGCTTCACCTTGTTTCGCCAACATTTCCCTAACTAGGACTTCCTCCTCTGGATGAACAACTAAAATAAAACCAATACCCATGTTGAACGTGCGGTACATCTCTTGTAAATCCACTTGTCCAAGAGTCTGGATTAAATTAAAAACCGGGGGGACTTTCCACACCTGGGTATTAATCTGCACTCCTAAACCCTCAGGTAAAATGCGCGGTATATTTTCCGTCAAGCCACCGCCAGTAATATGTACCATGCCCAAGATCTTACCACTCGGTAATAGTGGCAAAATACTTTTGACATAGATTCGCGTGGGGCGCAAGAGGACAGCGCCTAAAGGTTCAGCTAATTCTGGAAATATGGTGTTCAAGGCATATGGTGCAAACACCTTGCGAACGAGGGAGAAGCCGTTACTATGCAGACCGGAAGAATTCAGTCCCAGAAGAAGATCTCCGCTCTGAATCTTAGAGCCATCAACTAGATCAGCTCTATTAACTGCGCCTACCGCAAAACCAGCAATGTCATATTCATCTTCGGCATAGAAGCCTGGCATCTCCGCAGTTTCCCCGCCAATCAAAGCACAGCCTGCCAATTGACAGCCATCGGCGACCCCAGCGACGATTTCGGCAATGCGTTCTGGAACAGCTTTGCCAACGGCCAAATAATCTAGGAAGAATAAGGGTTCAGCTCCTTGGACCAACACATCATTAACACACATGGCAACGGCATCTTGACCAATCGTGCTATGTCGGTTTAATTGAAAAGCCAAGCGGAGTTTAGTCCCTACCCCATCAGTACCAGATACTAACACTGGATCCGAATATTTTTTAATATCTAAAGCAAAAAGTCCGCCGAACCCGCCAAGTCCACCTAAAACACCAGGACGAAAAGTCTTGGCTACTGCTGGTTTAATTAATTTTACAGCTTCATTCCCAGCTTCAATGTCGACGCCTGCATCACGGTAGGAATACCCCACCACTATTCCCCCTTTATCGTAGTTCGTGGTTCGAACTTAAGCTAGAACTTTGAGTAAACAACAAGTGAACTGCTTCAGCTAAAGCTGAACATCGTGACTTCTGTGACAAAAGCCTCCATGAATAGAAATCGAACATTGAATATCAAACTTCGAAAATCGACTTAAGGGCTCCATTGGGAATTTCTATCGGGTATTTGCCATTAAAGCAAGCCATGCAAGCCTGTTTTTGACCCAAGGCCCGCATTAAACCCTCTTCGGATAAATAATGGAGTGAATCCGCTCCCACAAAACAACGAATTCCTTCAAGATCTAGCTGCGTAGCAATTAGTTTTTCCCTTTCAGCTGTATCTATCCCATAGTAACATGGGTGTAAAACTGGCGGAGAACTAATCAGCAAATGAACTTCAGTCGCTCCAGCCTTACGAACCATCTCCACGAGCTTAGAACTCGTTGTTCCTCTGACGATTGAATCATCAATCATGATCACACGTTTACCCCGAAGTACACTTTTGTTAGCATTAAGCTTGATTCTGACTGATATTTCACGCATTTCCTGAGTTGGTTGAATAAAGGTACGGCCAACATAACGATTTTTTAAGAGACCATGCTCAAAAGGTATCCCCAATTTCATGGCATAACCTAAGGCAGCCGTGGTTCCCGAATCAGGTACCGGGATAACGATATCAGCGTCTATCGGACATTCATTGGCTAACTCTTCCCCCATGCGCCGACGGCTTTCCAAAACATTTAATCCATCCAACGTACTATCAGGTCTAGCAAAATAGATATATTCAAAGGCACAAGCAGCTCCTTGAACCTTGGGCAAACCTTGATGGGAGTGTAAGCCTTCTTCATCGATAGTTACGATCTCTCCTGGTTCAACATCTCTTACAAATTCAGCTCCAATAGTGTCCAGAGCACAACTTTCCGAAGCAAGACAATAGTTATCTCCCAGCTTACCCACACAAAGAGGGTGTACACCATGAGGATCACGGACTCCAAAGAGCTTGTCCTCTGCCATAATAATTAGGCAATAGGCACCTCTAAGATCGATCATCGTTTTGGTGAGAGCATCTTCTAATTTTCCTCGACGATAGCGAGCAATTAGGTTAATCACAACTTCACTATCCACGGTTGTTTGAAAAACAGCTCCGTCTTTGCCTAATTCCTCGCGCAATTCTACCGCATTAGTCAAGTTACCATTATGAGCTAAGGCCATCATCCCTTTTTGATAATACACCACTAATGGTTGGGCATTCGTAAGTAAACTAGAACCAGTCGTTGAATAACGCACATGGCCAATAGCCATCTTCCCCTGCAAACGGTTAACTATCCGGTCGGAAAAGACCTCAGAAACTAAACCCATCCCCTTGTGTAACTCTATGTTGTGTCCATCAGATACTGCAATTCCTGCACTTTCCTGCCCACGATGTTGCAAAGCATAGAGACCATAGTAAGTTAAACGGGCCACTTCCTGGTTAGGAGCATAAATCCCGAAAACACCACATTCTTCCTTTGGCTTGTCATCTCCAAGCTGTTGCACTTAATTGTCCTCCTCCAAAGTTCAGGACTAGGCCTGCGCAATGATTTCTTTAACCCGTTTAAATACTTCCAAATAAGCCTCTTCTACTTTTCCCAAATCACGTCGAAAACGATCCTTATCTAACTTTTCCGAGGTGGCATGATCCCAATAACGGCAAGTATCTGGTGAGATCTCGTCACCTAGCAATAGTTTACCATTAGCTTTACCAAACTCAAGTTTAAAATCAATCAAATCAATTTCTGCAGCTGAAAGGATCCGCTGCAAAACCGTATTAATCTTAAGCCCTTGAGCCTGAATTTCCGCAATATCTTCAGCCCCAGCCCAACCCATAGCGGCAATATGTGATTCATTGACTAAGGGATCACCCAGAGCATCATCTTTAAGGTACAATTCTACAACTGGTTGGGGGAGCACGTAGCCCTCGTCTAAGCCTAAGCGTTTTGCCAGACTACCGGCGGCTACATTGCGAACTACCACTTCTAAAGGGAGCATTTCTAGGCTCTTAACGATCATTTCCCTGTCATTGATCAATTTTACAAAATGAGTTGGGATTCCCTCTTGGGCCAGTTTTTCAAAAAACAGAGCAGATAGACGATTATTAACCATCCCTTTATCCAAAATTTGGCCTTTTTTCAGCCCATTGAAAGCTGTAGCATCATCTTTATATTCCACCCAATAAAATCCTGCTTGATCAGTTGAAAAAACCTTTTTAGCCTTTCCCTCGTAACGCAGTTCTAGCTTTTCCATAAAATCTCGCTCCTTTCTGTTAACCAGTTAATACGATTTAGAACGCTTCAATTTAGGCTAGCCCCACTCTTTTAAAGATATCGATCACGTGCTTAGTATGGTAAGTATAATCGAAGAGCGTATGGATTTCTTCTTCGGTCAAATACTTGCTAATTTCCGCATCCCTTTGGACAAGGAGTTTAAAGTCCTCCTTGGTTTCCCAAGCGATCAGAGCATTACGTTGAACCCACTCATAGGCTGTTTCTCTACTCATACCCTTGTCCACAAGCGCTAACATCACACGTTGAGAGAAAATCAAACCACAAACTTTATCAATATTAGCTTTCATTTGCTCAGGAAATACTTCTAAACCATCAATCAATTTAATCATTTTATGCAACATGTAATCAAGGGCAATAGTGCTATCCGGTAAAATAACTCTTTCAGCCGAAGAATGAGAAATATCCCGTTCGTGCCAAAGAGCAACATTTTCTAAAGCTACTTGAGCGTTCCCCCGAAGTAATCTAGCTAAGCCAGAGATCCGTTCCGGTGTAATAGGATTTTTCTTATGTGGCATGGCTGAAGAACCCTTTTGCCCTTTGGCAAAAGCTTCTTCCACTTCACGCACGTCTGTCCGTTGTAAATTCCGCAACTCCGTGGCGATCTTATCCAGTGAACTCGCAATACCTGCTAAAGTAGTTATATAAAAGGCATGTCTGTCACGCTGAATGATTTGAGTAGAAACCGGAGCTGGTTTAAGGTTCAACTGTTGGCAAGCCCACTCCTCTACTAGAGGGTGAACATTGGCAAACGTACCAACAGCGCCAGAAATTTTACCCACTCTGATCTCCTCGCGTGCATACACCAAACGTTGTTTTTGACGGATCATTTCATCATACCAGAGAGCAAATTTCAACCCTAAGGTTATAGGCTCAGCGTGTATTCCATGAGTTCTACCCATCATTAAGGTATCTCGGTGTTCTTTAGCTCTACGTCCAAGAACCGTAATTAATTTTTCAATTTTCGCCAAGATTAGATCTGAGGCTTCCACTAATTGCATCGATAACGCCGTATCCAAAACATCTGACGAAGTTAGTCCCATATGAATATACTTTGCCTCATCCCCTACATGTTCTGCTACATTTGTTAAGAAAGCGATCACATCATGCTGAGTAATTTCCTCAATCTCTTTAACCCGTTCCCAAGTAAAAGCTGCTTTCTCACGAATGACCTGCACAGCCTCTGGCGGTATCTTCCCCACTTTAGCCCATCCCTCACAGGCCGCAAGCTCAACTTGTAACCATAACGTCAAACGATGTTCATCAGTCCACACTTTTCCCATTTCTGGAAGGGTATAACGATCTATCATTCTGATCACCTTTCTATTCTAGATTCGAGTTTCGATGTTCGAAGTTCGATGTTCGAAGTTCGAGTGCATGTGTTCATTACAACCTCGATGGCCTCTGGGTGAGTTCTCATTTTATGGTTGCACGGAAGCCAGCATCTATTCACTCTTACGTTCCAATTAAACTGTTTTAGCCTTTTTCTTCAGCCTAGCTTGGATAACTCCATCTTTAGCTTCAACATCAGCAGCCATTTTGGTTTTGAAGTCTTTAAGTGCCAATCTTAAACTATGATCACCCTGAGCTAAAATCTGCACAGCTAAAATTCCCGCATTTCGGGCTGCCCCAATCCCTACTGTTGCCACAGGAATACCCGGAGGCATCTGAACTATTGAATAAAGCGCATCGACTCCCTCTAAGGCACCACTCCGAATAGGTACCCCTATAACGGGTAAAATGGTCGCACCAGCTATAACACCCGGCAAATGGGCGGCTAATCCCGCTGCGGCAATAATTAAGTTTCCACCCTGACCTTCAAATTTTTTGACCCAGTTAATTGTCTGTTCTAAGGAGCGATGTGCTGAGGAGACCTTTACTTCATAGGGTACTTGGAAATGCTCTAAAATATCCAAAGCTTCTTCCATTACTTTAAAATCGGAATCGCTTCCCATAATCACGCCTACAGGTATCATGCCAGTAAACCTCCCTAAAGTTTTTACAGTTTACTATATCCTACCCGAAATCTCCAATGCAAGCTTAAGCTAGAGGATTTAATTCTACAAGACAGTTCTTTAAAGGTCAACCTATAATCGAACCTTAGCTAATTAAAAAGCAGCTAAAGTTCGTGCTTTTAGTAACTAAATTTACAACCTACTATTTACAGAACGCCGATCAGGTTATAAGCTATACTTCAGGGTTATCACTCATTCGGAGGGAATTAGATGACAAAGAAAATATTCTTTTTACTATTAATGCTCTCAGTAGTTGCACTATTATTAACAGGTTGTTCTTTCGCTATCCCTTGGAATAAAATGCCCAGTTTACCTTGGGCTAAAAAGGCTACTTCAACAAATACTCAGTCCACAAGCAGTTCGGGAAATGCCGCTGGTGCTTCTGGTACCGACGTTACCAACAATAGCTTGTCAACTACTTTTTCGCTAAACCTTCCAGACCAATCTTCAGATAAAACTCTTAAAATCAAAGGAATTATTGGTAAAGCTCAAAAGCTCTTCGTCAATGATCAAGAAGGTTCTGTCGACGCGAACGGGAACTTTACTTCTACTGTTGATTTGGTTCCTGGTAGCAATCAACTTACTGTAAAAGTCTTTTCTAAGGATGGCAGTTCCGTCTATTCCACCGGTAAAAATGTAACTTATACACCGCATATCCCCAAGCTAATTATTACGAGCCCCCTTAAGAGTTCTTATGCCTCAGAAACTTCCACGATTACTATTTCTGGAACTACCGATTCAAATTGTAAAGTAACCGCCAACGGAGCTAACAGCCTCCCTGATGTTAACGGTAACTTTATTATCACTGTTCCCCTCAAGAGTGGAGAAAACATAATCAAACTGGACTCAACTAATCCTTCTGGACTAGTAAACTCTTTTCAGCAAGTCCTTAATTTCACGAAAGTAGATAAAAATCAGAAACCAAAGCTCGTTGTTTCCTTGCCTTCGGATACAACCGCTAAACCAACCGGCTATGTTTCCAGCAAAGATATACCGATTAGTGGTTTTACTGACCCCAATAACATTATCGAAGTCTACAATAATTATTATCAAAATGATAAAAAAGTACAAAGTTTAATTTTTAAAGGTACAATTAACAACGGCACCTTTGCAATACCTGTTACATTATCAGAGGGCACGAATACCCTTTTAATTAGAGCAACAAACGAATTTGATCAATCTACTGACCAAACCAAAACCGTAAATTATAAAAAGTAGTTTTAGCATCATTTTAGCATCATTATTAATGTTTCTATAGTGAATCCAAATGATAATCCACCCTATTTAAGGCTCTCTTTATCAGATTTCAGCTAGGCGCAACCGACACAATTCCGGAGGAAATCCGAAGGGATTGTGTCGAGCCTACGACATTGACCCTAGGGGAGCGACCAACGAGAGCTTCCGCGAGCAGTTTATACTTGCCAAACACACCCTCGAGCACGAATAACTGAAAGGGTTTCTTCGGCACCCCTCCTCTTTGATTCTTATTTGTTTCTTTGATATCATTAATTCAAAGAAACTTTGAATATTTGCCTTTTGTTTTGCATATATTAAAAGAGGAGGAAGGGTAATGTCTCAGACCGTTCAAAGTGGAGGTAATCCTATGTTCAAAAAACGCATCTCGAAAAACCTCTTAAAAATCTTTTTCAAAAACTGTAGACGAAATTCAATGGCAATCGAGAGTGCCAAGCGAGTTAGGAACTTCATTTTAAAGAGTACCAAATGATGCCTTGGATAGCATCGTTTTTGATTATCTTTATTTATTAGGAGAGTCATACTGGCTTGCGTAGAACACCTGATATTTCCCAAGAATTAATGTATTTAACCTTACCCAACTATTCGAACAGCATTGTCTTTAATCTGTACGACCAAGTCTATAATCTGCTTCTGCCTTGAGTCATCAAAAAGGCTGATGAATCTTTGTGGCTTATCAAACGGTGGCTTCATAAGCTCGGATACATTCTCGATATAGCCGTTTTGCACAATATAATCGATGACCTTTTTTACAAACACGATTTGTCCTTGGTTAAGGGACTCTGCACTGATAAATTCCGAGAAAGCTGCAGAGACTGCTTCATATTCAAGCTTGGCAATTTTTCGCACCAGCAAACCGAACGGCGTATCCTGATATTCTCGCTTATAATCCTCCGCTGTGCCAAGGTCCCCCGTGAATATACGTTCCAAGCTTTCGTAGTTCAACGTAGTAAGCGGAGTATTGTTCTGCAGCTTATGAATGGCAATATGGTCTCGGTTTCGCTCAATATAACGGTTTACCTTTAGCTTATAATCTTCAAAGTCATATGGAGGAGCTATGCTTTCTCCCTCTTTGATTGAGAGAACCACATCAGCGAGGTTAGTGTAAATTATGTTCTTGCTACCCTCTTCAACGATAAACTTAATCAGACTACGCAGCTCCATACGCACCTTCTCAAAATCTAATACTCCAGAGCTCTCCCAGAATTCGTCAGTCTCGATGGTGTTTATAAGCACCAGCTTTTCTTTAATCTGAGGAATCGTAGCACGCTTGGACAATGCTTGGCATAGATTAAGTAGTTGTTTTTTACCCCTTTTAAGTTGTGGCAATGCCTCAATCTGAGCAATCATCAAGCCATACATAAGATTGTCGAAGCGTTTGGCTTCCTCGTCTGTATCATCCATATATACAATCGGTGCAAGGAACTTCATCAGGTTATGTTTGTCCCCGTCTGAAAGGCAGACAAAAAGTCATTGTCAATACAGTTTGATAACAGTAACCTCCTATCAGCCACACTTAGCGACTTCGGCTCAAGACTATTACAAATAATTTCCCACTTGGGTTCCAAAGATGCTTCAACGGTGAGTTGAACTGTAAGACATAAATCATTGCTTTCTTTTGGCTCGTCGTCCCAGCTCAGATCGTCATCTTCTCTACCTCTACTAAAACTGTCAAAACCGTCTACTACGGCTTTTCCACTGGGAATAAAATAACCGTATTTCTCTTCCGAAAGCAAAGTGTCAGGTATCTCTGTGTAGGTTCCTCTAATGATTATTGATTTTTTGGTATCGCACTGATAAAAATCAGAATCAATGGCATTGATTACCCAGCCTTGCAACAAGTCCCAACGAATAGCCTCAAGTAAAGTCGATTTCGTTGAATCGCCTGCTCCGACAAGGCAAAAGACACGCCTATCGGGAATAGCAATCTTACTGTGTTTAATTCCACGGAAGTTTTGAACTTCTAAAGCAACAATACGCAATTTTTACCACCTTCTTTTTAAGCGGAATACAGTCCAAAAGGGAATTTCGCCAGCGATATATGAATAAATTTACCACTACATATTAAAACAGCCGGATAATTCCAGGTTGCTTACCCTGCAAAATCCAATTTACCCCGCGATTGGCAACGACCTACGGCAATCGTTAAATTGTATCAAACTCTGCATGATTATTTCACAAATCTTATCTTTGGGAGTTGGTGCGAGCAAACGCACCATCATATCGCGGATATGCTTGGGTGTTCTGAACTGACCGTTCTGACCCGCCGTTGCCGGCTTGCCTAACATATACTCGTAGAGGTCACCTCGCATATCAAGCTCTTGAATATCATGTTCGTAGAGCTCATCCAAGCCAGTGACTATTTTCTGCAATATCTGAGGGGTAGGAATCAGAAACATTGCATCCTGCATGTACCGAGAAAATGCAGTCGTGTTTTCTCCGTTCATTCCTTTAATGAATGGAAATACCTTGGTGCCAACAATATCATAAATCATGCGGGAGTCTTTTGTCTTAAATATGCTCCAACGCATAGCCTGCCCAGCTTCGTCCTGAGTAAAGATCTTCGGGAGCGCTTCGCCGCTTAATGCCTCGAATCTTTCATTCTCCAGTTCCTTTTCATCTAGGGAGCGGATGAACATCAAATATGTAAGCTGTTCTATAACAGTGATTGGGTTGGCGATACCGCCAGCCCAGATATCCGACCAAATTTTATCAACCTTGTTGCGAATTTCACCTGTTAACATCTGTTTTGCTCCTAATTCTGTTTAAGATTTCGGTATTATAGACCTTTGTTGTTAATTCTCGACTTTATTGTAATTTCCTGCAAGGTTCCATCGTATGCTAGAACTACGCTAGACCTTCAATCAAATAAAGCCTCTAATGCTCGAGAAACCGCCATTCAAGGGCGGTCTCTCTTTTATATTGGACAATAACCAAGCCAACATTATTATACCAGTTACACCAATCGACAATAGTTCCCATTTACATAGAACACATGTTCTGTTAAACTCAGAGATACACTATCTCCGGGCGGTGAAGAAACATGGCGAAAAGGTATATTTTCCACGTAGACGCGAATTCTGCTTACTTATCTTGGGAAGCGGTATATCGGCTCCAACACGGCGATCCACTTGATCTAAGGACCGTTCCCTCTGTCGTGGGGGGCGATCCAATTACACGGCACGGAATCGTACTGACTAAATCAATACCAGCTAAGAAGTTTAAGATCGAGACAGGTGAAACGCTCTACTCAGCACTCCAAAAGTGCCCTGATCTTATGATTGTGCGTCCAAATTATGGTCTTTATCGTCAATGTAGTGAGGCTATGGTTGAGATCTTAAAGGAATATAGTCCACTGATTCAGCGTTTTTCAGTGGATGAATGCTTTGTAGATTTCACTGGAATGGAACTGCTCTCGAATAACCCTGTAGAAACCGCTCATGAACTAAAAGATCGTATTCGAGATGAGCTTGGATTTACTGTGAATGTTGGGATTTCTACTAACAGGCTACTAGCGAAGATGGCTGGTGAGCTCAAGAAACCTGACATGGTACATACAATCTTCCCGGAAGAGGTACCTACGAAAATGTGGCCTCTTCCCATTGAGGAACTCTTCATGGTTGGGAGGGCCACGTCAAATAAACTACGGTCTAGGGGTATAAAAACGATAGGTGAGCTGGCAAATTATGATCTACAATATCTGAAGCCTCTTCTAAAGAGTCACGGAGTATTAGTCTGGAACTATGCCAATGGCATTGATTATTCTCCTGTACGTCCTAGTGGCTACATTGAAGCTAAAGGAATGGGGAATTCTACAACCATGCCATTTGACATTGTTGATCGAAATAAAGCTCACCTGGTAATACTTTCTTTAGCCGAATCTGTGAGCGCTCGGCTGCGACAGGCTAATGTATTGGCTCGGCTGGTATCAGTGTCTTTTCGTACTAATGAATTCAACGAGGTTTCACATCAGCGTAAGCTCTACAATCCCACTGACTGCACGGACGAAATATGGGAAGTAGCCTGCTCCCTATTCGATGAGCTGTGGCAGGGTCAACCGTTGAGGCACATGGGACTAAGGGTATCAAAGCTCTGCCATAATGATTTCGTTCAGACTTCACTCTTTGGTAAGGACTACGATAAGCGACGTAAGATCGATAGTGCGATCGATCTTATTCGGGCAAAGTACGGATCTGAAGCCATCTTTAGATCGGCGTTCCTGAATAGCGGGCTCCATTCTATTACTGGTGGCGTGGTTGAGAATGAAGATTACCCCATGATGACGAGCCTTTTATAACGAAAATAACTTAGCCTACCATATGGAAGGCTAAAGTCAAATTTGTTATAAGCTTTTATATTTAAAAATATTTCACCTCTACCCTCTCTCTAAAACCTGCATTTCCGCACAAATAGCCCCTTTCCAGTTATATCTTCTCCTTTGGTCTTGGTCTTGGTCATTCTCTTTAATCCGTTTTTCGCCTTCATTTTATCATAAACGCCAACCAAATATTAAAAACCCCTAAACCCTTGCTACGAGCGGCTTCCCCTCTACTCCCACTCGATCGTCCCCGGCGGCTTGGAGGTAATATCATAAACCACCCGGTTGACCCCATGCACCTCATTGACAATCCGATTAGAGATTTTCTCTAACAATTCGTAAGGTAAACGAGCCCAATCAGCTGTCATAGCGTCCTCACTGGTCACGGCGCGTAAGATAATTGGATAGGCATAGGTACGACCGTCGCCCATTACTCCGACACTTTTGATGGAGGGCAGAACGGCAAAAGACTGCCACATTTCCCTATACAAATCAGCCTTACGAACCTCGTCGAGAATAACTGCATCAGCTTCACGAAGAATATCTAGCTTTTCGAGCGTTATTTCTCCTAGAATACGAATCGCCAGTCCGGGGCCTGGAAAGGGTTGCCGCCAAACTATTTCTTCTGGCATGCCTAACTCGATGCCGACTTCACGTACTTCATCCTTAAAGAGCATGCGTAAAGGCTCTATCAATTCAAATTGCATATCTTCTGGTAAGCCCCCCACGTTATGGTGACTTTTGATCGTTTCAGAAGTCTCTGTGCCACTTTCTACAATATCCGGATAGAGAGTTCCCTGTACCAGAAAATCAACTTGTCCCAACTTACGAGCCTCATCTTCAAAAAGGCGAATAAACTCATTGCCAATAGC
>JBAQMG010000107.1:0-10935 GCA_049302575.1 Desulfitobacteriaceae bacterium | reverse complement strand
TGGAGGGTCAGAGTGTCACAACAGAAGACTACCCAATCAACAATGCTCGGAGTTGTAAGGGGAAATTTATCGAGCTAGCCTGAACTGAATCCTGGCCTTTAGGAGTCAAGACTGGCGAAATTTAAATCTACCGGCCGCTCGGGTTGCTCTCCAGCATTGCCCTATCCTGCAGATAGATGAGAGCCAGTAATAGTATAACCAGATATTGGTTAATGGAATCCCGAAGATCTTTATATGAGTTTAATGACTAAACCAGATTTGACAACTCCAAGAACTGTTTTGTCTAAACTTTGACTATTGCAACTTCGACTATTAAATCTGTCCATTCATCAATAAAATAAAAGCGCAGAAAACAGAAAATTTCTAATAACTTAGAAGGAATTCAGAATAATATGTCAAATACTTATACAATCTAAAAAGGAAGGGTGATATTAATTGAACTATGAACGTATTGCGGAAATGGTCCATGAACTTGTCAAAAATCCCAAGAGCTTGTTGTCGAGTGAACAAGGGGTAGCTTCAAAAGATCAAAATGAATTTTCTATCGTTAAAAAGGTGTTTTCCAAGTACGAGGTATCTGGAGGCACTCTGACATTCGCAATTATACCCGAGAGTTACTGGGGATAAAAGAGAATGGACATTCGCCCTGATCAAGCTATTTCTGCAGAAATTAACGAAATCCTAATCAGAGCACAACTTAGTTTAGAAATGATTCTAATGATTAAGTCCTCACTCAACGCCGATAGCAAGACCGGTGAACTATATAAGTGGGCGCACCTAACACTATTGAGTTTTGAGTGTGTCAGTGGAGTAAATGAAGTTGCGCTGCCAGGAGCGATAGCGATGGAATTCTTTGCCCTGGCAGCAGATATCTTTGATGATATTCAAGATCAGGATAATGATGAGCTTCCGTGGCGTAAAATACCTAACGCTAACGCTATTAATCTAGCTACTTGCCTACTTATGCTGGGTTACGAGGCTTTGTCGACAATTTCAGATTGCGGACTTCTTAAGGAAGTTCACACGATCTTAAACCGTACGGGAATATGTGCAAGTGATGGCCAATTCCAAGAATTTCTGTATGACGCTAGTGAGAAAGTTACTCTTGAACAATATTTTGAGCTAGTCAAGAAAAAATCTGGAAGCTTAACGACTTGTGCCTGTAAAATTGGCGCAATTTTAGGTGGCGCATCAGAATCGGTAGTCTTTCAATTAGGCCAGTTTGGGACAAACCTGGGTATAATGAGCCAAATTAGGAACGATTTAAATGATTTCTTGAATTTTGAAAAGAAAAATGATTTTGTGTACAATCGAAAAACACTGCCTTATGTCTATCTATTAAGTATTCTTAAAGGGGAAACAGCCGATCGGTTCAAGGAACTAACTCAGATGGATGGCCAAGGGTTAAACAAGTTCGGGAACAAAGAACAAGAATATTTAAAACACCTAGCCTTCGATGAAGGGGTTATTCATTATTGCTCAGTAATGTACGAAGTTTTTCGACAAAAGTCTTTGAAAATTATTAAGGCCATTCCCGTCTTGGAGAAATGCAAAGGGAAGTTGATCAAACTTGTTGAAGAAAGTGTTTAGGCGGCAAGCATATTACTATGCGAGTGCCGCCTTTATCGTATTATGGTTCGTGAATTTTATAGCTATAATTAATCAACCCTACATTGGTCTTACCATCGAGTACCTAAATGGACTATGGTTTGTGACTTCCAGTGATCCATATGGCGAAGGGTGCAAATCAGGGGTACAAGTTGGAGACGTAATTTTAAAAATCAATAATGACGATACAGGTAGGTACCGCTATATTCAAAAATGGAGTGAGGCAGAAGGGGCATCAACGATTGAAGTCCAAAGAATAGGTCAGACTACCGATAACATTATCATTATACCTAAACGGCCTATTTTATTAAATGCATTAAATGAAATTCCTATGTATATCTTGGGATTGATTTTTTGGCTTTTAGGGTTTATTACCTGGTTTAAGCGTTCTTTTCTGGTTCAAGCACGTGCTTTATTTTGGTTGAACTGCTTAATAAGTTTGGCTATCATCTTGGCTCCAGCTTCAGGTCGTGATTTGTTATTTGCTAGGGAATGCGAGTACATAATCTTGTCGTCAGTACCTTTATTCCTTATTAACTTTATCTCTGTTTTTCCGAACGAAAATAATAACCGAGTAAATCGGTTCGGTCGCCTTATTTTGACCGTTATTTCTGTATGCATAATAATCTTGATCATTCTACAATCTGTTGGTATCCTCCACTCTATAAGTTCAATAAGGAAACTATTGTTTACGACTATGATCATTGGAATCTTATTAGCCTTATGGAATCTTGGGGCATTAATAAAGTTACCTAAAGATAAACCAGAAAAAAACCAAGCAAGTATTGTCTTGTTGGGTATGTCAATAGGGTTCTTGCCGTTCGTTCTATTGACGTCGGTTCCCATTATATTTGACTTTCAACCGATAGTATATGCTCAGGTCAGTTCGCTATTTGTTTCCGTTATTCCCGCGACTTGGTATTATGTGATAGTTAATAAATATTTACCGGATAGTCGTCGGCTGTTAGGGACTATAATTTCCTTTTTCGTTGCAGGAGTAATTATTAGTTTTGTTGTCTCTTATATACTTTTATTATTAAAAGTAGTAACGACCTTAAATCTTGAAGTGTATCTTTCTTCTCTAACGTTAACTATGGTGTTCATTGTTTGTTTTGGCTATCTAAGAGGCGTGATAAGTAAATTATTGGACAAATTTGTATTCCGCGAAGGAAAACAGGCTTTTAAAAATAAAATTCTCGAATTAAACGCAAGTCTATCTTCCATTAATGAAGAGGATTGGATATTTGAAGAGGTGGTAAAGATCCTAGCGATTGAGGGTGCTTTTATTGCCGTGGAAGATGGTAATGGAGGATATCTAAAGAAAACTGTTGGAAGATTCCTTGAGATACCAAGCGAGCAAGCCGATCTGGAGGAATTTTATCAAACTGATCAAAGGATTAACTTGGATGTAAAAATTCTTCCAGATAATTTCCCAGCCGAAGTCTATATCCCCTTTGTTATAGATGATTTTACAGGTGGGATTTTTTTAGGTCATCGTTATTCCCATGTCAAATTTGAAAAAGATGAACTTCCTCTTATTACATTGATAGCGAGTCAATTGGCCCAACGTCTAAAAATGACGTTTGTAACTAAGCAACTTTCCAAAGAAATAAAGTTCCAGGCACAGAGATCGCTCGACTCACACCTGAGAAATCAGGGACTTCAGGGAGTAACCACTTCTTTGTTTAGAAGCCTTGAAAAAGAGCGAAAATCGGTGGCTCGTGAGATTCACGATGGTCCATTGCAACTAGGACTGGATTTAAATCGGAGACTGCGATGCCTTGTTGAAGAATCCCCATTAGATGTAAAATCTGTACAGGCTATTTCTCATATGCAGGAGCTAGTTGAAGATTTAAATTTTGAACTTCGTTTAATCTGTAATGATTTACGCCCTCCAACCTTAACCGATTTGGGACTGCTTCCCGCCATCGAGTTGATGTGCGAAGAAACTATGCATAAGGAACTGTTGGTAATTTCTTTAGAGACAGTGGGTATTAGCCGAGAACACCGCTTTAGAGAAGAAACAGAATTAGCTGCCTACCGTTTTTTGCAGGAGGGGATAACGAATGCAGTAAAACACTCAGGTTCAACCAAGTTAAAAATTTACATTGCCATGAGAGAAGCTAGAATTGAACTGATGATTAGTGACTCGGGTAAAGGTTTCGATACTAGCAAGATCTATGATTGGTCGTTGACGGGTGTCCATTTTGGATTAGTCGGAATGAAGGAAAGAATAGAAAGCTTAGGCGGTGATTTAGAAATTAGTTCGACAATCGGTCAAGGCGCAATGCTCAAAGCCACCATGCCGATAATTGAAAAAGGGAAAAAAATGGAGTAATCAATGACCCCGATAAGTTAAAGAATTTCCACAATAGAGGAGTGAGACAGAAATGTCCTTAAATTCTGAAGAATTTGCACTAGTAAAGGTATTAGTAGTTGATGATCATACGCTTTTTGCGGAAGGGACTGTCTCCTTGTTAGGTTTGGAACCCCGTATTTTGGCAGTAGGAATTGCCAAGAATGAAATAGAATGTATGGGTTTAATTAATAAAACTGTACCTGACGTCGTGTTATTAGACATCAATCTCCCAGATTCTTGTGGGACTGATTTAATAGACAAGATAAAAAAGGTGCAACCTGAAGTAAAAATTGTGATGCTGACCGGTCAAAATCCCCAGGGTTATGTAACTAAGTCAGTAAGTAAGGGTGCCAATGGCTTCTTACTTAAAGAATGTTCAGTAAAGGAAATGACTCAAGCAATATTAAGAGTTTATGAAGATGGTGTCTATTTTTCTCAAAGTTTAGGCGCTTTACTGCAGTCGGAGAAGTTTGATAAAAATTTGAATTTCCCCATGGACTCTGAAACGCCAAGCAAACAACTTACCACTAGAGAAATAGAAATAATGGAATTAGTTACAAAAGGCTTACATAATAAAGAGATAGCAGTCGCATTAGGTATCAAAGTCAGGACTGTGGATTTTCACGTTAGTAATATCCTTCTAAAATTAGGTGTGAGCTCACGCTTAGAAGCTGTTTTGGTGTGGATAAACGTAGACAAAGAGGCCTTGAATCGATAGGATCTAAAATAACGAAGGAGGACTTATCAGGTAAGCTCTCCTTCGTTTTCATGTGATAACTTATTAAATATATTAGCTCAACCCAGTAGAATTACTGGGGACAAAGATGTAAATCTACGATAATATTACATCAAACTTAAAATAGACTTTAATTAGGTGAAATTAAATTAATATAGTTCGATTCGACGATGGTTGCTCAAGGGGGAAGTAAATGTATAAGACGATTAGTAGGTTCAGAGGGAGCAAAAGTATGACCGAAGGTTTTGAAACTGAGTGCAATAACCGGAATACAAGGTTATTTCTCTATTTATTGTTACTTTTGCTTTTACTGCTCTTAAGTCAAGTTATATATTCGTTCTTTGCAATTTCCCATACGATATACCTACCGATTCATTATTTTCCAGAAATGTTAATGATAGTGGTAGCGCTTCGAATTTTTGGTATCGGCTGGCATATTGTACGCGATCCTTTAAGTCATCAACGTTCTTTGAACGAGAAACTTACACAAAGCAACAAAAAGATTCGAAGTATATTAGACGTGAGTCGAGATGGTATACTTCTTATTTCTAAAGAAGGGGAAATTTTAGAAACTAATTTGGCTAGTAAAGCTGCTCTTGGTTATAAAATGGAAGAACTTATAGGAGAGTCACTGCAAAAGTTGTTTCCCGAAGATGATCAAGCACAGTGGGATACTGTCCTGCAATCAATTAGGACAGGACGAAAAAATTCGTTTTGCGGTAGGGTATTTCAACATAGTGGGTATAGCGTTCCTGTTGAGTTAAATATTCAGCCTTTGATGTTGGACGGTATAGAATATGCAGTCATATTAGTTTGTGATCTTACCGAACACCATAAAAGCATGGAGATTGCTAAGGGTGTATTTGAGGATGCAACAGAAGGGATTATAATTACAGATTTTGAAGGAAATATTACAACAGTCAATCGGGCCTTTACCAGAATTACCGGTTATACTTCTGAGGAAGTGATGGGTAGAAACCCCCGAATATTAAAATCTGACCGCCATGATGCTGCTTATTATAGGGAAATGTGGACTTCATTACAAACCAAGAGATACTGGCAAGGGGAAGTATGGAACCGACATAAGGATGGAGCTATTTACCCGGAATTATTAACTATTACCTCTATTCATAACCTATCGAATAAACTCACTAATTATTTGGGTATTTTTTTAGATCGGACAGAGTATCGGGAGTTAGAAGAAACCATTAATCAATTAGCACATTATGATACTTTAACTGGATTGCCTAACCAAAGCTTATTTCTTGAACGTTTGAATAGTGCTATTGAGCAAAAAACTCATTGTGGTGGAGGATTAGCTGTTTGCGTTATTAACGTTAAGAACTTTAAAGAAATAAATAGCCTAATCGGGCATAACCAAGCAAATGAATTACTTAAAGAAGTTGCGAGCAGATTTCGTAGCATAATACAAAATGATGAGGTAATTGCCCGGATCAATGGGGCAGAGTTTGGACTTTTTCATTTTGCAGAGTCAGGAGCAGTTCGTGAGATAACTTTAGTTGCTCAGAAACTCCTTGAGCAGATTCAAATGCCCTGGCGGACAGCCGAATTAGAATTAAAGGTAACGGCTAATATCGGTATTGCAGTATACCCTCTGGATGGTTCTGACGCAGAAGGGTTATTGAGAAATGCTGAATTAGCTTGGGAGCAAAAAGGGGAGCATTCCCATCTGAGTTATAACTTTTTCACCCCTAGTATCAACGAAGAAATTGCTCGTCGATTTACAATGGAACAGAATTTACGCGTTGCCTTAGAGAAAGAGGAATTTGTACTTTATTATCAACCTCAAATTGATGTGTTAACCAAAAAAGTTTTGGGTTTTGAGGCCCTTGTGCGTTGGCAACATCCGGAACACGGTATAGTTCCACCGGATGATTTTATACCAGTGGCAGAGGAAACTGATCTCATCATTCCACTTGGTGCTTGGGTCTTGCGAACTGCTTGTAAACATGCTAAAGCGTGGCAGGAAAAGGGATTTCCTCCAGTGCGTGTAGCTGTTAACCTATCTGCAAAACAATTTAATCAACCGTCATTAGTCAGGGACATTACACAGATCTTTTTGGAAACAGGCTTGGAACCCCATTGGTTGGAGTTGGAGATTACCGAAAGTGTAGCTATGGAAAATGTCCAATTCACCATGAATGTCCTTCAAGAACTTCAAGATATGGGAATAAGTATTTCACTCGACGATTTTGGGACAGGTTATTCTTCTCTGATTTATTTAAAACGTTTTCCAATACATACGTTGAAAATTGATCGGGATTTTATAAGGGAGGTGCCAGAGAATCCTGAAGATGCTGCTATTGTGGTTGCAATTATTACATTAGCAAAACACTTAAAGTTGCAGGTCATTGCTGAAGGAGTAGAAACTTTAGAACAACTTCAATTTCTTGAAAGTAATAGTTGTGATGGTATTCAAGGGTACTTCTATAGCCCTCCGGTGACGGAAGAGAATGTTTCATGTATGCTCAAGCATCAGGCTGGGTTTTCATCTAAGGCGTCATGATCTGTGATGCAAAAACGGACAAAATAAATGAAAAGGATCTTTACTAATTGGAGGTAAGTTTCCTAGGTTATAATGGAGAAGAATTAACGTTTATATCAAAAGGAAGTATTCAATGATTTGAAGGTGATGAAGAGTGATTAATGATGACTATATTTTAATTGTTGACGATAATAAAGGGATCAGAACTTTACTCGAAGAATTTTTGAAATCTGAAAACTATAAAGTTAAGACAGCTTCAAACGGAATAGAAGCCTTACATTTAATTCGTCAAACCCTTCCTTCAGTAGTCTTATTAGACTTCAAGATGCCTGTAATGAGTGGTTTAGAAGTTTTAAAAGTGATAGATACAGTATGGACAACTCTACCTGTCATTATAATTTCAGCCTATACTAAAAACGGAAAATTATTTCAAGATGGTCTTGTACGTTATTTCTTAACAAAGCCTTTTGATTTAAAATCTCTTGGAGAAATGTTACGAACAATAATCGAAAACATTAATAATACTGATAAGACAGGTCCTCTCTCCGGGTAAATAATAATTGAACGCCATCGGCATGCCTTCATTTTTGATGAATAATATTGGACACTCTTTCATAACTATTATTGGGGGATGTTTATTTGGACGAAAATAAAATGTTGGCTATTTAGTTAGCCAAAGCACTTATTCAAAACAATAATGTTAGATCAGTATCCAACAGCAGTTAGGAACATTAGAAAGAAAAAGCCTGCGTAACGAATGAACCACTATATGCTATTAATATTCTGTCAGATATATTAGTGGAAGATCAACTTGTTCTTAACCGATGAGACATAGCAAACAAATAGCCTATAGTGAAACAGGATGGTATCATAGCTTTACTGTTAGGGTTTCCAACAGTGTAAGTTCGCCTCCATCAAATTATTGAAATAACAACAGCTCGTGGGGGCTGTTTTTTATTTTGGGTTAAGAGGGGTTCGGCGGGTTTGGGGAAGCTTGATTTAGGCGGGTTTGTGAAAAAAATTGTCTGTTACCAATCAATTTACGGTTCCACTACCAGAGTGACAAACCTTCATCGTAGCGAGGCAAGCTCTATTCAGAACTTTTGAAAGGGAATAGAGCTATGTGGGCTCAATCAAATGAAATGAACACAGTCTTTTCGCAGGAAGCACGAATTTCACAGATTCGTTCGAGTAGGTCATCAAAGTAAATCTCTTAGGGATACCCCCTTTTAATTTGTCTAGCAAATTGTAAACAACGAATACGCTGTAGCAGCTTAATTGCCGCTAGCATGTGTCTACGGTGAAGGGTCAGGGTGTCAAAATATAATCGAACCTACTTACTTTATGTTGCCATAGCTATGATAGGGTTTGTCTTTATTGTTTTTATGAGCTTTGACCGCTCGGCGGCAAGTTATCTGCTAGTCAATACTCTAAAGATGGAAGCGTGTGGAATTATTTTGAACTTTTTTGGTGGTTTTTATCATTCTGATTTTCTTCCCGCTTCTTCACAAGCAACTTTTATTAAGAAAAATATTTGACCTTGACTGACCTTTGTACTAAAATAGAATTATCCGGGTAGGATATATTGGAGCATATAAGGAGGGAATAATATCATGGGCTATTTAGTTCCAATGGTAGTAGAACAAACAAATCGTGGGGAACGCTCCTACGATATATACTCGCGTCTTTTAAAAGACCGCATTATCTTTTTAGGTGGGGGGATTGACGACGATGTGGCTAATCTCATCGTCGCTCAACTGCTTTTCTTAGAAGCAGAAGATCCGGAAAAAGATATTTTTCTTTACATCAATAGTCCAGGTGGTTCTGTAACAGCAGGGATGGCAATTTATGATACCATGCAGTATATCCGTGCCGATGTTCATACGATTTGTATAGGCATGGCTGCGAGTATGGGCGCTTTCTTGTTGGCAGCTGGGACAAAAGGAAAACGGACAGCTTTGCCGAATGCTGAGGTCCTGATTCATCAACCATTAATCGGGGGTCATGGGCTTTCCGGTCAAGCGACAGAGATTGAAATTCATGCCAAACAGTTGTTGCGAACAAAGGCTAAGTTGAACAGCATTTTAGCTGAAAGAACGGGTCAACCGCTTGAAAAAGTTGAGAATGATACAGATCGCGATCGCTATTTGACCGCTGAGGAAGCAAAAGAATATGGAATCGTTGACGAGGTGTTGGAAAAGGTTGAGAAAGTTGTACTAAGTAAATTAGATAAATAAGCAATAAGTTAGTAAAGGTGAATAGTGAATATAAACGCAAGGCACAGATAACCTTGCGTTTATTATTTTCTACAATGTTCGTAAAATGCTTCAGTTGAGAAACTATTTTCCTCAGCGGAGAGTTTAGACTAGCTTGCTTAGAGCTTAAATAATTAATGATTATTTCAAAGGCTAACGTTTTTATTAGTTTTCGGGAGCCTACTATTTTAACATTATAGTCAACTTATGGTATGATGTTGCTAAGGGATCAGTGGATCAGGGAATCGGGGATCAGTGAATCAGGGAATTAGAGAATCACGTTAAAGCATATTATTTAGAGGTAACCAGAGACTAAAAAAGTTAAATCATGAATCATATTGGGGGAATGAAGATGCGTAGAATTCGCAAAGCAGTGATTCCAGCTGCAGGACTAGGTACGCGTTTTTTGCCAGCCACCAAGGCTCAGCCAAAAGAAATGCTACCGATCGTAGACAAACCAACAATTCAGTTCATCGTGGAGGAAGCTGTCGCCTCAGGGATTGAAGACATAATAATTGTCACTGGACGCAATAAACGAGCTATAGAAGATCATTTTGACCGTTCTGTTGAACTGGAGACCTTCTTGGAAAAAGCTGAAAAAGCTGAGCTTTTGGGTTTGGTGCAAGACATCTCGCGGATGGCGGATATCTTTTATGTTCGTCAAAAAGAAGCTTTAGGTTTGGGGCATGCTATTTATAGTGCACGCAAGTTTATTGGAAATGAACCTTTCGCAGTATTGCTGGGGGACGATATTATCCGAGCTGAGGTGCCCTGTCTACGTCAAATGATCAATGTTTATGAACGTTATGGTGCTAGTATTGTAGGAGTACAGGAAGTGCCCTTAGAAGAGATAAGCAAGTATGGTATTGTTGACGGAGAGAGTTTGGGTGAACGTATCTATCGGGCACGAGATTTAGTGGAAAAACCTAGTCCCAGAGAAGCCCCGGCAACGCGCCTAGCGATCATGGGGCGTTATATTTTAAATCCAGAAATATTTGATATTTTGGAGAACCTTAAACCAGGTAAAGGCGGAGAAATTCAATTAACAGACGGCTTGCGTGAACTTGGAATGCTGCAAGAAATTATGGCCTACGATTTTGAAGGTCGACGTTATGATGTAGGAGATAAACTTGGATTTGTACAGGCAACCATTGAATACGGTTTACTGCATGATGATATCTCGTCGGAACTTAAGACTTATCTGCAAGAACTGGCTAGACAAATGCATAATGCATAATGCACTTTGATAATGCATAATTATAAATGCACAAAGCACAAGTCGGCGCTCACTTTACTTAGCGGTAAAGGAGCGTTTCTTTTTTGCGCACTTATGAATGCAGAATGTTTAATTTTGAGTTGTGAATTAGTGAATTGTGCAAAATGCACGATTATTACTCTATTAATCAATGTCGTCAATCTAAGTAACCATAAAATACCACCCTGTATCGAATAGAAAATAATTTTTATTAAG
>JBAQMG010000106.1:0-2366 GCA_049302575.1 Desulfitobacteriaceae bacterium | reverse complement strand
TTCGAAGTCGAGGATGTTCATCTCATGTGGCAGGCCGATTTTCAGCATACCCTGTATTTACCGGACCCACTCCATCCTAAGAAACGTAAAAAGGCGATGTTGTTTGCCATCATTGATGATTTTTCGAGGGCCATTGTCCACGGAGAATTCTACTGGGATGAGAAATTGCCTCGTTTAGAAGATGCCCTCAAGAAAGCGATCTTGCGCCATGGAATTCCTTCCCAATTCTATTGCGACTATACCGAAAAAAACACTATGCCGAAAAATATGCTGATTTCGCATTTAAATAGCGATTTTTGATTTATTTCTCGGCATAGTGTTTATGTTACCTCCTGTGAGATGGATTTATATCCAAACTAAACTACAGGAGGTTTAATTATGGTGAAGAAAACCACTTTGGAAAGCAATGTTGAAAAAGTCCTTGAAGCGCTTAGAACAGGAGGTTATTGTGAATCCACAATTTTTAATTACCAACGTGTATATGTCAGATTGTTAAAGGCTGCAACTATCATGAAGACAGATGTTTTTAATGATGCTTTGGCTAACTATTTCGTAAATGATTCGACAAACGTAAAGAACGGACAATACTGCCATTCGCGAAAACTACTGCATAGTTCCTGCATAAGAAAGCTAAGAGAATACGAGGAAAAGGGCTATATTGGCTGGAAACCATGTGTAGAAAGCAAAGTCGGTAAGCCTGTAACCATTCGATTTCAAACCATTCATGCTGAATTTCTAGAATATCTTAAATCAGAGAGTAAGAGTAAAAACACGGTTGATTCATACAGGAATAGTTCATGTAAATTCCTTACCTTTATTGAAAGGCTTGGCTATACAGACTTAAACACTGTCCCTTTGAAATTAATCCATGAGTTCTTCTGCGAATTAAGGGGCACTTGGGACCCTGGAAGTCTTCGAACAGCAGCTTCCGGGCTCAGATCATTTCTGAACTTTGCAGAAGGTGGAACAAAACTCCTTTCGGAAGTTCCTGATAAATTTTTAAGAAAAAGGGGGATCATTCCTGTATTGACTCAAGAGGAAGAACGGGCGGTCTGGGCGGTGTTAAAAACGGATGCTGTATCTTCAAGGGACAAAGCAATCATGGTATTGTCCCCCCTTACCGGCCTAAGGGCCGTTGACATAGTAAACTTAAGGTTAAGTGATATAAATTGGCATTGTGATGCAATCAGCATCACCCAAAGAAAGACGAATGAACCTTTGGCTTTGCCACTTCTTCCGATGATCGGTAACGCAATGGCAAGGTATATTGTTAATGAACGTCCTAAATCTGATTCGCCCTATGTATTCCTATCCTATAACGCACCGCATAAGCCACTGAAAGATCATGCGAGCTGTTACTTCGTAGTCAAAACTATATTTTCACGCGCAGGAGTCAGACTTGGAAATGAACTTAAAGGAACCCGCCTCCTACGGCACCATGTGGCTTCAAAAATGCTGAAGATGGGTGTTGCTGTACAAACTATTTCATTGACACTTGGACATGTCAATCCAAATTCAGCTGACATTTACTTAACTACGGATGAAAAAGGGCTACGTAATTGTGCATTAACTCTTTCACTCATCCCTATGAAGGTGGGAGAGTTAAGATGATGAAAAAAGCATATGTAAGCAGGCTGTCTACTTTCATGGAGGCCTTTGTGGAATTCAAGCATTCATTAGGATGGAAGTATGAAACAAGCGAATTTTATCTCCATGAGTTTGACCGGTACTGTGCAGAAAACGAATCTCAAGCCACTTCCTTAAAAGATATCATTAGGAGCTGGATAATCCTTAGAGATAATGAATGTTCAAACACTCAGCACGTGCGTGTAGCACCCATTCGTGAGTTCGGGAAATACCTTCAGTCATCGGGATATTCTGCTTCGTATGTCATTCCCAAAAA
Source organism: Desulfitobacteriaceae bacterium (assembly GCA_049302575.1). Lineage (GTDB taxonomy): Bacteria > Bacillota > Desulfitobacteriia > Desulfitobacteriales > Desulfitobacteriaceae > JBAQMG01. The sequence continues at coordinate 463 of JBAQMG010000106.1, read as the reverse complement.
AGTCTGCCAAAAGCAGAGCCGGAAAATACCTCATTTTTTCACAAATGATGAAATCGTAAAGTTTTTTAATGTCTGCGACATGCTGCCCCAACGAAAGGAAAATATTGTCCGCCACCTTGTCCTCCCAATGTTCTATAGATTACTTTATTGTTGTGGAGTGAGAACATGTGAGGCACGGCTGCTTATGAGGAAAAATGCGAACCTCCATATTGGCTATATCGATATATTCCATTCAAAAGGTCTAAAAGATCGTAGGGTGTTTCTTCCTGAAGACCTTAGGTCATTGTATATGAAATATGATGTCATAATAAACGATATATTTCCAGACAGAACGTATTTCTTTCCAGTAAAATCGACTACAGGTTATCAGTGCGAGGCCGTAGGACGAAATTTCAATCTAATCTGGAAAGCTGCTGGTCTTGGTGAAAAGTCAGGTTCTAAGGCAAGGGCATATGATTTTCGT
>JBAQMG010000105.1:0-21758 GCA_049302575.1 Desulfitobacteriaceae bacterium | reverse complement strand
GGCCAGAAATGATGGGGTAGAAACTTGTACATCGATTGAAGTACTATGTCAAATCACAGATTTAGATGTCATCATTGAAGCAACAGGCTTGACAGAAGTTCAAAGTTATATTGAACAAAATAAACATAGCTTAACCTCTGTCATGGAAGCAGAGGGAGCTAACTTAATGATGCATTTGATAGAGGAAAAGGAAAAACTTTCTGAAATTAAGCGTGTAAAGGGTGAACTTGATGCAATACTTAATTCTGTTCAGGAGGCTATTGAAGTAGCGGCAGGCGATGGGACTATCAAGTATGTTAATCCTTCGTTTACACGGGTTACTGGTGTCCCCGCCAGCCAAAGAATCGGGGAAAATATCTTTGAGGCTTCGCCCAACGGAGCACTTGCCCGTGCACTACGTACACACGAACCCATTTTTGCTCATCGCTCTCAAGTTGGAGGAAGTAACGCTGAAGTAATTTCTAATGCCTCCCCTATCGTTGTTGAGGGAAAGATGGAAGGTGCAGTGGTCGTCTTTCAGCCTTTAACGGACATATATAAGCTCATGGAACAGTTGCAGGCTTCGAATCAGGAAATTAGTGATTTAAAAACTCGCATTAATCAAATCTCTACAAGCAGCTATTCTTTTGACGATATATTAGGAAGTCATCGCGAATTTGAAACAGCGATTGATTTGGCTCGCAAGGTAGCTAAGAGTAATTCTACAGTACTTATAATTGGTGAAAGCGGCACTGGTAAGGAGTTGTTTGCTCATGCTATTCATAGTGCTAGCCCGCGTTGGGACAAGCCTTTTATTAAAGTGAATTGCGCCGCAATTCCTGAAACTTTGTTAGAAAGTGAATTTTTTGGCCATGAAAAAGGCTCCTTTACTGGAGCTATCAAAAATAAATTAGGCAAAATGGAACTTGCCCATGACGGAACTATCTTTCTCGATGAGATTGGGGACATGAATTTATATTTACAAGCAAAACTACTAAGGGTCCTGCAAGATATGGAATTTGAACGTGTAGGAGGGACTCGTACAATTAAAGTAGACGTACGTATAGTAGCAGCAACAAACCGTAATTTGAAAGAAATGGTAAGACTGGGAGACTTTCGCGAGGATCTATATTACCGTTTGAATGTTGTAGAATTACATTTACCACCCTTGCGTAAACATAAAGATGATATTCCAGCTTATTCACATTCAATGATTGTAAAATTCAACCGTAAATTTGGTAAAAAAGTCACGGGTTTTTCCTCTCAAGCTGAAAAAGTGTTGTTTGACTATCATTGGCCAGGAAATGTTCGCGAACTTCAGAATGTCATTGAACGGGCTATGGTTACCGTAGATGAGGATCTGATCTCTCACAAACATTTAGTCTCCCTTTTAGAAACTCCAATTCACACAGATACCTCAACTATAGCAGATTTAATGTCCATTGAAGAAATGGAAAAACGAATGATCCGTATGGCTTTACAACGTTTTGGAGATTCTGTAGAAGGGAAAAAACGTGCAGCACAAGTTTTAAATATCTCCCTTGCAACTTTATATAATAAACTTAGAACTTTCTAATTTATATAATTTATATATAAATTTATATAAATTAGAAAGTATGGGGTCTTCTAGTTTCCAATTATTTGCTTTTCGAAGATGAGCGAGTTTAACCTATTTGCCTCTGAAGCCGCTGATCTTAGTGAAACTCTAATACCCATGGACAGAACGTTATTTTTGTCTTGTTTATCTTTCTTTGGCACTTAAATTGCATGACAAATGGACAACTAGTTGTTGAATTTATTACAATTAGTATTTTAAAATGCGAAAGGAGCGACTTTTTTTGAACACCGCACAAAATCCCTATCACTTTTTAATTAGACGTATCCATTCTTTACTCGGTTTAATCCCAATTGGTCTGTTTTTAACTTTTCACTTAATTCTAAATTCTTTCGCTCAAGCAGGACCAGAACAGTATGATAAAATTATTTCTGGCATGCGCAATTTTCCTGGTTTAATTCTTATAGAGTTGTTGGTGATTTTTTTACCGATTGCTTTACACGCTATCTATGGAAGTTGGATTGTTTATACTGGTCAAGTGAACACTTTGCGTTACCAGTATGCCCGCAATTGGTTTTACATTATTCAAAGGATCTCTGGAATCTACACTGTGATTTTTGTAGTGGTTCATGTTTATGTTTTGCGTTTCGGAGAGGCTAACTTTGCCGCTCTGCAAATTTTTGTGACTAATCCCCTCGGACTAATCTTTTACAGTTTGGGCATACTTTTTGCCGTATTTCACTTTGTTAATGGACTTTGGGCGTTTGCGATTACATGGGGAATAACGGTAGGAGTTCACTCACAAAAGATCTGGTCCTATATTTGCACAATTCTTTTCCTGATAATATCGTTTCTAGGTTTGTACGACATAACAGCATTCCTTAAGTAAGGAGGGAGATTAATAAATGAGTAAAATAATTATTGTTGGAGGCGGACTTGCCGGCCTTATGGCAGCAATTAAAATCGCTGAGGCAGGTACTCCAGTAGATCTATTCTCTTTGGTTCCAGTTAAAAGGTCACATTCGGTATGTGCACAAGGAGGAATCAATGGAGCTGTCAATACTAAAGGAGAAGGAGACTCCCCTTGGGAACACTTTGACGACTCAATTTATGGTGGAGATTTTTTAGCAAACCAACCACCCGTCAAAGCAATGTGTGATGCCGCCCCGGGGATAATTAATCTTATGGATCGGATGGGTGTTATGTTTAACCGTACCCCCGAAGGTCTCTTGGATTTTCGTCGCTTTGGAGGGACAAAACAGCATCGGACAGCATTTGCAGGGGCAACGACAGGTCAACAACTTCTTTACGCACTGGATGAACAGGTTCGGCGTTATGAAACCGAAGGACTTGTCCAAAAATATGAAGGCTGGGAACTTCTTTCAGTTGTCATTGAAAATGATGTTTGTCGAGGGATTGTTGCTCAAAATATTACAGATATGACTATTCATTCTTTCCCTGCAGATGCTGTAATCGTTGCTACGGGTGGACCTGGTATGATCTTCGGCAAAAGCACTAATTCTACAATTAATACTGGTTCAGCCGCCTCTGTTCTTTATCAACAGGGCGTCAAATACGCTAATGGCGAATTTATTCAAATTCACCCCACGGCTATTCCAGGCGAAGATAAACTTAGACTAATGTCTGAGTCGGCAAGGGGTGAAGGTGGTCGTATTTGGACCTATAAGGACGGTAAACCTTGGTATTTTCTTGAAGAAATGTACCCTGCCTATGGCAATTTAGTTCCACGGGATATTGCAACGCGGGCGATTTATCAAGTTGTCTTTGATCAGGGACTTGGTGTTAATGGTGAAAATATGGTTTATCTTGATCTGTCTCACAAAGATCCACATGAACTAGAAATTAAACTAGGCGGGATCTTGGAAATTTACGAAAAATTTGTGGGTGATGATCCCAAAAAAGTCCCGATGTGTATTTTCCCTGCTGTCCATTACTCCATGGGAGGTCTCTGGGTAGATTACGAGCAAATGACGAATATTCCAGGACTTTTTGCTGCAGGGGAATGCGAGTATCAGTATCATGGTGGAAATCGTTTAGGGGCTAATTCTTTACTTTCTGCTATTTATGGGGGCATGGTGGCTGGGCCCAAAGCGTTGGAATATATCAATAAGAACAAAATTAAAACCCCTTCGGGTACAGAGCAGATTTTCAGTAAAGCAAAAGCTCTTCAAGAAACAAAATGGTCTCAAATTCTTAATATGAAAGGAACTGAAAATCCTTACATTATACATCAGGAACTGGGCGAACTTATGACTGAGAACGTCACTGTCGTTCGCTATAATGATAAATTAGCAGCTACAGATCTAAAATTACAAGAACTGATAAAACGCTGGCATAACATTGGACTTAGCGATAAAGTCGTTCGTAGTGCACAAATGGCCACGTTTATTCGGCAATTGTGGAATATGCTTGAATTGGCTAGAGTTATAACGATTGGTGCTTTACAACGTAACGAAAGTCGAGGAGCGCATTATAAACCTGAGTTTCCCGAACGTGATGATACGAACTGGCTTAAAACAACAGTAGCTTCATGGACCCCTAATGGTCCAGAGATCAGCTATGAAGCTGTTGATGTCTCTTTAATTCCACTTCGTCCACGCAGATATGATGTTGAGAGCTAAGGAGGATTTAAAGTAATGACCAAACAAAATTATATTCAATTGAAAATCCGTCGACAAGACGCTCCAAATAAACCCTCTTATTGGGAAACATTTCAAGTGCCTTATCGTTCTAGAATGAATGTGATCTCCTGTTTAATGGATATTCAAAAAAACCCTGTTACAGCTGCAGGTAAGGCAACCAATCCCGTGGTATGGGAATGTAATTGTCTTGAAGAGGTTTGCGGAGCCTGTACCATGAAAATCAATGGACAAGCACGTCAAGCTTGTTCTGCCCTTGTTGATCAGCTAGATCAACCGATTGTTTTGGAACCATTAACAAAATTCCCCCTTGTTAGAGATCTGATGGTCAATCGTCAACAAATGTTTGATAATTTAAAAAAGATCCGTGCTTGGATTCCGATAGACGGCACTTATGATTTGGGTCCTGGACCTAGAATGCCTGAAAACAAACGTCAATGGGCTTATGAGTTATCTAAGTGTATGACTTGTGGGTGTTGCATGGAATCCTGCCCACAGATTAACTCTCGCTCCAAATTTATTGGCCCAGCAGCCATATCACAGGTTCGTCTATTTAATGCGCACCCTACTGGAGAGATGAATAAACACGAACGTTTAGCTGCCTTAACAGCTGATGGGGGAATTAGTGATTGTGGTAACGCCCAAAACTGCGTTAGAGCCTGTCCTAAAAACATCCCACTGACAACTAGTATAGCTGATCAAAACAGGGAGACTAATAAGTTTGCTCTGAATCGCTGGTTGCGGAAATAGTTTTTTATAAAAAAGAAAGGTGTGTTTGGTGTCGGAATTAATGAAGAATCCTTAGAATTACACCGCCAAAATATTGGTAAATTAGCTGTTCAAAGCAAAGTGCCTGTTAGAAATGCTCACGATCTTTCTTTAGCTTATACCCCTGGAGTAGCTGAGGCCTGTAGATTGATTGCTAAAGACAAAGATTTAGCTTATACCTATACTAATAAAGGCAACTTTGTCGCAGTAGTAACAGATGGTACAGCTGTTCTTGGTCTGGGTAATATTGGTCCTGAGGCTGCGCTGCCAGTTATGGAAGGCAAAGCTATATTATTTAAAACTTTTGCTGGCGTAGATGCTTTTCCAATATGTTTAGATACTACAGATGTTAATAAAATTGTTGAGACAGTAAAACTACTTCAGCCTACGTTTGGTGGGATTAATTTAGAGGATATAGCCGCGCCAAATTGTTTTGAAATCGAAGAACGTTTAAAAAAAGAGATGAATATCCCCATCTTTCATGATGATCAACACGGCACCGCCATTGTTGTAATGTCAGGATTGGTGAATGCTCTGAAAATTGTGAGTAAGAAAATGAATGAGATTCGGGTTGTAACTAATGGGGCTGGTGCTGCAGGCGTAGCCATTATTAAATTACTAATGAAGATGGGCGTTCAAGATGTTATCTTGTGTGACAGAACAGGTGCGATTTTTGAAGGACGTTCGGAAGGTATGAACGAAAGTAAAAAAGAAATTGCCAGCTTGACCAATCGCTGCTTACTTAAAGGCACTTTGGCAGATGTCATAGTCAATGCCGATGTCTTTATTGGAGTTTCCGCTGGCAATACTGTCTCCCCTGAAATGGTAAAGTCGATGGCTGAAGGTGCAATTATTTTTGCAATGGCTAACCCAACACCTGAAATAATGCCAGACTTAGCTAAGGAAGCTGGAGCAGCAGTTATCGCTACTGGTCGTTCAGATATGCCTAATCAAGTTAATAATGTCTTGGTTTTTCCTGGGATTTTCCGTGGTGCACTTGATGTTAAGGCCACGACGATCAATGAAGAGATGAAAATAGCGGCGGCCTATGCCATTGCCAAGCTAATCTCCGATGAAGAACTTTCACCTGATTATGTTATACCAGCAGCCTTCGATCCAAGAGTTGCACCTGCTGTAGCTGCAGCCGTTGCTAAGGCTGCTATTGAGAGCAAAGTAGCCCGCCTAATTATAAATCCGGAAGAAATAGCCGAAAAGGTTAGAAAACTACATGTTTAAGGCGTTAACTCACGAAGAGGGGCTATGCTCCTCTTTTTTTATGTATTTTTGTATTGGTAGATCGAAGGAATAGTTTGTCTTAATAATTGATCTATAGTACAATAGTCTTTAAGTTAAACTAAGATATTATATTTACAATAAGAGTGAAGGACGTGTACACTTTGATAGAAGTACTGAAACCTATGGGGCGGGAAAAAATAACAGGTAACATAATATTGATTTGCCTTTTGATCCTAGTCTCCACTATGATAGGTATTCACTTCTTGGATGTCAAGATAACCAATATAGAATTGGTTGATCGAGGATTATACACCATTGTAACGACCAAGGGATCAGTTAATATAGCCCCAAGTAATATCATACGAATAGAAAGAACTTACTCGAAGGCTGCTATAACAGGTGCTCCTGTTGAATTAGACAAAATATATACGGATAAAGGTTTTATTTATGTATCATCTCTTGACTCTTTTGCTGAAATGGGACGAGATATAGCAAATTCAGTTGACTTTTACGGTTTTGAAACATGGTCTCGTCTAAATACAACAGTACATACTATACGACCCTACGCATACGCTATTGGTACTCCAAGGACGTATGTGCCCATAATATTTTTACTTATGTATCTGCAGTATCTCTCCTTATCGATTGGCGGAATATGCCTATTCGTGTTAGTTTCACCCATTCGGTGGAGAGAAAGTCATTGTGAAACCATAAGTACTGTTCAACAAGAAACTGATTTGAGAACAGCTGAGGAGCAATTCGGGGCTCTAGCTAAATAACAAATATTTCTTGTGATTTAATGTCTTAGTAAGCGCTCAGTAGCGAGCGCTTTTTGCACATCTCTAGAATTTTGATCAAGTGAGTGAGAATATGAAACGAGCAATTTTGGTCCTCAGTAAATCGCAAATTCAACAAGAAATTAAATCCATCTTAGCCTTGGCAAATTACCAAGTCTTAGCAACAATCGACAACGGTATGGAGGCTTTACGTCTTGTTCACCGCTTAGAGCCTGATTTGATAATTATGAGTTGGAGTTTACAAGAACTTGGTGCACAAGATTTATTACAAAGTCTTGTGGATTCACACCTTTGCCCAATCATTGTTATACTAACTACTGATGAACAGCACCAACTTGCTACAGCTATTCAGTCAGATGCTCATCAAGTTGTTCTTTATCCTTTACGGGCTATGGATATATTAGCAGCTATTCTTTCGGCAGAGCACAGATTTACGCGTGATAGCGAGCAAACTGCCCGCTATCGGCGTCTAGAAGAAGAGCTTAAAACTCGCAAATTGATTTACCAGGCAGTATTGTATCTTATCCAACAACGTGGCTATAAAGAACAAGTTGCCTATGCAGCTATGCGACAGCAGGCCATGACAACACGCAAAAGTTTGCGAGCGATTGCACAGACTGTTATTAAAGGGGAATGGTTGCCGCCACTTGACGAGTGAATAGAGCTTTTCATTAAGGGCATTCTATAAATGCAATGTATCCTTTAAGTGAAAGGGGAGAGCTCGTTTGGAGGTCAATGTTAAGTATATCAAAGGAAGACATTTTCAAGCTGTGGGAACTGCCAAGGTCGTAACTAATATTGACACAAGTATCACTAAGGGCGGAACAGGACGTGGTGCTAGCCCAATGGAAATGGTTTTAATGGCCTTAGCTGGCTGTAGTGGTATGGATATAGTTTCAATCTTGGAGAAAATGCAAGTTACTTTTGACCGAATGGCGATTTCCGTTCAGGGAGAACAAATTGCAGACCACCCTAGGGTATTTACAGATATTGAATTAACCTATAAATTTTGGGGTAAAGCTTTGCCTGAGGCTAAATTACAGCGCGCTATCTCTCTTTCTATCGAAAAATACTGTAGTGTAGCTCATATGCTGGATAAAGCTGCTAATTTAACCTATCATTTTGAAATTAACCCAGCAAATTAACGCGAGGCACGTAGTACAATTCATAATGCATAATTAACGAGGCACTATGTTAGGTACACGGAGGCACGAGACGCGAAGAAGTTCGAATAGGGATCACGAACACAGGGTGCGAAGGGTGACCTCATATACATCGCACCTCGTACCTCGTACTTCAAACATCGTACTTCAGATCTCGAATATCGAACCTCGTGCACCGATAAAGCAGTTGCTTCAATATAAGGCATTTGTTATACTAAACTAGTTGTTTTTTTAAGTTTAGGCCGCACATTTTTGCAGTTGCGGCTATGTTTATGTTTATGTTTATGTTAAAAGTTAGTTTTAGCTAATGAGAAAGAGAGAGAATTAGATGAAAATCAAAAGAAATTTTCGTCTTAAGACGATTTTAAGCTTTATTGGTTTCAATATTGTTTTTGCAATCCTACTTGCCCCTTTTATTGTTTTTTGGGGCCCTTTTCAAGCACTTAAACAAGTTGCGGTAGGTTCAATAGAAACCTCCAGACATCCACAAGTTGTCCGTTTATTTTTATCTAAAGATAAGATTGCTGAAATTATGAATTCCAATCAAGATGCTTTAAATACTCCTCAAATAATAACAAAGGGACAAAATATTGTTAGTAATGAAGGCATCATCATAGAAGATATTCAAGGGCGTAATTTTAAAGGGAGAGTTATGTTAATTAAGGATCCCAAACGAGTAAAGGTTGCAGTAACTAAAGAAATTGGTGTTACCGGCGAGAGGGTCACAGACCTTGTCCGAGACGCAGGCGCAATCGCGGGAATAAATGCAGGGGGTTTTTATGACCCTAATGGTAAAGGAAATGGTGCCTTTCCAGACGGTATCACAATTCATAAAGGACAAACGGTTCATACTAATGCCGGGGATGCTGCAGTCAGCATTGTCGGTCTTGATGAAAAAGGCAAACTCATACTTGAAGATCTGACTGAAGCACAAATAAAAGAGAAAAACATCCAAGAAGCAGTTACTTTTTATCCCATTCTTATCCGTAATGGCAAACCTGCGGTCTCTGGTGACGGGGGTATGGGGATTGCACCTCGTACAGGAATAGGACAAACTGCTGATGGAACAATCATTTTTGTAGTCATTGACGGCCGTCAGCCGACTTGGAGCCTTGGAGCCACTATTAGTGATTTAATGAATGTGTTTTTAGATTACCATGCTACTAATGCTATTAATTTAGATGGTGGATCATCTTCAGAGTTGGTTTATAATGGTAAGGTCATGAACCGTCTCTGGAATATCTTTGGGGAACGCTATATTCCAACGGCTTTTGTAGTTATGCCTAAAGATCAGTGAACTCGTTCAGTTAAGGCTGAACATCGATAACCAATTTCGAAAAGAGGAATGAGCGTGAAAAGAAAATTACGCATTTTTTCAGCATGGATTTTAGTGGCATTATTTATGCAATTTGGAGTGTATAGTTTTATTGATTATCAAATAAATAAAGTTATTAATCCTACTGCTCCACCCAAATTACCACCTATTACGACTACTTTAAAAGCGACTATTCCTAGTTCGAATCTGGAAAACATCCAGATTTCTTATGCTAAAGATTATTTGGCATATAAAGAAAATGGGATTTTTAAAGTTTTTAATCTTAAAAAAGGCAAAGTTGTTTTTGAAAAAAAACCTATGGCGAATAGTGAAAAAAACATGGGTGTCATGGGGTATCAATGGCTTCCAGACCGAGATGCTTTAATCTATTTTTATTCCAAAAAGAATCCTAATCCTTTTACTGTAATTACTGTTCGGCCCACAAAATCGGTAATAACCTCCAAATCAGAAGACAATACTAGTAGCGATGAAAAAGAAGTACCCCAAGAACCTCGAACAGAAAAACGCTATAATAATCCTTGGTTAACCGAACTCTATACATTAGAACTCCCTCCTAGTGATGAAGACATTCCTCCCGATGACCGACCGAATGATGATATTTCACTAGCAAGTTATCCTGTCGGCGGAATAATTACGCAAATGGCCTTTTCCACCTTCACTAACTTAATGTATGTAACAGTGAAAAGTGGCACCTCTATGAGTTTAATGGAAATAGATGTCATGAAACATGTGCGTATTCTTAATCGCTCAGGAGAATGGATTACGAATATGGCTGTTTCTGATCAACAAGGAACTCTTTATCTCGACAGTAAAGTGGGCTCTACCAAGCAAGTTGTAGCTGTAAAGGGTTGGGATAGAAAGGTGATTTCCAAGGAGTCTAAGGATTTGATTTTAGGAGACCGCAATGGGAAACTTTATTTAGGGGAAATTACAAATAATCAACTAACAAAAATTTTCACAAGAGCTGATACTCCTAAATTTAATGAAGATGTAGAATTGATTACTGTTTGGGAAGGGTCAATTTCCTATCAAGATGCCAGAGTGGTCATTGGGTCACTTGGCCAAATAATTATTTACTCCCACCAAACTGCTCATATCATAGACAATGGGAAAAGCAAACAAATAAGTTTTAACGGGGAAGAAAATTATGTATCACCGGATGGAGCGGAATTAATTCAGCTGATCCGTGAAGGAACCTCCACTTCGATTGAATTGCAACCACTTGAAATAGAAAACTCACTAAGAACTCATCAGAAAATCTAGAACTCGCTTAAACAAGCACTTTAAAAGAGAGTACCAAAATAAGGTACTCTCTTTAGTCATGGAGATATTTCTAAAATGATCTCAAGCATTTGCTTGAAACGGATGTTCCAAGAGTTAGCATAGGCAATATCCAGGCGGCTTTGGATTTTTTGGCTGTTATCTTTAGCGATTTCCTGAGCGGCCAAAACTACAAAATCCTCTTTATTATTAGCAATAGCCACATAATCAGAGAAGTTTAAAACCTCGGGCAAGGCAGTCGCCAATACAGGTTTACCAGCTGCTAAGTACTCGTAAAGCTTAACAGGATTAACATTAACTGTTAAATCATTAATTTTAAAAGGAATTAAACAAAGGTCAAAACTTTTAAGATAGCTAGGTAATATACCATAAGACTTAGGTCCTACAAAATAGATATTGCCAAGAGCTCGTAGTTCCGTAAGATCAACATCCTGTGGACCAACCATTACAATCGACCATTTAGGATAAGCCAGCGCCAAAGCTTTGATCAACTCTAGATCGAGCCAAGCGCTTAGAGCACCGATATAACCGACTATAGGTTTGGGCAAAGAGGCAATAAACTCAGGGAAATCTAATTCTTCACTAAGTGCTTTACTAAAATGCTCAAAATCAGCACCATTATTAATAAGGTGAATGTTCTGGCAATGTGCACCTTTCCGATTATACAGCTCTTGGGCAGAAACAAAAACAATCTCAGCTTGATTCAAAAGGCGATATTCCATGTCTAGAACGACCTCAGCCTTAACGAAGCCTGGAAAAGAAGCATGTTCATCTGCACAATCATAAATAAGTTGGGCGTGAGAGATATGTTTTAAAATATCGATATTGTTTGGTAAATACGTCCATAAAATTGGCTTAACAAACTTTAGTTTAGCCAAGACTTTTTTTAGGGCACGACCGAGTAATAACTGGTTCAACTTATTAAGCCAAGGCTTTAGGTTAGCAAAAGGGAGAAGAGGCAGTGGTGTGTAAACAAAAATTCCTGGACTTACTTCCTCCAACCTTGGAACATTAAAAACGCGCTGTTTCCAATACGCTGGATTTTTAATAGGGGAGAGCCACGTAATCGGGGGATCAATATAAAGAATTTGGTAGTCAATGGCGGCGAATCTAGTCATTAATTGTTGAGCTCGAGCCCACATACCTGACCATTCCGCCGCTCCAAAACAGATTATTTGTTGGTCTGTAGCTTTGACAACACTCGCCCCCAAAAATAAAAACTAGATGGTACTCTGTATGTACTACCTAGTTTCTATCTTAACATACCCAGTGCTCAATCCTCAATGCATAAGGCACAAGGCATTTCTAATATGCTCTTCTTGCTACCCTAAATGTAATTTGCCAATAGGAAGTGAAAAAGTTAAACATGAATAATTTATTGTGTAGGTGTAGGTTTAGTAGTTGTTGTTGGATCAGTGGACATTGCTTTCAATTGTGTTTCTAAGTTATCTAAAATAGACCGCACTTGGTTAATTTGCTCTAATATCGAAGCAGTATTTGTTCCAACTGCTGGATTTAGTCCACTTTTCGGTGGTGTAGTCGGTACGTTAGGGGTTTGAACGGGAGGGCTTATCTGAGTAGTTTGACCGAAAGTAGTAGGCTGAGGAGCATTCTCTCCGAAAATATCTACAAAAGCTTGACCTAAATTCTCCGTCATCACTAAATGATCCTGATAAGCTAAGACAACCCTTTTCATTTCTGGTATGCTACCACCTTTATCGGATTGCAAATAGATGGGTTCAATATAAAGGAAGTTTTCGCCAATTGGCAAGGCCAATAAGTTACCCCTGATCACACTAGAACCTTTCTGATCCCACAGGGAGAGTTGTTTAGATATTTCAGGATCCTGATCAATTCGAGACTCTATCTGCAACGGTCCATCTATTTCTGTATTTTTGGGCAGCTTATAAAGCAGTAATTGACCGTACTTAGCACCATCCATCCGTGCAGCTAGCCAAGAAACCATATTATTTCGGGTATTGGTCGGACTGGAGGCAGGGGTAAAGGGCAACATCAGAACAAATTCTGGTCTGTTGGTGCTAGGTAACTTCAAGACAGTATAATACGGGCTGACATTCTGCGGAGCATTTTTAAAAAGTTCCTTTGCTATATCCCAAGCATCTTCTTTATTATAAAAAACTGTAGAATCGGTCATATGAAACGTTTTAAGCATGTTAGCCTGCACGTTGAAAAGTGTTTCAGGATAACGCAAATGAGACTTTAAAGAACTAGGCATTAAAGACAAGTCTTTAAAAACACCCGGAAAAATCTGGCGATAGGTCTGCAAGATTGGATCACTATTATCTACAGCATAGAAATCTACTGTTCCATCGTAAGCATCCACGACTACTTTGACAGAATTGCGAATATAGTTGAAGTTTTGATCACTATATTCACTGGCATAAGGTAATTTAGCTGAAGTTGTGTAAGCGTCCATAATCCATTTTAAGCGTCCATCGTCAATCACTATATAGGGATCATCATCGTAGGTCAAAAAAGGTGCTAACTTTTGAACTCTTTCTTTGACATTTCGGTTTATCAAAAAACGGCTTTGTGAATTAACTTCATTTGCAAGGTATAATTTGAAAGTACCTTGGTGTAAGGAAAGCATTAATTTATTTAGGGGAGTAAGTTTAATTCCTGTTTTTCCTTGATAATTATTTTCAGCATTGATATTGCCAAGTGGATAGTCAAATTCTTTGACTGACGTATTTACAACGACCCAGTCATTGGTTAATTCTCCATAATATATTCGAGGCTCCTTTAGTTTAAATTCATCAAACTCCGTAACCCCTGGCACATCTTTGATTGCAAACGAAGGCAAACCTTCCGAGGTAACGGCATTGGCAAAGGAGGCAGATACACCAAATCCATGAGTATATTTAAAGCGAGTATTGACGAAGGTTTTGGCCTTAGGATCTAAATCATCAGAAGATAGTTCGCGTGCTGAAAGCATGACTTGGCGATAGTCATTATTAATTGTATAACGGTCAATATCAATATCATTAAATTTATAATATAAACGAATTCCTTGTTTCTGATTGTATGTTTGTAACATCGGACGAGCGTCATTTAGACGAATATTATTAAGTGTTTCTTGATTAGCTTTTAAGCTGTCTACTGTTAGAACAGTATTTCCTGGGTAATCTTGCTCTTGAATCTTATCAAGGCCATATCCAAAACGAGTCAAGGCGATTTCATGTTGGATGTAAGGTGCTTCCTTATCTAATTCGTTGGGAATTACGATAAACGACTGAATAAGAGAAGGATAAATACCGTAAAGGAAGATCCCCAAAACGAAGATTCCAGTCACAGGTAAAGTCAATAAACGTACTTCCTTAAGTATTAAACCCGACCAAGAGAGGAAAAATCCCACTATACTAAGGACGATTAGAATTTTCAAAGCAGGTAGGGTGGCGTTTAGCTCCGTATACCCTGCACCGATGACGTGACCATGTACAGAATATAGCAATTGAAAAATGTCTAAGAGGTAGCCGAAAGCCTTAAAAACAAAAAGTATGCCAATTAACAAGGCTAAATGCCGACGAGCAGCCATACCAATCTCAACAGCCTTAGGTTGCCAAAGTTTAAGAGAATGGAAGCGAAGAACACTGGTAACAAGATAAAAAAGGCCAGTAAAAAAGGTCAAGAGAAACAAAGGTCCGAAAAAAGCATTATAAATAGTCTGTAAAAATGGGAGTTTAAAAAAGTAGAAGGCAAGATCCTGTCCGAAAATTGGATCTCCTTTACCAAACGGAGTGGAATGGACGAAGGTTAATACTTCTAACCAACCCGTGAAACCTGCAACAAAGCTGATAGCGAAACTGATCAAAGCAGAAAAGACAACTAACCAAACAGTTACTCTGTTTTGACTCAAATTCAACACTGGACGATCCATATCCTGAACTAGATGAAGACGGCTTCTTAAACGTTCATTAATAAATGTAACAATGGCATGGCGAATAGATAAAAGTGTCGCTGCAATAAAAGTAAATAAGATTGTTCCGTTCACAACTTGGATTAACGCTTTACTCAAAATTGGAGTCCAGAATAATTGTAAATATCCCAAATCTTTAAACCATAGCCAATCCTCGTAAAACCCACTTGAAGTAGTCAACAAAACAAGGAGTACAATTAAGAAACCCGTAGTTTTAGCAATACGAACCAAAACATTTTCCCCCCAAAAAGTTATTTTACTTATACTTAACTATAGTGGATAATCCGACTTAATCATATATTCTTCCCAATTGGTTACAATACCTTCAATACTTTTTTAGGATAACCTTAAAAGCCCACTTTATTTACAACAAATTTATGTTATACTATTTTAGAATACCTTATAGGGGTATGAAGTGCAAGGTGAGGTGTTGACTCTATGTATGATTTAACTATCGTTGGGGCTGGACCAGCGGGTCTTACTGCAGGGATTTACGCTGCACGTGGTGGACTCAAAACTGCAATTATTGAACTTGCTATGCCTGGCGGACAAGCTGCCTCAACAGAAAAAATTGAAAATTATCCAGGTTTTCCAGAAGGAATTGGCGGGTATGAATTAATGAACGCCTTTCATCAACAGGCTCTGCGTTTTGGGGTAGAATTTATCTTTGAAGAGGTTAAATTTATTAAGCTCCAAGGTCAAATTAAAGAGGTTATTACGGATAGTAGGAGTATCCAAAGTAAAGCGGTAATTGTAGCAGCTGGGTCAAAACCACGTCCTTTAGGTGTTCCAGGGGAGGATACCTTTCATGGACGCGGAGTTTCCTATTGTGCCACCTGTGATGGCGCTTTTTTCAGGGGAAAGAAAGTCATTGTTGTGGGCGGAGGAGATGCTGCTTTAGAAGAAGGGGCTTACTTAACAAAATTCGCGGAGGAAGTTATAATTATTCACCGCCGTACGGGATTTAGAGCAGCGCAAATTGCTGTAGAACGGGCTGAAAATAATCCAAAGATTAAGTTCGAATTAAATTGTGTCATCGAAGAAATCTTAGGGGTAGACAAGGTTGAGGGTGTTCGCATCCACAATCTTCTTAGCGATGAAATGCGAGAAATTACAGCTGATGGTGTTTTCGTTTATGTTGGAACTGAACCAAACGATAAGTTCCTCAATGCGGAGCTAACGGTCAGCAAACAGGGCTACATTAATACAGATGCTCTGTTGCAGACTAATATTCCTGGTGTTTTTGCTGCAGGCGACATTCGCAATACACCCTTACGGCAAGTAGCAACTGCGGTTGGTGATGGTGCACTAGCAGCCTCTCAAGTTGAGAAATTTTTAAGCGAGATTTAAGTTCTAAAAATATTCTTGTTTTTTATCAAACTTTGTACTATGCTGTATATGTGTATTTTTACATCAAGCTGCCAATGTGAATTTTTAATATATTAAGAATAGAGGAGGGATTTTTTGTGCATTTCGTGGTGTGTTTGAAGCAAGTTCCGGACACTTCTGAAGTTCGGATCGATCCGGCAACCAACACCCTTATGCGAGAAGGCGTACCATCAATCATAAATCCTTATGATGCACACGCCTTAGAAGAGGCAATTCGTCTCAAGGAAAAAGTGGGGGGAAAAGTCACGATAGTCTGTATGGGACCCCCACAAGCTAAAGAAGCTCTTAGGAAAGCAATGTCTTTCGGAGCTGATAGAGCAATTCTTTTGAGTGATCGTGCCTTCGCGGGGTCAGACTCTTTGGCTACAGCCTATATATTGACTGTTGCCATTCAAAAGATTAATGAAACTGATCCAATTGATCTCGTTTTTACTGGCAAAGAAGCCATTGATGGGGATACAGCCCAAACAGGTCCTGGAATTGCCCAAAGATTAGGTTTTCCACAACTGACCTATGTTATCAAAGTTAGGGATATTGATGCGCAGTCAATCACTGTGGAACGTAAAACTGAAGGTGGTCGCGAAGTCGCTAAGGCTTTACTTCCTGCCCTCATAACGGCAGAAAAAGACCTCAATGAACTTAGTTATGCGTCTCTCCCAAATATGATGAAATCAGCTGCTTACGATCCTGAAGTTTGGGAAGCAAAGAGTTTGCCTTATGATTTAACTAAAATGGGTCTCAAGGGGTCTCCCACCAGTGTTTCTCGCATCTTTCCCCCACCAGGAAAAACTGGCGGGGATAAGATCGATGGCACGAAAGATCCTAAAGGCGCTGCAGCGACAGTAGTAGCGAAAATATTCCAAGAAAATGTGATCATGGTCAATCCCCTAGCGAAGGGAGGTCAAGCGTAATGACTGTCAAAATTGACAAACCAAAGTGTATCGGTTGTGGAGCCTGTTTAGATGAATGCTCAACGCAAGCTTTGGATCTGATCGATGGCGTTATAGCTGTTGACCTGACCAAATGTACTGATTGTGGAAACTGTACTGATGCCTGTCCGGCCAATGCCCTTTCATTGCCAGCAAGTGCAGCTAAACCAAGTGCCCCCAGCGCCCCCGCGCCAAGTGTCAATACTGCACCTAAAAGTGATTTTAATAGTCAAGAACCCTTACCAAAAGCGGTTCAAGATTATGTTAAAACTGCTGAGAAGAAAGCAACGCCTGTTGCTGGTGGTGACTTATGGAGTGGTGTCTGGGTTATCATGGAATATAATCATGGTAAAGTTGCCCCAGTAGCTTGGGAACTCTTGGGAGAAGGTCGAAAACTCGCTAATGACCTCGGCTGTGAGCTGTGTGGTGTTGTCGTCGGGTATCAAGTTGAGCATGTCATCAGTGAAGGCTTTGCCTATGGTGCTGAAAAAGTCTATGTGGTGGATGATCCGATCCTCAAGGATTATCGTACAGAACCTTATACCGAGGCTCTAGCTAGTTTAATAACTAAATATCAACCAGAGATCGTGTTAATGGGTGCTACGGCTATGGGACGTGATGTATTCCCTGCAGTAGCTACGAAAATGCAAACTGGTTTAACCGCAGACTGTACTGTTTTGAATATTGATCCAGCCACCAAGTTGCTTTTTCAAACGCGTCCTGCTTTTGGTGGGAATATTATGGCAACGATTATGTGTAAAACTCGCCGTCCACAAATGTCAACTGTTCGACCACGGGTCATGGCAATGCCACAACGTATAGAAGGTCGTCAAGGTGAAATTGTTCGCGAAGAGTTAGGACTCTCTGAAGATAATATTCGCACAAAGGTCATCGAATTTATTAAAAGCGATGCGAAAAACATCTTCCTCGATAAAGCTGAAATTCTTGTCTCCGTCGGTTTAGGAATCGGTTCTAAAAAGAATATGGCGCTCGCCGAAGAGTTGGCTGATGTCTTAGGTGCAACCCTAGCCTGTTCTCGTGGTGCAGTTGAAGCTGGATGGCTGTCACACGATCATCAAGTCGGCCAAACTGGAATTACTGTTAGGCCTAAAGTTTATATCGCTCTTGGGATTTCTGGAGCCATTCAACATTTAGTTGGGATGGAGACTTCAGACTATATTATTGCAGTTAATAATGATCCGGAAGCTAGTATTTTCCGAGTCGCCAGTTATGGAATTGTCGGGGATCTTATGCAGGTTGTCCCAGCCATGACTGCGGAATTCAAGAAACGCCTTCAGCACGGCGTGGCAAATTAAGGAGGGGCAAACATGGAAAACTTTGATGTGATCGTCGTTGGTGGCGGTCCTGCCGGCCTGTCTGCCGCGATCAGTGCTGCTAAGGCAGGTATGAAAACTGTTGTCATTGAACGCGGAGATTATCCTGGAACAAAAAACGTGATGGGTGGTATTCTCTACACCAAAGCTACGGCGGAAGTCGTTCCGGATTTTTGGAAAACTGCGCCTTTAGAACGTCCCATCATTGAACAACGTGCGGCGATGTTAAATGGTGATGAAGCTGTTATGGCTGGTTATCGGGATCCAGCTTGGGCAGTGGCTCCCTACAATGCCCATTCAATTTTACGAGTAAAGTTTGATGGCTGGCTGGCTAAAGAAGCTGAAAAAGCTGGAGTCATGATCATTACTGAAACTGTCGTCGAAGATCTTCTTTTTCAAGGCGATAATGTCATTGGAGTTCGTACAGGACGCGCACAAGGGGATTTAGGCGCCAAGGTTGTTATTTTAGCGGAAGGGGTAAATAACTTTCTTGCCGTTAAAGCAGAACTTGCCCAACCGCTTAAACCATCAACTGTGGGAGTAGCTGTCAAAGAAATCATTGCCTTACCCCAGGAAAAGATCGAAGATCGTTTTTGTCTGGAAGAAGGACAAGGGGCTACGATTGAATTATATGGGGATTCCACTGCAGGAATGGCGGGTACGGCTTTTATTTATACTAATAAAGATTCTATATCCATTGGTATTGGTGTGGTTTTAGAAACAATGATTCATGAAAAGTGGACTCCTAATGATCTCCTTGAGCGTTTGAAAGCAAAACCATATGTTAAACGTCTTCTTCAAGGTGGTGAAACAAAGGAGTATTTAGCACACTTAATACCTGAGGGTGGTTATAATCAAATGCCCAAGCTTCATCGTCAAGGTGTGCTTGTGGTGGGTGATACGGCCATGTTCATGAATTCTTTAAATAGAGAAGGTTCCAACCATGCTCTGATATCAGGTAAAACTGCTGGCGAAGTAGCAGCTCAAGCTATTTTATCTGGCGATGTCAGTGATCAAGCTATGCATGTTTACGAAACACGCTTAAAGGATTGCTTTGTGCTAAAAGATCTTCACAAATTGCGCCATATGAGTAAGTTCTTTGAAGATTCTCCCCATATCTTAAAACAATATCCTGAAATAGCGACTCAGGCTCTCAAGATGTACCTTTCTGCCGATGGGGTTCCCAAGAAAGATCGTCAGAAAGAGATAATGAAGATGGTCTTGCAAAAACGCTCTATACCCTCTTTAATTAAGGATGCCTATGGAGTTTGGAGGGCTTTTCTATGAAATTAGATGATAAACTATATTTGGTGCGTTTTAACACTGATAAGCAGATTCATATCAAAATAGCTAACCCAGAAGTATGTCTCAAACAGTGTCAAGATAAACCTTGTACACGTATCTGTCCAGCTCACGTTTATGATTGGGATGACGAAGAAAAACGTATTGCAGTAGGGTATGAAGGCTGTTTAGAATGTGGAACCTGCAAGATCGGTTGTACTTTCGGGAATATCCTTTGGGAATATCCACGTGGGGGTTTTGGAGTCTCTTGGAAGAATGGCTAAGAGAGTGTCAATTTAAAAAGGTCAATGTTGTTTTTTATAAAGAACAGAGTTGAAGCTCCTAAGGCTTCGACTCTGTTTTTTTATGAGAGGAACTTTATTATGCTTTTTGACAGGCCCAAGATCTTTAGCTAAAATGAGAATGAGACAACCGAGAAATTCGGAATTATTTTATAAAATTTCCCATGTACACGCACTTGATTCCATATATTTCATACTCTGTTATCAAGAAAACCAAATGCCGCAAGGCTTTATGTTCTTGAAAATAAAGGAGGAATAGATATGTTTTTTGGAAAACGTCAACCTGTTGGATATGTTGCACCTTCAATGATGGCTACAACAATGCCAGACGGTCAGATGATGCCTGGAATGCCTAATAGTGGGATGGCGGCGATGACTGGTCAGGCAGGAATGGTAGGTATGCCTTATGGACCAGAAGGTGCTGGATATGCTGGATATAGAAACTTTCTGAATGGAACTCCTGGAATGCCTGGAATGCCTGGCTTTGAAGTAAGTGGTTACGCCGGACCAGGAACCGCTGAAACCCTTCACAGTACTCCTTCAGAATATGACATGCCTTGCTGCCCCCCTATGCATTATGATCCTTGTTGTCCTCCAAGGCAGTGTGAACATTCCGAGTGTGATCTAGACATTGAACCACGTCCGATGCCCCATGTGCACATTGTCCGTAAAGGCGAAACCGTTTATAAAATAGCAAAACTCCATGGTCTGGATTGGAGAGAGTTAGCAGGCTATAACCATTTGGGTAATCCTAATCTTATATACCCTGGACAACGCTTAGAAATTCCACCTCGGTATTAAGTTACGCTGACTCTAGCGGTTTCCTCATCTTTAAAACTTAATCAAATTAATTCAAACGCAGGTGTGAATATCACAATCAGGGATTTACACCTGCCCTAAATATTGGTCAATCGTTATAATGATTTCGAGCTAGAGAAGGAGAACAATGATCCAAACTATTTTGGCAAATCTTGAAAAAGCCGGATGGCAAATCGAAAAACTTGATGAAAACTGGCAATGGGCTCTGAATTATTCAACTCAACGAGGACTACTTTTCACAGATTTAACAAGTTACTTGGTAGGTTTTACACCGCAATTAGAAAACAAACCCGAAATTAGAACTTGGGACGCAATTATTACCTGCCCTGATGGACTTGATTCGACAGGTCTAAAGCAAAAAAAGATTAATAATGTCCAACTTTGGTTTTTAGATAGACGAACAGGAAATGTTTTTCCTTTCCCACCAACTCGAAATAATTCTATTATTCAATGGCTAAGTCAAATTGCTTCAGGTAATATCTCAGACTACCCTACAGAACTAGTTTCATATAGTCAAAAATACCAAACAAACATAATCTCCTATACTTTAATAGGAGTAAATCTCATTTTCTTTTTAATACTTACTGCTGCTGGAGGATCAGAAAATCAAGATGTACTTATCCGTTATGGGGCTAAAGTTAATGAATTAATAGATGCCGGTGAATATTGGCGTTTTCTAAGCAGCACTTTTATTCATATCGGTGTTATACACTTAACTTTCAATCTTTATGCTCTTTGGGTACTCGGTCATTTTGCTGAAATACGCTTCGGTCATGGGCGCTTTATGGCTCTTTATCTAGTGAGCGGCATCTGTGCTTCGATTGCTAGTTATTTCTTTTCAACAGCTATTTCAGCAGGGGCATCTGGGGCGATTTTTGGGATTATGGGAGGCCTACTTTATTATAGTTGGCAACATCCTGACCTGTGGAAGAATGGTTTTGGCAAGAACCTCTTAGTTGTAATTGCCGTAAATTTAGGGTTTGGCTATATTC
>JBAQMG010000104.1:0-15071 GCA_049302575.1 Desulfitobacteriaceae bacterium | reverse complement strand
TGACTACCCCTATGCCTAACAGAGCCAGAATTGAACCCAGCAAGATCATATCCGGCCGTTGGCGATTTTGCATTAAAGTTCCCCCTTTATACTTGAGATGGGTTACTATAATGCCTACGCACTAACTGCTTAAACAATTCCCCTCTTTCCTCATAACTCTTAAACATATCCCAACTGGTACACGCCGGTGAAAGCAAAACTACATCCCCTGGTACAGCTTCAGCAATAGCCTTTTCCACACCTTCGTCAAAAGACGTAGCTCGCAGGATTCGACTAACCCCTACTTCCCGAGCGACATTTTCCATTTCTTCAGCAGCTTGACCGAGAAGAATCAAACTTTTGACTCTTTTACTTACAATACTCATGAAATTGTGAAAATCCAAACCTTTATTTTTTCCGCCCGCAATTAAAACTATAGGTTCTTCAAAGGCGAGCAGTGCCTTTTCCGAGGCATCAGTATTTGTTCCTTTAGAGTCATTAATAAACAAAATATTATCATAGGTGCCCACACTCTCTTGCCGATGTTCTACCCCTCGAAACTCTCGCAAACCCTGAGCGATCTCAGCCCAAGAAAGGCCAAGTTCCTTGGCCGCTGCAGCCGCAGCCATCACATTTTCCAAATTGTGACTGCCTCGGATTTGTAATTCCTGGCGAGGTAAAATCGGAGTAACAACCCCCTGCTCCGAGTAAACAATTTGATCTCCCTTTAATCCAAAGCCATCCATCAATAAAGAACTCGGGCTAAAATAGACCACCCGGCCTTTTGTTAGGGAACTCAAACCGCGTACCAAGGGATCATCCCAATTGAGAATAGCCAGATCTTCAATAGTCTGATTCTCAAAGATCCGCGCTTTGATGGCAATATACTCTTCTAGTGTTCCATGCCGATCAAGATGGTCAGGTGTAATATTTAACATTAGAGCAATTTCAACCCGTAAATCAGTAATAAACTCCAACTGAAAGCTCGATAACTCAGCAACGACAATCCCGTCTTCACCTAAGTTTTCCACCCTACCACTCATCGCAACTCCAATATTGCCGGCAACTGTTGACGGTCGTCCAGTTCTTTGAGCCAATTCTCCTATTAAGGTTGTCGTAGTGGTTTTCCCATTGGTCCCAGTGATTCCGATACAAATCGCTGAACAATCGTGCATTGCCAATTCAACTTCGCTCCAAACTGGTATACCGGCAGTCAGTGCATCTTTCACAAAGTTAATCTGTGGGGAAACTCCAGGAGATAAAATCAACAATTCAGGCTGAACTTCTTGCCATTTTGGCATCTTGCCGAGCAAAAGATGCTCTGAATCAAGACCAAGTTCCTCTATCCCAGAAAGCTCCTGAAATTCTTTCTGATCAGCCAAAAAAACCTCAGCACCTAAATGTTGTAGTTTTCGCACAGCTGCTTGCCCACTACGACCCGCTCCAAATACTAAGGTCCGTTTTCCCTGCCATTTCACACATTATCCCCCTTTTTGCGATGTTCGAAATTCGATGTTCGAGAGTAACGTGATCTACGTGACACTCAATAATCGATGGTGAATTCAAATTTCGTACAGTAATCAAGCTTCTTACTCTTTTTGTACTAATACATTGTTTGACTTCTAGTCATAGACCCCTGACCAGTTCTGTTATGACCGCTCACTTTCGACCTCTGGTCTGACTACGGGCTTCTTGCTTCTGACATATACTCTCGTAGTTCGTACTTAATGCCTCGAACCCCAATTTCAGATTAACGGGTTTTCTGTTTAATTTCGATCCTCGAACATCGAACATCGAATTTTATCCCAGTGTGGGTATAAAAGCGATAACCCCTAGGACACCAAAAATCAAGGAAGCCATCCAAAAAACCAGCACTACTTTCCACTCACTCCACCCGGCTAATTCAAAGTGATGATGAAGTGGACTCATTCGAAAAACTCGTTTACCTGTTGTCTGAAAGGATATTACTTGAATAATCACCGAGAGTGCCTCTAAAACAAAGAGACCACCAATGATAAGTAAGACAGCTTCACTTTTGGTTAAAATCGCTAGGCTCACCAAGGCACCACCCAAACCTAAAGAACCAGTATCCCCCATGAAAATTCTAGCTGGATAGGCATTAAAACGCAAAAAGCCCAAACAACCTCCGACTAAAGTTGCCGCAAATACCGCCATATCTGTTTCATGAGCTAGAACAGCTACTCCTCCTCCATGCCGGACAGTTAATAAGGCAATCAAGCTATAACTTAATCCACTGAAAAGTGTGCACCCAGAAGCAAGACCGTCTAACCCATCCGTAAGGTTAACGGCATTGGTCATGCCTACAATCAGGATAGAAGTTAGCGGATAATACAACCATCCAGCCTCCCAATGAATTGAAGTAAACGGAAAAGCGATATCCGTCCCACGTCCTAGTAATTTTACCGAAACTAAACACAGAATAATTGCTAAGCTGAACTGTCCAATTAACTTTTGATAAGCTCTTAGTCCTAAGGAACGACGCATAACGACTTTAATAAAATCATCAATAAAACCGATCATAGCAAACCCTATAGTAGCTCCCACTAGGGTCACCATTTCAAGTGAGTTTGGTTGTTCAGCCACCAACAAGGAAGCTGCGATCATTCCCACCAAGAAAATAGTTCCACCCATGGTCGGAGTTCCCGCTTTCTTCAAATGGCTTTGTGGGCCGTCTTCACGAATACTCTGACCAAATTTAAGGATTCGTAAAATTGGAATTAAAAACGGACCAAGAATCAGCGTAATTAACAATGATGTCCCAGCCGCCATGGCTAAACGCTCTAACATCAACCTTTTCCTTCCTTTTACTCGAGGCGCGAGGCGCGATGTTCGACCTCTTACACGGGGCACGATGCGCGATGCTCAATGCTCGACCTCAAATCTTGATACTTGACTTCTACATTATGATTATGCATTATCACGTAGTCTCGCCGTTATTTCTTCCATCTTCATTCCCCGTGACCCTTTGATCAAAACCCATGTGCCCAATCCTAGTTGTTCTAAAGCCTCCGTGGCTTTCAGTATTGCTTCCTCACGAGTAGCGCAAGTCTCTAGATATTGGCCTGGAAAACCCCCATTTCGGGCTCCTCTGGCAATATCTTCTGCCAGCTTCCCCACCGTAATTAACTTGGAGATTCCTAATTTCGCCACTGCAGCCCCAACTTCTTGGTGCCCCGCCTGACTGGCAGACCCCAATTCATACATTTCCCCTAGAATCGCCAAGGTGGGCTTCCCTCTAGCACGCTCTTTTAAGATCTTTAGAGACGCTTGCATAGAAATAGGATTAGCGTTATACACATCACTAATTAATAGACTGCCATAAATTCCAGCAAGAGCCTCCAAACGCATCTTAGAGATTTCCAATTTGGCAAGACCAAGCGCACCTATTTCAAGAGGAATTCCCCAAATTACCCCAACAGTCAAAGCCGCTAAGGCATCTAAAACATTATGCTCCCCAGGTAAGGGTAGCTCGACGGTAGCCCCTTGCTGAGCATAAGAAACCACAAAAGAAGTTCCTAGTGAACCCAACGGTTTGAGCCTCTGCCCCTGAACATCTGGAACATGAAATTTTCCTTGCAAACCATAATATCGCACAGAAGGCCGATCAATTTGGGCCTTTTGGTTAGAATAAAAATCTTCAGCATTAAGCACTGACATACCAGAAGTAGGCAAACTATCAATAAGTTCCCACTTAGCCTGAGCAATGTTATCCTGTGTTTCTAAGAGTTCCATATGAGTCGTTCCGATATTAGTAATCACACCCGTATCAGGTTGGGCGATTTTACATAAGGCTTGAATTTCTCCTAAACCTCGCATCCCCATCTCCAAGACTAGCATTTCAGTATCTTCAGGTGCATTCAAGATTGTTAAGGGTAATCCTAATTCGTTATTTTGATTTTCGATATTCTTATAGACTTTATAGTTTTGAGAGAGCACTGCAGCGATCATATCTTTGGTCGTAGTCTTACCATTACTTCCGGTAATTCCAATAACCTTAGCCCCTAATTCCTGACGCCGAACCTGAGCTAATTTTTGTAATGCTCCAGTCACAGAATCCACTAGGATTAAAGCTTTCCCTTCAGGAACCTTCAAGACTTCACTTGATCTTTGGAAGACTGAGCCCTCCGCGACAGCCAAAACTGCGCCACGCTCCCAAGCCTTAACGATAAAACTCGAACCCTTCACCTTTTGCCCAGCAAAGGCCATAAACATCTCTCCGCCATTAACCAGACGGCTATCCAAGACACAGCCTTTAACTTCCACCTCTGGATCCCCTATTAAACTAGCCTGAAGAATTCGAGCAACTGTTCTGGTCTGCCAAACTTTCAAAGCCTAACCCCCTTAGCACTAATCGAGCGACTTCTCGATCATCAAAAGGAATAACCTTAGACCCAATAACTTGAACGGACTCATGACCCTTTCCAGCAATCAATACGGTATCCCCTGGCTTTGCTAAGCGGCAGACACTTTTAATTGCCCCTTGACGATCCCTCAGTGCGATATGCTCAACCCCTGTGACGCCAAGCAATATCTCCCGCAAAATTTGATCAGGATCTTCAGAACGCGGGTTATCTGAGGTAACGGCCACAAAATCGCTCCACTGTGCTGCCACCGCCCCCATTAAGGGGCGCTTTCCTTTATCCCGATCTCCCCCACAACCAAAAACGGTTAAAAGTCGTCCGGTTGTAAACTCTCTAGCGGTACGCAGCACATTTTCCAAACCATCAGGTGTATGGGCATAATCCACAATAACATGAAATGGTTGTCCGAGCTTAATACTCTCGAAACGACCTGGTACACCCGGAATCTCTGCTAAAACCCCGGCAACTTGTTGAGGGTCATACCCTCTTTCTATAGCCCAAGTAAAAGCAGCCAGAGTATTATAAACATTAAAAATCCCAGGAGTCTGCGAACAAATCTCCTGCCGAGTTCCTCGAAAGCTAGCATAATACCGGATTCCGTCGGCCGTAACCGTCACTTGTTCTGCTCGATAGTCCACATTGCTCTGAAGCCCATAGCTAATCACAGGTGCTGCCGAAATAGCACTTAAAGCTTGAAAAGCTGCATCATCTCCATTTAGAATGGCCAGCTTAGGTTGTTTACTTCCCTTAAGCCCACTGAACAAGCGTGTTTTAGCCTCGAAGTATCCCTCCATAGTTTTATGATAATCCAAATGATCCTGTGTCAAATTAGTGAATATTGCGGCGTCAAACTCACACCCCTGAACCCGTCCATAGTCTAAAGCATGCGAAGAAACCTCCATCGCCACTAAGCTGACTTTTTCCTCAAGCATTTCGGCAAGTAGCCTTTGAATTTCACAAGCTTCTGGGGTTGTACGTTGACCTGGGAGTTGCTTGCCAACGATGCTGGCTCCTAAAGTTCCGATTAAACCCACTCTCTTCCCTGCTTCTGTTCCGATTTTCTCAAGAAGGTGAATAATCGTCGTCTTGCCGTTTGTCCCAGTAACACCCACAAGTTCTAAATGATCACTCGGCCGATCGTAGACTTGCGCTGCTAATACACCAAGTTCCTGACGGACGTTTAACACTTTAATTTGCGGAATAGGATAAGGTAAGAACCTCTCTACGATTAAAGCTACTGCCCCCAGTTTAATAGCAGCGTCCGCAAAATCATGTCCATCTACATTCAAGCCAGGCACACAAGCAAAAATATCCCCCGCCTTAACTTGGCGAGAATCAATTTCTATTCCCCGAACTAAGACATCCATGTCCCCAGATGAGACCTGCACCTTGATCCCGGCTAGCAAGCTTTCCAGAGATTTATTCACTTTCAGCACACCCCCCCTCTTATTTAATGCATAATGCATAATCAAGAATACCTAATATTTTCATTCTTCATTCTGAATTATACCTAGTGCATTATATTGTAGACAGTTCCCGCCAAAGACAGACGCCCCTTTTTTAATGCCTTGATTAAGTGCATTATTCAAGTGGTACCCTCCCTTGCAAAGACTGTATTGCCTCAACGTCTTCATCTTCATCTTCCCACCAATTAGCAAGAGTAGGTTTTCCCGCCTCTTGTCCTAAATATAACAGAATATTGGCTCCAGCTTCTATCCTAGCGTCCCCGTGGGGAATCTGATCTAAGACAACTTCTCCTTGTCCTTCTATTTCTACCTTAAAACCTGCCTTACTAAGAACTTGTTGTGCTTCATTGAGGGGGAGACCAAGGACAGAGGGAACTATCGCCACTTTCTTTACAGGAGGAAATTCCAAACCCGGTAGGGGCTTACTTGGAGTGAGCGGTGCACTAGCATCTGGTTTTACTCCAAGATATTTTAAAGAATCCAACATGACAGCTTGCACGGGTGGAGCAGCTACAACTCCACCATAAAATGGGACACCGTCGATGACTGATAAAATTGCTAAGCGCGGAGAATTTGCCGGAGCAAAGCAGACAAAGGAAGCAATATATTCACCTTGAACATACCCTCCATTGACAACTTTCTGGGCCGTGCCTGTTTTTCCCGCAACTCGATAGCCAGGAAGAAAAGCCCGTCTACCTGTACCATTGGTAACCACAGCCTCTAAAATCTCACGTTCCAGCTTAGATGTATCTTCACTGATAACCCGTTGAATTTCTTCCTTTTTAAAAGGTGTGACAACTTTACCACTGGGACTCACAATTTCTCTGACCAGTTGAGGTTTCAATAATATTCCTCCGTTAGCAACGGCCGCTACCGCCGTTATGAGTTGAATAGCAGTTACATTATTAGTTTGACCAATAGACATCGTTGCTAAGTCTAAGGCAGTTGCTTTCTTTTTATTGGCGAGTATCCCTACTGCTTCCCCAGCCATTTCGATCCCAGTTTTCTTACCAAAGCCAAAATCTCGCAAATATTTATAGAAATTATCCATCCCCAAGCGCTGTCCCATTTCAACAAATCCTGGGTTGCAGGAGTTTTCGGCGACTTGCATAAAAGTCTGGTCCCCGTGCCCACCAGCTTTCCAGCAACGAACGTTTTTACCAAGTACGGAATAAAAACCCTTATCAAAAAAATGGTCGGTGATTTTAATCTTTTTTTGTTCAAGGGCTGCAGCTAAAGTAATAATTTTAAAGGTAGAACCAGGTTCGTAACCGTTTTGGACTGCAATATTCCTACGGGCACTCGCCTCATAGTCCTGATAATGATTGGGATCAAAGGACGGCAGCGTTGCCAAAGCTAACATTTCACCAGTATTAGGCTCCATTACCAAAATGGAGGCACTTTTAGGAACCTGTCCGTTCATATTGAGCCCTTGACCAGACATCAATTTTTGAAGTTCCCTTTCAGCAAAAGCCTGAATGTTTTTATCGATAGTCAGCTTCACTGTATTGCCCTGTTGAGGAGCTATATACTGATGTTCTGCTTCAGGAATTTCTATTCCGTTAGCCCCAAATTCTCTGAGTATGCTACCCGGAATTCCATTCATCTCACTGTTTCTGGTTAACTCTATGCCTTCTAGCCCCTGATTGTCAATCCCCGCAAACCCGATGATATGAGCCGCTAGGGCTCCATTAGGATAATACCTTTGACTGTCCTCAGTCGTTCCTATACCTGGGAATTTTCGAGCTCTTACTTGAGCAGCGATCTCCGGAGTAACCCTTTTCTGAACATACTCTAAGGCAGAACGTTTGCTAATCCGATCTTCAAGCTCAGTTTCTGGCTTGCCTAATAATTGAGCCAAACTAGCAGCAATTTCCTTTGTTCGACCAGATTGACGCACCTCTGCAGGCACAGCGTAAATTGTCTCGCTACTGACACTCATCGCTAAAACATCGCCCTGTCGGTCTTCGATGTTTCCCCTTTTGGGCGCCACAGGCACACCCCGAAAGTGGGAATCATCGGCTATTTTACTTAAACCTGCACCTTGACCTAATTGCACAACAGCTAAACGAACCACTAAAACGATCAGAAATATACCAACACATAAAAAAAGAAAGGCAATCCTTTTACGCATTACAACATAAGGACTCAATAGTCCCCCCCCTATTTTTGGGGTTCCTGCGTAATCAAGGACGCCTTCCCTTAGCGTTGAGTGGAAGCAAAGAAACTAGTAATAAGCTGCGAAAATTGTTTAACCACCGAATTTTTATTAGCCGCTGCAGGAGTAGCCACTTGCGTAGAAGCTGGAACACCCATTTGTTGATTGGTAGCAGTCAGATTTCCCGATACATACACCGTACCCGTCGGCTTTTCCATGCCCATTGCCAGAGCAGAACTTTCTATACGTCCAACCGAGCGTAATTGATCAACCTTAAACTGTAGAAGATCATTATTGGCTTTAATCACAGCGATCTTCTTTTCTAAGTCACGTACTTCTGCCCCTTTAACCACTGTGAGATTTAGTGTTTCTACCCCAATAGATCCAGCCACAGCCACAGTCAATCCTAACATGATGAAACTTTTCCATCGGTCTTGTCGGTTAACCCTTTTGACTGGAGTCCTCTTTCGACTGAGTATAGTTTCCGTCGGCTGCTGCCATTCAATTTTTTCCTGTGCCAATACCAAAGGTATTCCTCCTCTTTGCAGTTTAGACCGCTATTTTTTCTCTGCAACTCGTAATTTAGCACTTCTGGAGCGCGGATTTACTTTTACCTCCTGCTCCGAAGAGAGTATAGGTTTCCGGGTTATAATCCGAGCACGGGTTTCTGCACCACACCGACAGAACGGCAAGCCCCTTGGGCAGGTACAATTTCCTAACCACGATTGCATTCTTTGTTTAACTATTCTATCCTCCAGCGAATGAAAGGTAATCACCGCCACCCTTCCGCCTGAATCCAAACAACTCAAAGCCTGATCCATAACCTGGTCTAAAACACCCAGTTCATCATTCACCGCGATACGTAAAGCTTGAAACGTACGTTTAGCCGGGTGTGGTCCATCACGTCGAGCCGCCGCCGGCATAGCAGCCTTGATAACCTCAACCAACTGACCAGTCCGCTCAATCGATTCTACCGTACGTGCCTTGACAATAAACTGCGCTATACGGCGTGCCCATCTTTCCTCACCGTATTGCCAAATGACTCTTTCAAGCTCTTTCTCTTCCCAAAGGTTTACAATATCATAAGCCGTTAGTGCGGCAGTAGTATCCATTCTCATGTCCAGTAAAGCATCTTGCATATAGCTAAAGCCTCGTTCTGCTTCATCCAATTGTGGGGAAGAAACACCAAGATCCAACATAATCCCTTTTACAGGAAGCACCCCTAGCTCTTCTAAAATTTTCTGAAGAAACCGGAAATTTTCTTTAACAAGGCTTACTCGCTGATCCCCGACAAATACCTCCCGAGCATGACGAATCGCTAGATCATCTTGATCTAACCCGATTAATTTACCCTCGTTTGCCAAACGACTAAGTAATAATCGACTATGCCCGGCACCACCAAGAGTACAATCCACATACACCCCGTTGGGATCGGTCAATAAAAGATCGATGGTCTCTTCTCGTAAGACTGACACATGTTCAAATACCAAATCAGTTCGTCCCTTTCTAAATCCCTAGGTTAACCAGCGATTCTGCGGCACCGACATATGCAGCTTCGGCTTGTCTGCTGTAATCTGCCCATAAAGCCTGGCTCCAAATCTCGACCCGCGTGGACACACCTACTAGGACAAGATCTTTTACCAATTGTGCATATTCTCGCAAATTCGCTGGCAAAAGAATTCTTCCCTGTTTATCCACTTCACATTCAGTCGCCCCAGAAAAGAAAAAACGAACGAAAGCCCGAACATCTTGTTGGGTAAAGGGTAAAGTGCGCAGTTTTTGTTCCAAGGTAGTCCACTCTGACATTGGGTAGACGAACAGACAATGATCTAACCCTTTGGTAGCAATAAAGCGTTCCCCAAGGGGTACACGGAATTTTGCCGGGATAATCACCCGACCTTTTCCATCAATTGTATGGAGATACTCCCCCATAAACATTTAATTCACCCACTTAGCCAGACTTTTCTACCACTTCACACCACTTTACTCCACTTATTCTCCATTGCGATCAGTATTCCTGCTAATTCCGAAAAGTTTTTAATATTTTTCTTGTAAAGTTTATTTAGATAGTTAATTGGCAAGTGCCACTGCTATGGAGTGATAATAGCAGGACACTATTATTAATTGACAAAAAACCACCCCCAATGAATAGGGGTGGTTTTTTGTCAATTTTAAATTAATTTTCTACAGCCTTATTTAACTCTTTAATTAAACCGTCTACATCTTTGCCATGAGTCATAGCCGCGCCCTCAATGCTTTCCATTGTCGAAGAAGGGCATCCTAGACAATGCATGCCTAATCCAAGAAAGATTGGAACTGTCTGAGGGTATTGGCGCAAAACCTGTCCAACTGTCATTTCTTTGCTAATCATATGTAATCCTCCTTTTTAAAAACTAAGTGAATTAGTCGGTGATTATTTAATTATAAATCATTGCTTAAAGACAGGCAACTCTTTTTCATTCAAAAATCCCAATTCCAACAATAGATTAGAAATATGCTGTGTTACCTCTAATGTCAAAGTTCCTAGTCCACAACTGGGAGTAAGCATGCTCTGTCGGCGGAGTAAAGTTTCGTTCACCCCACGTTTTACTAAATTAGCAATATTATTCTCTAGACGTTGTCTTAAACTAGCCGCATTTTCTGTCATAACTACGTCATTAGTAGGGATAATCCCCCAAGAAAGTACGCCACCCCGCTCCAAAAAACGATTGAGAGGTTCAGCTAAAACAAGCATGCTAGTCATATATTCATAGGCATCAAAATTTACCACTTGAATTTCCGAATCAAACAAGAGTGTCCAATCCATCCCCGCACAAACATGTACTCCAGCGATTCCTCCTTCAATAACAATTCCTTCCACAATGCTGTTAAGATCCGCAATGAGCTGCTCACGATCTAGAGTAATATGAGTCGAAGCCCCATAAGCATAAAACCCTGGGTCATCAATCGACATCAACACCGGTAAACCGTAGGCACTAAGCATCTTTGTCTGCCAGCGGGCATGCATAGCTAAGGATTTTACCAACATATCCCGTTGAGCTTCATCATAATAGCTGGACCGTCTGTTTTTATCAGTAATCTGTAATCCTAAGGTTAAAGGTCCGCTCAATTGTCCCTTAAGAAGAACTGCTTGACGGGTTCCCGCTTGTTCTATATCCTTACAGAACTCTTCTAGACCTTCTCCTCCATCGGCGCTAAACCCAAACTCTTCAAGCGCCAAGCCATCCCCTTCATTAGCCTTGAGATACAATTCGTAAAAAGCAGTTTGCCGTTTCGTCCAATCTGGTAATTCCTCCTGAAACTTCGGTTTTTCGTAACTATCTATGACTCCGGTCTTGACTAGAGCCCGTAAATATTGACCAATGAAGGAACTTTCTGCCCCACTCCTGGGTAATTGCGGCCAATAGGGAGCCAAAGGCACACTTTGCCAGATCATTTTAAGGGCATCATCCACCTCCTTATGAGGGAGACTCCCCACTCCAGTGACCAAAAATCGGGGGTGAAAACGTTTAACTGTAACCATTATATCTATCCTTTCTTGTTAAACATTCATTTAGCCTACTTACTAATAGAGTGCTCTTCTCCAAGTATTCTTACACTAGCTTGATGCTTATCCTTAATTCACGAGAGTTGAGATTGAAAAGTCTAAACCATTTTATCCACTACATGAAAATGTGCCAGAGATATAGCCAATCTGCCCAGCGTGTGATACTCCAAAAAGCTATACCTACTACCACTATACTTGGAAGCAATAAAAACGGTCTGTATCGCCCGCCAATGCGCCGAATATCTCGAATCCTGAAAGGTAAAAACAAAAGATTTAAAACAAAATAAGTTGCTAAGGGAGTATAGCTTGGCACACCATAAGGAACCATAGCCCAGAGCAAGGCCACCAAGATAACCCAACGATAGCGTCGTTCTAACCAATACACCAAACCAAGAGGATGTGGGGAATCGGGCAAATGCGTTGACACCATCCCGACCTGTAATACCCTTAACAATATCAAAGAAAAACTTAAAGTCTCCCAAATCAACCATGGTGATAGGTGCTGAATACTTTCCAAACTAGGCCATAGGTGTGAGAACCACGGCCCCCACTCACTCGGCAAATTATAGAGTCCAGCAGTAATTACTCCAGCTAAAGTCCCTTCCCGTGCGACGAAGGCCCAACCCTGCCAAAACCAAGCCTCTCGCAAACGGCGTTTTGGTTTCTTTACAGCAATTTCTTTATAACGCCAGCTTCCTATACATACGTTCATCCAAGACAAAAAAAGCATCAGTATGACCCAGACTTTGGAGGACAGTCCTTCCTGTGACCAAGGCCTAGGCTTTATTACAGCTTCACTTTCGTTAATAACTTGACCCCATAAACCTTTAATTGAATTCCCTTGAACCAGGATCGAACGTTCAGGGGATAATCCAAGGATAGGAGTATTAGTTAAGTTTAAGACGAAGGCTAAATCAGGGGTTACTAACTCCTCCGCCCCCTTCACATAGGCTGTGGTTTTAGACCCATTCTCCAGTCCCTTCCCAACTGTCCAGGCCCAAATTGACGGATGCCGGCTCCCTTCACTAACCAGTTCACCGAACACCGCAGGATCAGGCAAGCGAGATTCCGGAACCCTATCAACCGGCCACTCTACCCAAATACCCATCCCCATTTGGTCAGCCGTCTGTAACCATAGCTCGTCTGGAAAAGAGCCTAAAAAATAGAGTAGATTTACTCCCCTTTGAAGTTCAGACTCCAGGTATGACTTGACTTCACCGGCATTGCGTAGCTGTGCTTCTCTCTCCAAAGATAATACACTCCCGTTAATAGCCAGAGTTTCTTGATTCAACTGCCATTTTCCATCTGCTAAAGCTATTGAACGAAAGCCCACAGGCAACGCAACATCATCCTGATCCCCTTTTGAATTAGAAACAGTTAAGCGCAATTGATAAAGAAAAGGATTTTGTTTGCTCCAACGTTGCACACGCGGAACCTTAAAATCAAGCGCCACAGTCTGATTAGAATTTCCATCTGGCTTAATCATTAAAGACTGTTGCGCTACTTCTGCTGAGCCGTCTGATAAAACTCCACTCACTAACCAAGGACCGTTTTCCGACAAAGTCTGATGAATAAGTTGAGTTTTTACGGTGACTTCAGCACTCTCCCCAATCCAAGCTACGGATATTTGAGGATTAGTCATGGTTGTCTCTACCACAGCCTGTAAACGTACCTGACCGATTATTTCGCCTGTTCTAGGCCAAGTCATAGAAAATAGACTTTCTTTTTGAGCCGTAGAAGCTGATAATTGGATGAGCAGAACATTATCTTCACCATATCGAAAGACTGTAGCAGGAATTTCCAGAAGATTTTGGACTCCACTTCCCTCAAACTCCCCAAGCTGATGAACATTATCCACCCCGTTCAAATAAACTACGGCATGCCCTTTTACTCCACTTACTACGAATTGCATCGTTCTTGCACTCCATTCGCCAGGAATACGAAAACGCTTAGCAGCAACACTAAAGCTTTGATTCGAGGGAAGTTGGAACTGTCCCCCACCAGTTAAAGAATATTTAGGCATTTTTCCGTTGACACGTTGTGTTTCTGCTGCCCAGGCTTGGCGTAATGAAGAAAACCTATCCCAAGTTCCGCTCAAATCCTGTTCCCAACGTTGAGTACTCGATATTTCTTGAGAAGCTGGAAGTGGCAAGCCTACTGGGGCTTTCCAAGTCCACCATAAGCTACCCAGCATCAAGCTAAGCAAACCAATAAAGGTTATTACCCGATAATGAAACATTGATACTTTACTCCCCCTTAAAAGGCTCTTCAACAAAAAGCCGACCCCCCACGGTCGGCTTAATCATTTTAAACGAGTTACAGCAGCTCAATTACCTAATTGAGATACCCTCGTTTGCTGCACTCTGGGCAAATACCATAAAATTCTAAACGATGACCCCGAACTTGAAAGGCTGTCATTTCTTCAGCTTCTTGTTCTAACTGAATTAATGGCCGATGATAATCAACCACTTTGCCACATTCTGAACAAACGACATGATAATGATTTTTGGGGTTCCCATCGAATCTACTTGACATATCTCCGTAGGAGAGTTCTAATATATGCCCGTGTTCTTTGAGCATATTCAAGGTGTTATAAATAGTGCCTAAACTTACACCTGGAAATTTGGCTTTAACATCCTGATAAATATCTTCGGCAGTAGGATGGGTATCTGTTCGGAGCAAAAATTCCAAAATTGCCTGTCTCTGTGGTGTAAATCTTACTCCCTTATCCTTTAGCTGTCTAAGAATCTGGATAGCATCCATGTATTCTCAACTCCTAATTACCCTCTTATCTAAACTAAACGAAAATCTAAAAATCCGAACTAAACAGGATTACCTGATACTTTTCTTAATTTGTAACCATTTTAGTTAACCTAATCTTAGAGCAGTAATGCTAAAAAGTCAAATCGGATAGGAGGCCACCCATTATTTGAGTGACCGACCTTCCACACCACCGTACGTACCGTTCGGTATACGGCGGTTCCTCAGGTTACGCAGTGACTTGACGATAATACTCTGAAAAGAACAGGAATCCAAGTCCTTTAATAACATTGTTGGTTAGAGATTTGGATAAGATAGGGCTATTGGATGTTCTCCAGTAGCTCTTTCTTGTGTTTGCGTATTCCCATGCTTTCTGCTCATGGATTCCCAGTGACTTAAGCATTTTAAGTCTTGTTCTCACTCGTTTCCATTGTTTCCAGAAGATCATGCGGATGCGTCTTCTCATCCATTGGTCTGTTTCTGATAGCAGCGTCTTCATATCCGCTAATTTGAAGTAGTTTACCCACCCCATGATGTAGCGTCTAATTTTCATTGCTCTTATCACATTACCCATTCCGTTGCTTCTAGAAGTAAGTTCTTTCACTTTGCCTCTCATTTTTGCAACAGATTTTGGATGAATCCTCACTCTCGCTTTACCTTTAGTTCGGTAAAACGAGAATCCAAGAAATTTCACCTTTCCCACGTAGTCGACCACTGTTTTCTCCCTATTCACTTTAAGGAATAGTTTCTCCTCAATGAAGGGTAGGATATTGTCTAGT
>JBAQMG010000103.1:0-14110 GCA_049302575.1 Desulfitobacteriaceae bacterium | reverse complement strand
TTCGAAGTCGAGGATGTTCATCTCATGTGGCAGGCCGATTTTCAGCATACCCTGTATTTACCGGACCCACTCCATCCTAAGAAACGTAAAAAGGCGATGTTGTTTGCCATCATTGATGATTTTTCGATGGCCATTGTCCACGGAGAATTCTACTGGGATGAGAAATTGCCTCGTTTAGAAGATGCCCTCAAGAAAGCGATCTTGCGCCATGGAATTCCTTCCCAATTCTACTGCGATAATGGGAGCGTCTTCTCCTCCCACCATTTGGTCAGGATCTGTGCCAAGTTAAACATTAAGCTTTCTCACTCGCGTGCATATAAACCGATGGGTCGAGGAAAAATTGAACGCTTCTTTCGATTCATTGATACCAGCTTCCGACCAGAGGCTCAAGTGCAGATGGATAACGGTAGCCTTACCAAGTTAAAACAGTTAAATGATGCCTTTACCTCTTGGCTAGAAGGCTATTACCACGTACGCAAGCACGGTAGCACGGGTCAGTCTCCTAAAGATAGGGCGGCGAGTATTAAACGAACAATGCGCCGAATATCCATGGTGGAGCTAACTGAGATCTTCCTTTGGGAAGAGTCACGAAAGGTGGATAAGGCGGGCTGTGTCAGCGTTTTTGGCAATACCTACGAGGTCCCCACACACCTTTCCAGCCAAACCGTTACACTTCGCTTTGACCCTTACGATCTAAGTGTGATGCAAGTTTGGCACGAAGGAAATCGGCTACCTGATGCCCGACTCCTCGATTTAAACCGCAAAATACATGAACGGGTCAAGACGAAATCCAAGGTCGAAAAACAGGAAACCCCCGCGTCTGGTCTTGATTTTTTCAAGTTGGCAGAACAAAAACGTCGCAACTTATGGGCCCAAGAAACTTTGAATTTTGGACCAACGCAAGAGGTCACCCATGACTAATCTGCCAAGTTCTGCACAACTTATTCCCTTTTCTCGTTCACCCCAAGGCGATATGTTCTTTGGGGTAGGTACTTACGCTGAAGCCTTGGCACGCTTGCAGTTAATGGTGACAAACTCCTGCCTGGGCGTACTTACTGGAGAAGTAGGTAGCGGTAAATCCACCCTGATTCGCCGACTGGTGCAAGAACTGGATTCTGTCAGGTACCAGGTAATCTATCTAAGTCAGGCTGGCATGAAACCTCGTGATTTTTATGGGGATTTATTGCGTGGGTTAGGTGAAGAACCGAATTTTTACCTCTCTAAATCGAAACTGTTACTCGAACAAGTATTAAACTACAGGGCTCTACAGAGAGATAAATCCTTGATTGTGATTATTGATGAAGCTCATGATATTAGCCCGTCTATGCTTTTAGAGCTTCGATTTGCTCTAAATCACCAAATGGACTCAGCCTCTTTACTTTCGCTCATTCTTGTCGGGCAACCGGAGTTGCGGCGCATCTTACGTATGAACAAATACGAGGCCATCGCCCAGCGCATTCATCTTCAATACCATTTAAGTGGTCTTACTGCTCAGGAGTCCGCCACGTATATTCGTCACCAAATGACGCAAGCAGGGCTTAGCACTCCTGTTTTTGCGGATAGCGCTCTCGCACTCATCCACTCGGAGACGAAGGGGATTCCACGGCTAATTAACATTATTTGTACTCATGCACTCTATGAGGCTAAGCGAAATGGGAGTCAAGTCGTGGAAGATACCCAAATCGGGCGAATTTTAGCAGATACTGAACGGCAACGTGGTACCACTATGTAGATTATATCCACATTATCCCCACCATACACATGGATTGGCATGTGTGTTGTGGGGATTTTCAATTATCCACAGTATTAACATTGGCTGGTATGTGCGCACGAGATAATGATTGACTGTGAAATTCTTTGATCATTGACGTATTGTCAGCGTCTTTCTTCCGTCATTGGCGGTAAGAATTATGCCGTCATTTTAGGTGAGAGGCGACACTTAGGTAAAACTAACCTAAGGAGCTTCATGCAGTTGTTATTGTTTCTGCGAAGAAATACCTTGTATCGAAGCAAACTTTCTTTTAATTTTCCTCAGCTATTTTTAGTACATCTTTATACAGTTTATCACCTATATAAATTCCATGGTCTATTAAATCTGACAGTAATGGCTTAACCTCTTTAATGATTCCTTTCTCTTTAGCCCTCAAAATCACACCTAATGTTCCAGTTATCTTAAAGTCGAGATATTTTGCGTATTCCCGTGCTGTATAATCATCTATGACAAGTAAATCGGCCTCTAATTCCTTCCCAAGTAACATCACTTCAACTTCGCCTTCATGTAGCTGTATCTTAAAAAATTTCTTTGCATCATTGTTAGTAATGGTTTTTGTTATTATCCAATCTTTTGCCCGTGCAAGTACACGCTGTGATACTGAGTCCTTCTTGACCATTACCTCATCCAGTACAGCTTTTGGAATAATTATCTCACCGTAAAGGTCTTTAAGTAGATGTAGTTTATTAATTACTGACAAAGCAATAATCGGTGTAGAATTTACAACAACAATCCGATTATGCATTATTCATATCTTCCACTAATTCATTGTGGCTACGGTATGGAAAAACAGAAACCTTGTTGGAGCCGAGGTATCTTATAAAATCCTCTTCGCACATTTCAGCAAGTTCCGCACTTTGACCTATTGAAAGCCTTTTTTCGTCAAAAAGTTTTAGTGCTGCCCAACGCTTCATATTTAGAGCAAGTTCGTTATCGGATTCACGAAGCGAAAGTAATATCTCATTAGGTATAGATATATTGATGTTTTTCATGGCATATTCCCCCCTTCGCTAATGAATATAACTCATTATAACAAAACGAAAGCATTATTTATACCTTTATTTCCCTATTTATTAATAGTAATGAAGGTCACCATTTTTTTATACGCTGCATGCACATCCTGATCAATCGAAGCGAACTTGATCATCTCATAAGCCAATTCCTTGAATGCTTTGTCCAGGTTCTCTTATATATATGCAACAGCACCCGTCAAAATAGTATCCCTTCTTAATAACCCGCTTGACCAGTTTTAGAAGGTTAAACATATCTCGGATGTTATTTTAATCGACTCCGGCAAAGGCTTCATCGAGAGAAATAAGGCGAGGGGCATCTGGCCGAGCATCTGAGTAGCGGGAATAGGCGGCTGAGAAAAGCGGAATGTACATGGCCATTTAACAATCATCATTAGATTAACATCCATATTAGTCACTATTTCGTTTTACAGCCCGATACTGCTGCCTGCTGCTGTTTGGCTTGTCGGGAACAGTCATCTCAATCAAGCCAAGTTCCAGCGCGGGGCGCAAATAATTGTTGCTGAACGTTGGACGGTGCTTAAGTCTAAGCCGCTCCAAAAGCTCTTTTGCGGACAGCGTTTCGCTGCCTAAGGCGGACATCATGCGCTCGACTTGATCGGTAACTTGCTCGCGAACTTGTTCGGTTTGCATAAGCTCATTTAAAGCACCTCGGATCACGCGGAGCATAAATTCAACAAAAGCTGTAGAATCCGCCGCTTTGTCGGCGACAGCCAATATGGTGTAATACTCCTGTTGACGTTCGCGGATTAAAGTCTCCACAGGCAACCAGTTAAAGATTGGTTTCCAGCGACTTAATAAAAGCGTCTGCCACATACGCCCCATACGTCCATTTCCGTCAGCAAACGGATGGATAAATTCGAACTCATAGTGAAACACGCAACTTTTTATGAGAGGATGAGTATCCGTTGTTTTGACCCAGTGAATCAGATCACTTATCAACTTAGGTATAACATCTGCAGGCGGGGCCATATGCACCAGCTTTTCTCCCGCAAAGACACCAACACCACCAAAACGAAAACGCCCAGCTTCATTTGTTAGCTCCGCCATCAATATCTTATGAGATTTCAATAGATCCTCAATATTAAATGGGTCGAATGTAAGCATAAGGCTGTAAGCATCAAAAGCATTTTTAACTTCGCGTATTTCATTGGGTGAGCCAAGAACACGTTTACCGTTAATAATGTCCGTCATCTGTTCCAATGACAGCGAGTTGTTCTCAATTGCCAGTGACGAATGAATGGTCCGTATTTGATTATCCCTGCGCAAATGAGGGTTCACCGCAGTTTCGCTTTTTACAGTAACAACGCCCACTTGCTCGCTGATTTCAGCGACCAGGTGAATGATTGCATCTGTGACACTATATGGTGGAACATAAGGCTTTTCCGGCACAGGCTCACCACCTAACTACTACTTATACGTTATTATACCGTTCAAGTTGTAAAAATACAAGATTTTTCGGCAGATCACTTTCTATCTTGCATGCAGTGTTCCTTTCTTCACACAATTCAATATTCAACCGTGCAAAGTTCAAAAAAACCTCTCCGGGCATACTCGGCATACGTCATAAGTTCGGGAAGACGGTTGTTGAACGCGGAAAAAAGATAAGTAAGCTGGGAAAGAAAGTAGACTATAAAGACGAGATTCAAGGCGGTCAGGGCGGAAAGGACAATGACTGTGAAACACAACAGGCTCGTTCTTTTTGGGCGAACCT
Source organism: Desulfitobacteriaceae bacterium (assembly GCA_049302575.1). GTDB lineage: Bacteria > Bacillota > Desulfitobacteriia > Desulfitobacteriales > Desulfitobacteriaceae > JBAQMG01. The sequence goes on along the minus strand of JBAQMG010000103.1, from coordinate 9,594 downwards.
CCCCCGATATCAGATAGACGACGGTACAAAGGCAGAATATCGCAGCAAAAAGGAATTTATGTTGTTTGTTGATAAGAATAATCTCACCCATAATCTCAAACAGCTTCAGATATTTATAAACTTTGTCGCAATATTATCGTTGAATGTTCTGTCATGCTCTACAAACAAAATAGTTGGTTGGTATTCAAGTAACAGTTCTTCGATCTGTATACGGGATAGTACATCAATATAGTTAAGTGGTTCATCCCAAATATATAGATGCGCTTGTTCGCATAGACTTTGGGCAATCAGCACTTTTTTCTTTTGACCTCCACTGAAATCCGATATATCCTTTTCAAATTGCAGTCTTGAAAAATCGAGTTTTCGAAGAATCGCCTTGAAAAGACTTTCATCAATACCGACGGCAGCGGCATAGTCGGTCAGATTTCCCCGAAGAAAGGCTGTATCCTGTGAAACATAAGATATTTTGAGCTGGCTACCTTTTCTAAAAGAACCTGTATAGATTATTTGCTCTCCGCAAATAAGTTTTAAGATGCTTGATTTCCCAGAGCCGTTACTACCACAAATTGCAATTCGGTCACCCCGTACAATAGCAAAGCTTACTCCCGTACAAGCGGCCTTTTCACCATAAAATATTGAGATGTTTTCAAGTTCAGCAAGCCTGTCGGTGTGATATGGAATTGGGGATACTTTCAAATTATCCGCGCTTTCGATATTTTTAAGAAGCTTTGATTTTTCTTCAATTGCCGCTAGCTGTCTTGCCTCGATTGCTTTTGAACGAGCCATCATTTTCGCGGCTTTATGACCAATATAACCCTTGTCAAGCTTATTTCCTGACGCTTGTTTGCCGCTATTTTTAGTTTTTTCTGTTTTATCAGACCAGTCGGAAACTTGTCTTGCCGCATTTGTCAAACGCTTGATATCCTTTTTGAACTTTCTGTTTTCGGCAAGCTCAAAACTGTCTTGCATCTCTTTATTCCGCCACCAAGAAGAAAAGTTACTCTTTTGAATTTCGATATTCGTTTTGTTGATTGAAAGAATGTGATCGATACAACTGTCGAGAAAGGCTCTGTCATGAGATACCAAAATAAAGCCCTGCTTCGACTTTAAATAATCACTGACAAGCTTTCTAGCGTTCATATCAAGGTGGTTGGTTGGCTCATCGATCAACAGAAAGCTGTTATCTTTTAAAAACAATGCCACAAGCAGCACTTTGGTTTGTTCACCATTGCTGAGAGTATAAAACGGACGATGCAAAACATCTTCCGAAACGTCAAGGAGATTTAACTCTCGCATAAGCTCCCAATGAAAATAATCAGAACAAATGCTATCAATCACATTAATGGTATTGTTTTCCTTGTATGCCACCTCGTACGGAAAATACTCGAGGCTGACTCTTGCAGAAATGCTGCCGCTGTATTCGTATTTGCCAAGCAACAAATGGAGAAAGGTTGTCTTTCCTCTGCCATTTCTGCCAGTGAAGCCCAATTTCCAATCAGTGTCTATCTGAAAGCTTACATTCTCAAAGATATTATCGTAACTGCCATCATAGGCAAATGTCAGATTTGTGACATTTATTAGAGACATAATTTTGTCCTCCTGTGTAAAAAAAATACGAGCTGCAAGAAAGCTAATTCTTGCAGCTCGTATATACACAGCAAAGCCAGACCCATATAGAGAATGGTAAAGATGTAATATTTGAGTGAAAAGAGATAGTAACTTTCTTGCATTTGCACAACAAAACAAGCGGTATCTGCCACCGTTTTCATAATTTCATTATGCTTTATATATTTAGCAAGAATAATTACGCATCTTTTCAACTCCAATCTTTGATTATTATTTTATTTTACTATATGAGCATGCAAAAAGAAATATGGATTACATAAATAATCTGTATTACGCAGTTTCCTACTGATGGTCACCAGTAAAAGAGTTTTCGACCCTCCCTTTAATTGTTTGAACTATTTCAGCTCGCTAAATAACTATTTTTATATGTTTATAAAAGGATGTACCTTGGCATCGGGTTAGTGTCTTTTAAGGTTTACTTCTTTGAAATTTAAATTCTTCCTACTTTAATTATATCATACAAAAAATTGTAAATGTAGACTATTTGTTCCCATTTGGTACTGCTATAATGCAAGAGCACGTTAATGCGATTTATTGGAGGGGCATTATTATGGAATCCAAAGGAAATAATATGATTCCAGAAACAAAATTAAATGCAGTAAAAGAAGCCTTAGAGGAGGGAAACCTATGAGTTCAATTGTGTTTGGTTTTCAGGATATTGACAAAACAAAACTCATGGTTGTTGGGGGTAAAGGCGCGAACCTGGGGGAACTTTCCAAGCTTGAAGGAATACAAGTACCGGATGGCTTTTGTATTTCGACTGAAGCCTTTAAAAGAATCCTTGGGGAAACGTCGTCGATTAACGAATTACTTGATCAGTTATCGCTTCTAAAGGTGGAAGACCGGGATAAAATCGGTGAACTTAGCGGTGAGATTCGCAGGGTCATCGAAGGGATAGCCATCCCTCAAGACATTAATGAAGAGATCACCTCCCTCCTCTCCCAGTTTGGCGATGAACATGCTTATGCAGTGCGTTCCAGTGCGACTGCTGAAGATTTACCACAGGCCTCTTTTGCCGGTCAACAAGACACCTATTTAAATATCATCGGAAAAGAAGCCATCTTGCAGCATATCAGCAAATGTTGGGCTTCCCTATTTACGGATCGTGCGGTAATCTACCGAATGCAGAACGGATTTGACCACAGTCAAGTTTATTTATCCGTTATCGTTCAAAGGATGGTTTTCCCACAGGCTTCAGGGATTTTATTTACCGCTGATCCGCTGACTTCTAACCGAAAGCTGCTATCAATCAATGCCGGTTTTGGACTTGGAGAAGCACTGGTCTCCGGCTTGGTATCTGCCGATTGTTATAAAGTACAGGCAGGTAAAATCGTCGATAAGCTGATAGCCACCAAAAAATTGGCGATCTATGGACTAAAAGAAGGCGGAACAGAGACACAGCAGATCGACCCTGATCAGCAAAAGACTCAAACACTTACTGAACAACAAATTTTACAACTGGCACGCCTAGGAAGACAGATCGAAGCTTATTTTGGCAGCCCCCAAGACATCGAATGGTGTTTGGCTGACGATACATTTTATATTGTCCAGAGTCGGCCAATCACTACCTTATATCCCATCCCTGAAGCGAACGATCAAGAAAATCACGTCTATGTATCTGTCGGCCATCAGCAAATGATGACCGATGCCATGAAACCATTGGGATTGTCTTTTTTCCTGTTAACGACCCCGGCACTCATGCGTACTGCTGGCGGAAGGTTATTTGTTGATGTTACACCTATGCTGGCTTCACCTGTCAGCAGAGAAACTATAGTAAATGTTTTGGGAAAATCCGATCCGGTCATAAAAGACGCACTTACAACCATCCTAGAGCGGGGAGATTTTATAAAATCGTTACCGGATGATAAAAAAGAATCAGGTCCCGGTAAAAGCAATAAAGCTGTGTCGCCTCCGGATTATCAAACACTAAACGACTACGATCCGACAATCGTTTCTGATTTGATCAGGCGTAGTCAAACATCGATAGAAGTGTTAAAACAAAATATCCAAACGAAATCAGGATCGGATCTGTTTGATTTTATCCTGGAACATATCCAACAATCAAAGAAGACCAATTCTGATTCACAGAGTTTTGGTGTGATTATGACTGGTATGAATGCTTCATCATGGATCAATGAAAAAATGAACGAATGGTTAGGTGAGAAAAATGCAGCAGACCTACTTTCTCAATCTGTACCCAACAATATTACTTCGGAAATGGGCCTCGGGCTATTGGCTGTCGCAGATGTGATTCGTCCTTATCCAGAAGTCATTGATTATTTACAACATATAAAAGATGATGACTTTTTGGAGAAAATAGTTAAGTTTGATGGTGGGCAAGTTGCCCAAGACGCTATCTATGCTTTTCTCAGCAAATACGGAATGCGCTGTGCCGGAGAAATCGATATTACTAAAACTCGTTGGAGTGTTAGTAAAAAGACTGCCACGTGCGTGGGATTGCTACATCGTCGGATTAGCAAAATAGTTTTCGAGAAATAAGTAAGCTCCGCTGTTAGGCGGAGCAATTGCTTTAATTACGGATTTTTAACTATTGCTTCTAAATCGTTTTTATCTATCGAGTCATCAACAGGTAGTCCGATGCGGGCAAAATAATTACCGAATTTCTGTGAAAGCAACTCTCTATGAGGGGAATTGAGCCTTAATCTTAGGCCGTGGTATTCTCGGATGGACATAAGAAGATCATATGGAACTGTACATACACTTGAAAAGTCAGCTATTTGATAACCCATTTTAATATTGCCGTCGTGCTTATTGAGTAGGTAACAGTTCGGTCTTCTACCGACCCTAACTTCAGAGACAAAATTCCATCTATTCCCTTAAATTTCCATGGTTGCCACATTATCCAATAGAACCACTACTACATTGTCAACTGTGTTTTTGTCATCAAACTGCAAATCACATGCCTGACTCACTACAACAACATTTGCAGTATATATAATTGTATCCACCTGAGTTATTTCAGCAGGATTTGACGAATCAAAAGTATAAGGACCATATGAAAAAATGGAACACTTAAAGAATATATCCCCCTGACTAACAGCCTCATTAGGATCTATCTCGGTATACCACAAAATTTTCGCCCCCTATCTCTGTGGTTTTCTTGGCAAAGGACCGCCATTGGTTACCTCTGACAAAATAGATTTGCAAGATAGGTAAGGCTTAGTTGTGATTACTCGTTTTACATCTGATTCTAATCTATCTAATTTATGTGCTTTAAGGGGACCGCCGTGGGTGACAGAGGATTTTATGCTTTTACCTGAATGTAATTTACGGCTATTTGGCGTTTTCATTAACTCCGCCTCCGTCTCACTAAATAACTTAACAAATGTACTAGCACCAAGAACCTTATTAGGACTTGGTTGAAATAACGTTTGATCAACATGGCTAGTGTCTACAAAGTTAATCATGTCCATAAAGTTCTTTACAAATACATTTATATGCAACTGTGATCGATGAGATTCCACTGGGATTGAGCTAATGCCAAAATTATTAGATGAACCCATTTGTTTCTGGCTGTTATCATATGCAGCTAGGGTTAATCGTGAAATTACCCCTTCAAAATTATTGTCACAACCATAATCCCAAGTATCATTGTAAGCGGCGGAATTGTTCGTGATTTTCACCCCAATCAAAACGTAAAATGCCATACATATTGGTTCGCAGATCCTTGCAGCAACTTTCAATAAAGCAGACAGCTTCTTCTAGCGTGTAATTACGCTCAAGATTAACTTTGGTGTTTGAATCGACGAAAACATCAACAGAGTTTTCAGAAACACCTTGTTCATTAGCAACAGATTTTACTCGTACCCATCGGTTGATTTCTTCTCCCGAAATAATAGGGTAAACTAGCCAGTGGGTTTCAGCACCACTTATATCCTGTAGCTTATCCCTGTTTAAGTATAAATCCTGGATAAATCGGACACCGTTGTCTGACAAATTTAACCGAGAAAACAGTATGAAAGCTATTCGATTGACACCTATTCCAAAGCCACTTAATACTGCAGAAGTTAGTTTGTTAGCGACGGAAACAAACTGTCCAAGAGCATGGTCATAATGTGTTTCCGACTTCGATTCATACGTAAAGTCTGTTCGAGATTGTGATACGGAAACGGCAAAACCATCTTCACTTTGAAATATAACCCGTGGTATCTCTGGAGGAGCATTATCCGGTAATATTATCGGATTACGAGTAAAAATGTCGCCTAAGTTCTTACGAATAGCGACAGCTACATCAAGGCTATTTAGAGCCGTATTCTCTTGATGGAACAAAGAAAGTACTAATCGAGTTGCATATAAATTGTTCAACATTTTGTCCCACTCCTTCTGAGTAAAACTTTCTATAAATAAAGGCTATTTCCTGCATAAAAACTACACAAAAAGATACTTTTTAGCAACAAATACTATGTAAAAGTAACATAATAGTATCAGAAATACCCTGCTGTTACAACCAAATTATCCATCTCCTCTTTTGGTTGGACTTTTTTCTTCATCATCAAATTTAATACCAAATTTCTCAGCTACCTCAATTATTTCCTCCGTAAATATATTCTCTATCATATTAATTCTTCATTGTTAGGCGGGCATGCGGCCACCACTTCATAAAACGATCACGACCGATTCCCTCCGTTTACTTTCAGTGTCCGCAGGTACGCCTTTGCTTCGTCGCCGATCCGGTAGCTCTCAACCGCTTTCTGGATCGCTTTGTTGTGCGTCCACTTCGCCAAACGCTGTTCCTGAATGTACGGCAGAAACTCGTCAACGGCAGCAATGGCAGCATCATAATCCCTGATCGTTTCAATCAGGAAGCCGTGCAGGTTATTTTCTTCATAATAGGCGTGCGGCAGGATTTTGAGAAACTCCGCAGCCTCCGGCGTTTTGGATAACTCCCGGGCGAGCTTCCGCAGATCCGGCGTGCGGACGCCAATCACGGCTTCCGGGTTCACTGTCGGCATGAGCTTGCACGCAAACTCTTTGTATTTCAGATCCCGCAGCTCGAATAGCCGGCGCCGGACCTCTTCTTCTGTACCGCTCATATCGTTTTACCTTTCATCATTTTTTAGCATTCAGAATAAAGAGAGAAACATCCTTATTCATAAATATCCTTTGTCTCCATAAATTTCTCCTAATAGTTTGTTCAACAAAAGGAACCACATGTCCTGTTTTTTACATCTGCCTCAATACAACTAAATGTAGCGCAAAAACAACTAACTGTTTCCTATTTTTTATTGAAACTTGGTGAGAATATGAGTAAAATAACAGCGTCGACGAAATCAAATAAGGAGAGGGTACCCGCCATGTTAACATCAATCATGATAGGAAATAAAATTTCAGAGACCCGCAAAGCGAAGAATTTCTCCCAAGCCCAGCTTGCCCAACTGCTATCCGTCAGTCCGCAAGCAGTCGGAAAGTGGGAGCGCGGAGAGTCAATGCCGGATATCATCACTTTTAACCGGCTGGCGGAAGTTCTGGGCGTAGACCTTAACTATTTTTCTGAAAGCTTCCAAGCGGCAATCACCGAAAAAGCGTCTGCTGATGCTTCAGTTGAGCAACCGGCCGCATCGTCATCCGGAAAGCCGGAAAAAAAGCTTGGCTGGGATATGTCAAGCGGCAACTGGGTGGACGCGGATTTTTCGGGACTCAATAATCTGCATGAAAAATTCAGTTCTTCCAACATGCAGCGCTGCCTTTTTATCGGTTCTGAGATGTCGGGACTTCTGCTGAAAGGCAACAATGTAGATAGCTGCGACTTCTCGAATTCTGATATCAGTAATAGCCGCATTCAGGGTTCCAATATAGTAAACAGTTTATTTCGGAACTGTTCCTTAAAAGAAGTTGAGTTTTCTGGGAGCCATATCAAAGGCTGCGATTTCTCCGGTGCCGATTTTACCGGAGCGGCCATCAAATCCAGTGCCTTTTTGAAAAATACAATACCAAACGCCGTGTGGAAGCAAACCAACTTTTATGCCACACAGCTTTCCGATATAGTTATCGACGGTACATTGAAGGACTGCTCTTTTGAAGACTGCAGATTTTCCGGGGCGACTTTCCAGAATGCAACGCTTACGAACACTTTCTTCAAAAATACGAGCTTGAAGCGGATTCGGTTTATTGACTGTAAAGCGGATAAGTTGACCTACGCCTTTTTGAAAAACGGAAAGGCAGACTTGACCGGTATCACTTTGTTAACACCATAAGGAGGAAATAAATATGCCGCAGAATGAAATCGCCATCTCGGTACAAGGGTTGCAAAAATCCTATAAAAACATCCCTGTGCTCTCAGGAGTGGATTTTCAAGTAAAAACAGGCAGTATTTTCGCCCTGCTCGGTTCCAACGGCGCGGGCAAAACGACGATTATCAAAATCCTCGCCACGCTGCTGAAACCAGACAGCGGAACCGTTACTGTTAACGGATTTGACGCAGCGTCCAAGCCCGATTATGTGCGGCAGTCGATTAGCCTGACGGGACAATTTGCCGCCGTGGACGAGGTTTTGACCGGGCGGGAAAATCTGATCATGATTGCTAAACTGCGTCACCTGGAAAATCCGTGTCAGGCCGCGGACGGTTTACTGAAACGATTTGGCTTGCTAGACGCCGCCAACCGCAGGACATCTACTTATTCGGGCGGTATGCGCCGCAGGCTTGACATCGCCATGAGCCTGATGGTAAAACCGCAGATTATTTTCCTCGATGAGCCGACCACCGGGCTTGACCCCGAGGCGCGCTTAGAGGTTTGGAAGATTATCAAAGAACTTGCCGGCAGCGGCATATCCTATACGGCTTACCGCCTGTTTATCGATATGCAGCGGGGCATATTCGAGAGGTTCCACTCCATGCCGATCGCGCGTTCCACCGTGCTGTGGGGGCACGTGCTGACCTCGCTGTTATCCAACGCCATTTCTGTTGTCGTTATCATCCTCGTCGCGCTTGTTATGGGCTTTCGCTCGCCGGCTGGAGTGCTGTCCTGGCTTGCCGTGGCCGGTATACTCGCGCTGTTTACTTTGGCCTTAACCTGGATCGCGGTGATTGCCGGGCTATCTGCAAAATCAATTGACGGCGCAAGCGCCTTTTCCTATCCGATCGTCTTCCTGCCGTTTATCAGTTCGGCATTTGTGCCAACCGAATCGATGCTGCCAGGCGTTCGCGCCTTTGCCGAAAACCAGCCGGTGACCTCGATCGTGGAAACCATCCGCGCGCTGCTTGCCAATCAGCCGGCAGGCCCTGAAATATGGACTGCTCTTGCCTGGTGCTTGGGAATTATGATAGTGGCCTATATCTTTGCCATGAAGGTATATAAGAAGCGGGTATGAAAAAATACGCTAAAAGAGCGGTAAGTGGAAACAGCCGGAACACTATCAAAGGTGTTCCGGCTGTTATTTTGTTACGGTCCGTGCATATCCGATAGTGAAGCAGGCCAAATCCAGCACCCAGGATAAAGGGGTTGGCGATTTTTACCATCTATCATGAGTGGCGTACGTTTCAACATTCGTCAAATTCGTCTTGACAACAGGCGGCCACTCTTTAAGCCTTTCGACTATAAATTCAGCAAGCTGGCTTGCGTTTTTATTACATTTTTCCTTCACCGTCTGATCAAGTCTGGCCAATTGTAGGAGCGCTGTCAGCAGTTCCTGGAATGTATCGGCGATAGTTTTGCAGCAAGCGGCGCATCTTTCTTCATACTCCGTGGTAAAGGTTTGGGAGGCTGCAGTTTTTGACCCGCTTATTGGTTTGGCGTCTTTTTTGACAGTCACATATTCTATTTTGATATCCTGAGGATTATTTGGCATGGGCGTGACTTGAGCCTGCTCTTTCTCCGGAGCGGTTTGGTTCCGTTCTTTGAGAGCCTGATCCAGCTCCCGGGTGGTCATATCTACAACATCATGCTGCAGGATAAATTTCTCCCGCTCATCTTCCGGAATCCCCAGAAGGAGAAGTGCCTGGTAGTAGGT
>JBAQMG010000102.1:0-2854 GCA_049302575.1 Desulfitobacteriaceae bacterium | reverse complement strand
TAACCAACTCAGAAATAGGACCATTATGGGTCAGCATCACGGAATTCACAAATTCCTTTGAAATTTCCAGCAGCGGACTAGCTCAATTTGATACAAGCCTTTATGCACGTAGCAATATAAACAAAGTTGTCATTAATGCCAGCATCCAACAATACACCAATGGAAGTTGGCAGACAATCAATAGCTGGACAAGCACTTCTTACAGCAACAGTGGCTATCTGAATCAAAAGTGGTATGTAATGAGCGGTTATTATTACCGTCTGGTTTCAACCGGAGCAGTCTATCAGAATGATGTCTTGGTAGAACAGGCTACTTATACGGGTCCAAGTTATTGGTATTAACAATCAAAGTACTTCATAATCCAATATCATCGTTTGGTTATTGAATAAAACAATAATTATCGACCTGTGCAATAGCCCCGTTAGTACTAAATCCCTAATGCCAATGATCACATCGTTATGATGCCAACTTATTTCATTTTAAGAGTACTAATGGTTTAGCTGATGATTGATTTTCAAGGTGGCGACGGTTGTTACTTCATAACGAATGGCAGTAATAATAAACACATCTTTTGTGGTGTCTCCAATCTATGAAAACGTAATATCGTATTTTTGATATTTTTGAAAGTGAGGTTTTAAACGTGAGAAAAAAAAGCATTGTAGTAGTAATACTGACACTCGCGATTTTAATGATTGCTACAAATGCATTCGCATACAGCACTTTTCCTAACAATTATACACTGAATGGAGGGGTTGGTAACTATGGCTATAACAATAGGGCCTATTTTGTAACATCTAGTGCTTCAGGATATTCAACACTAATAGGTGATGCAATTAGTTCTTGGGATTATACTACATCTAGATTAGGTTCAAATTATACAACTCCAATATCAATTGTACGGACTTATACCCAAAGTGAAAGTGTATTTGATCTATATCAAATTACATTTAGTGGTGATTACAATACAATAGCACAAACTAATTTGTATCTTTATAGTACACTTCTCACCCCTAATGGACAGTATCCATCTCAAAACTGGGGGTGGTCAAGAATTGATTTCAATAGCAATGTAATGCCGGGGCTGTCGCAGTTTAATGAGCAAGGTACGATTGCTCATGAACTTGGGCACGGAATGGGTTTAGCTCATGTTTCGAATACTGTTGCAATAATGTGTCAACTAGGCTATGGGAGAACGGTAAATCTGCCGATGCAAGATGATTGCGATGGAATAAATTTCTTGTATTAATTAATAAATTATTAAGGGGGGGAATATAGTTATGAAAAAAACTGTAATAATACTATCATTATTAAGTATTATTTTAGCAGGTATTTTAGCAGGTTATGGAATATTTACTTTTAAAACTCCAAATAAAGTAGCAAATCTAATGAATGCAAAAGCAGTTGATAATAAAAATGTTTCTAATTCAAATACTTATGGTGAAAGGATATTGACTATAAATTCAGAGACTGATGTGCTTAAAATATTTAAAAGTATAGATGATTTATTTGCTAATTCTGACTTTTTAATTCAAGGTAAAGTAATAAATGCCCAAACAGTATATAAAGACTCAAACATCTACATGGATGCTACAGTCCAAGTACTAGATGACTTTGTTGGAAACATTGGCGTTAATCAAAATATAAATGTAATCTTTCGGGGTGGCACTCTTGAAGGATCTGTAGCAACCGAATTTGCCTCAAATATTTATAAAGAAAAATTTGGAAAGGAAAGCATAGACCCACTACCTAATAAGATAGTACAAAATATAAACGGATTAGAAAATATAGAAAATGGGGATACTGTGATACTATTCTTACAAGATAAATCGGCACAGTCGGCAGGTAAGGATAAATATGTGTTGACAGGAGCATATCAAGGAAGATTTAAGGTTAAAGATAAAAATGTTGAATTGCATGAAGAACTTAACAACGCAAAAAATAGTCAATTATTTTCTATAGACAAAAGGAATTTTGATAAAGATGCTTTAATAAAACATTTAAGAGATCTAAAAAAATAAATTAATCAAAATAATAGAAACCAAGATATAGAGTCCTGGTTTCCCCTCAATGTCTTATGCTTGTGTTTGACAGTATTACTCGGAAATTTAGTCACTTGTCGTGTGGGTTAGGGGTTTTAGGTATGTGTTTTTAGAGGGTGAAGTTGTTCGGGAGAACATGTTCTGAGGATAAATTGTAGGTAAGTGGGGTAGAGGGGGTACACTGGAAAAGTGTAGCGATATGTTGCTCTACAGAATTGTCTGTGGGTTAATTTCTACAACAAGTAAAAACAGCAGGGATTAACAATCTCTAACTGATAGTTCGAGGGGTGGAATGATTGGCTAACGCCATGAAACGTTCCCTCTAAGACTACGGCAAAAAGGAAAGTTTGTAATAACAAATCCTTGATGCAGCCCGTCGAAGTCGGCGGAAGTCTGTCCGTAACAGAAAAAATGTTGCTGTGGAAAGCGGCTTGATGGCAATATTTTGGGGACGGTGATTCATCTCACAGAAGGTGTAACAAAAAGCCTTTCGCTTTTGTTTATTTGGATAAGGGATAAGTGAACTCGTTCAACTTTTGTTGAACGAGTTCACATTGAAATATGGTGCTAAACTTGTATATATTTTGAAACGAAATTATAATGGATATACTAAAAGTTTCAGCAGGGAGGAATTTACTCATGGCTATTCCGAAAAAGTTAGATATTGAGTATCAAACAGCAACCTTTGTTAAGTTAGATTAGAACAAAGGTTGCTGTTCAGCTAATTTCTACAAAATGATTCATACGCATTCGTATACTAGGAGTGATCTGTGTGTTTAATGATGAACTTTGGGTTGGTACAATGCTTAAGGGCG
>JBAQMG010000101.1:0-18601 GCA_049302575.1 Desulfitobacteriaceae bacterium | reverse complement strand
ACGGTTGGATATTCGTGAATGCGTAACGATTAGTATGGGGATGGCTGCCTATCGGGGTGAGTCGTTAGAAGAGTTTTTTGATAGAGTTGATAATCTTTTATATACTGTTAAGTTGCAAGGCGGAGATTGTTGTCAAATTGATTCGACAGCGGGATATTCAATTACTAATGCTGTCTAGAATACCAATTTGATTATAATTTTAAAAAGTATTTTTTCGAAACAATCTATTTTTATTTTTGGTCGAGTAGTATGCCGATAACTTTATTAAGTATATCGAGAATACATTTGGCAAAGCTAGGTGTATTCTTTTTATTTTTCGAAATTTGGTGCGTATTATGCTATAATAAGAATAAGATACAATAAGATCATAATGGAGAAAGGAGAGGTGGGGGTTATGCGTGTCCAGAAAGTTAATGAATATACGATCCGCATCTTCATCTCCTTCACAGAATTGGCGGACAGAGATATTTCCATGGCTGATTTGTTCCAACGTTCATCTAAAACAGAACAACTTTTTTGGGAATTGATTGCCCAAGCTCGTGAAGAGGTCGAGTTTAATTTAGATCAGCCTTTTTGGATTCAGGCAACCGTGGCATCTAACGAAGAATTTGTAATAACTGTAATGAAACAAGAGGACATCAACGAACTTCCAATATCTGGCAGAGAAAAGGTTAAAAAGAAGACCCCGAGAAGTCGATCACGGGAATGGGTCTATGTTTTTAAGGATTTTGAGGATGTACTAGCTGGAGTTAAAGGTTTACCAACTTTTACTCAACTCAGTTCTAGTCTTTTCGAATTTGAGGGTGAGTATTATTTAACATTGATCAAACTGGGGTCGGGGAAAAAGAGGCAACTGGCTGAAGCTGTTCTAGATGAATATGGTGAGATAATCAATACTACAAGAGCTTTCCTTGTAGAACATGGTAAAGTAATTATACTTGAGAAGGCAGTTCAAACACTAAATTCTTCTTTTAACAAACAAGTACGTGCTACAGTTAAGGCTTAAACGAATTTTTATTAGAAGGGAAAAGGGAAGCGTACGCTTCCCTTTTCCCTTACGATTAATATCTTAAATGTTGTTTCAAATTTAACTAGATTCCTTCGTCACCGAAGTTTCGATGTTCAGCTTTCGCTGAAAGAGTTCACTAACCAAAATTAAAAATCGAGGGGATACTTTTTAGACACGATATGCATACAGTCTTTCCTTTGAAATTGCGGGTTTTTAGTTTTAGACCGCAGAAGATACAGGGTTTGCCGTGAGCTTTTATTTGGTGGATAGATTGGGTGAAGGGAAGTATAACAGTATTTCTCGGAGAGTGGTTTTTAGAGATTTGTTTTAAATCAATTGTTGGAAAAATAATCAAAGCAGTTACCTCCTATGTATAACGTATGTGTAAGACTATCTTATGTTAAAGGTGCTGTCGAAATCCTAAAAAGAGTGCGGGTAAGAAAAGTAGATTTGGTCGAGTTAAGGAATGAATTATAAGGAGTGTCGCAATATGGCGGATGAGAAATACCATCGTTTAAGGGAGCTTCCAGCAGTACATGAGGTTAGTACACGATTGGAAAGTAATGATGAGGTAAAGGTTTTATTATCAAAAAATGAGGGAACTCAACGATTAACAAATATTATTCGACAAGTATTGCAAAAGGCTAGAAAAAATATTTCTGGAGCAGAATTATCAGAACCTTGGATTTTACCTTTAGAAGAATTCACCCTTTCCCTGTGGATTTGGATAGAAAACGAAGTAATAAGTAAGCTGAAGAAACCAGTGATGAGTTTGCGTCCGGTAATCAATGCCACCGGAGTTATTTTGCATACCAACTGCGGTCGGGCTTTGCTCTCACCACGTGTGGCCGAATTTGTTTGGGAACAAGCGTGCCATTACTCAAATCTGGAATTAGACGTAGAAACAGGTGAACGTGGTTCTCGTTATGATCATGTTGAAAAACTTCTCTGCGATCTTACGGGGGCAGAAGCGGCAATTGTGGTAAATAATAACGCTGCAGCGGTTTTACTTATTATGAATACTTTTGCAGCCAATAAAGAGGTTATAGTTTCTCGAGGCGAACTTGTTGAAGTGGGTGGCTCTTTCCGTATTCCGGAAATACTTAAAGCTGGTGGAGCCAGATTAGTTGAGGTAGGAACTACTAATAAGACTTGGCTTAAAGATTATGAATTGGCCATAGCCACAGAAACTGCAATGTTGTTAAAGGTACATACAAGCAACTATAGAATTGAAGGTTTCACTCATAGTGTTTCTGAAAGAGAATTAATAGAACTTGGAGAAAATTATAATATTCCAGTAATCGAAGATTTAGGAAGCGGAACTTTTTATGATGGCGTGACCCTAGGATTACCTGCTGAACCAACTATTTCGGCAAGTATCAAAGTGGGATTTTCTTTAGTTACCTTCAGCGGTGATAAGTTATTAGGGGGGCCTCAGGCAGGGATCATTATTGGAAAAAGTGAGCTTGTAAGACGTTTGCGGAGTAACCAATTGACGAGAGCTTTAAGAATCGATAAATTAACCTTAGCAGCCTTGGAGGGCACCTTGCAAATTTACAAACAAGGAAAGCTTGAGGAAATCCCTGTTTGGCAAATGCTTGGCCTTCCTTTAGAAGAGTTGGAAAAGAGGGCTAAATTACTAGAGAAGTCTTTGAAGAAAAACTCAAACTTGATCGTTGAACTTCAAAAAGATTCTTCACGTGTGGGGGGAGGCGCTTGGCCAACAGTGGAGTTACCAACTTGGGTCTGCGCAATCCGTCCTAAGAATGGATCAGTCGACGATTTGGAACGATTTCTAAGGCGTGGTGCTATCCCAATCTTGGCGAGGATTCATAAGGACTGGGTGTTATTAGACATTCGTACTTTATTAGAAAATGATGGGTTAGAAATTGTGGAACGTCTATCTTACTGGGCTAATGAGTGAATACGTTAAACTAACCTTGTAAGGTATTGTGCCTCCAAGGCCAGCGTGAGAAATTGAATAAATGAATAAATACAAGTATAATAGTAATTATCACGACGAAGTTATGTAATTATTAAATCATGTAATTATGAATTATGCATTACAAAGTGGGGTACATTTATGTTGAACACTGATCTAAATGATATAAATAAAAAGATCCGTTTAACTCAATATTCTAATAAAGCAGGTTGAGGGTGTAAAATAGGTCCGGCGGACCTAGCGAAAGTGTTACGTTACTTACCAGCGAATCTAGAAGATCCGAATCTGTTGGTCGGGTTAGGTACTTCTGATGATGCTGGGGTTTACCGTTTGAATTCTGAACAGGCGATAGTGCAGACAGTGGATTTTTTCACACCTGTGGTTGATGATCCTTATGCTTTTGGGCAAATTGCAGCAGCCAACGCTTTAAGTGATATATATGCTATGGGGGCAAAACCCCTGACTGCCTTAAACCTCGTTTCTTTTCCAGTAAATAAGTTGGATATGGAGATTCTTGCCCGAATACTCGAAGGAGGAAGTCAAAAAATTAAAGAAGCAGGTGCCTTGCTGATTGGGGGGCATTCGATTGATGATTCAGAGCCGAAATATGGGCTTTCAGTTACTGGTATAGTCCATCCTGACAAAGTTTTATCTAATGCGACGGCACGGACTGGCGATTATCTTGTGTTAACTAAGCCTTTGGGGATTGGAATTATCACGACTGGTATAAAACGTGGGATTGTTTCCCCTTCGGATGAGGAAGAAGTGATACAGGTTATGGCAACACTAAATCGCGGTGCCTGTGAAGCAGCCTTGGAGGTTGGGGTAAATGCCTGTACAGATGTTACTGGGTTCGGACTTCTAGGGCATCTTCATGAAATGCTTGTTGCCAGTGCTCGTAGTGCTAGGATTCAGGCCGAGGCTGTACCTGTTCTGAATTGTGTGTGGGAATGTATAAAACAAAAGGCAATTCCTGGTGGAACATTAGCCAATCGAAAGTTTCTGGAGGACAAAGTTTATTTTGACCCAGAAGTACCAGAAGTGCTCCAGTTGGTTTTAGTTGACGCAATTACCTCAGGGGGATTGTTGTTTTCTGTATCTGAAAATAAACTGGATAGTCTAGTGGCCAAGTTAAAAACGTTCGATACTCCTGCTGTAGCGATTATTGGAAGGGTAGAGGCAGGAGAACCTGGAAAAATTGCAGTTTCATATCGTACAGAACAAAATTTGTAGTTCAAATATCGTGCATCGTGCATCGTGCATCGTGCATCGAACAAAGGGGATAGCATGATGAAATTAAAGAATACTGGGGCGACTTGTTTTGAACAGGTGGCTTTCTTTTTTAGTGGAGGAGATCCCAAGGAACAAGTAAGTTTTTCACGACGGGCTAAACAGCTCAGGGAACAAAGTTATGACCGAGAAAGCTTAGTTGAGGTTTTAGAAGATTATCATAAACGCCTTGGGGCAGGTGCTAAAACCTTTGACAATCTTTCGTTGCTGAAACGTGAGGATTCACTAGCTATTGTAACTGGTCAGCAAGCAGGGTTTTTAACAGGACCACTTTATACAATTTACAAGGCTATGACTACGGTTCAGCTGGCGGAAATTCAGAGTAGAGAATTGGGTTGTCCAGTAATTCCTATCTTTTGGATAGCCAGCGAAGATCACGATTGGGCAGAAATCCAACAAACCGTATTTCTGGATCAAGCAGGTAAACCCCTTGTTTGTCACATGCCCGGTGAGGGTGGGGGGCGTTCGATTGGACGGCTCAGTGTGCCCTCGTGGGAGGAGATTTTCCCGCAATTAGAAAGTGCCTTTCCAGAAAGTGAATTTCGTCTGGAAGTTTTTGAAAAGTTGCAGTATTTTACGAATTTGGCCAGTAATCTTGGAGAGTGGTTTGCTTTAATTTTACAATGGTTATTAAAGGATCGGGGTCTGATTTTCTTTGACCCTTTATTACCAGAATTTAAGCGTTTAGCCGCACCGATCTATGAAAAGATACTTAGGTCGCATAGTCAGGTTGGAGAGGCCTTTGAAAGTCGAACAGTTGAATGGCGAAACCTTGGTCAAGAGCCACAGATTCACCAAAAGGGCGAAAGTATAAACCTTTTTATGGAAGATCCAGAGCGTCGTGCTTTGCTTTGGAACGAAAATGGTTTTTATTTAAGGGGTAAAAAGGAGAGTTTAACCTTAGAACGGTTATGTGTTTTAATACAGAATGAACCAGAAAGGTTTTCGCCTAATGTTGTAACTCGTCCGATTGTCCAAGATTATCTACTCCCGACCTTAGCCTATATACCTGGACCAGGAGAACTTAATTATTGGGCCCAGTTAGGTGGAGTATTCCAGGTTTTAGGGTTAGAGATGCCAGTTCTATTTCCACGATTATCTGCCGTTGTTCTAACACCAGCCTGGCATAAAGCTTTGGAGACTGAGCACCTTAGCATTGAACAAGTTTATCAGGGATTGTCAGACGCTAGGGAACGTAGTGTAAGGGAGCTCGATGACTTCGATATCGAAGGGACTTTCAATCGTGCACGACAAGAGATCAAGGAAGTCTATACTAAGCTTTATCAGCTGGAAAAGATTCACGCCAATATTCCTGACTTGCTACATCAAAACCAAGATAAAGTAAATGGACAAATAGATTATTTAGAGACTAAAATTTGGCAGGCACAAAAAAAGCGCAATGAAGGTTCGTTGAGACGCTTTCAATTACTTGAGAATGGTTTAGCACCGAAAGGCCATAAACAAGAGCGTCTACTTAATCCCTTGAATTTTGTGATGAGGTTTGGTCCGGATTTTGTGGAGAAAATAGCCGAACTTCCTTTGAAA
Source organism: Desulfitobacteriaceae bacterium (assembly GCA_049302575.1). Classification (GTDB taxonomy): domain Bacteria; phylum Bacillota; class Desulfitobacteriia; order Desulfitobacteriales; family Desulfitobacteriaceae; genus JBAQMG01. The sequence continues at coordinate 12,815 of JBAQMG010000101.1, read as the reverse complement.
TGCGATTTTCAAGAACAAATTATACTTCTCTAGAAATTGAGAAATGTTAAGATTTTCTTAAGGAGATAGGCCTAACGGCCTATGTGTAATTGGCAAATTGTCTGATAAAATAATTAAATAAGGTTATTTTAATTAGGTTATTTGTAAAGGGGGGAGTAACATGCCTGAAGAAGTTGTTCGTGGGCGATCTTTAGAAGACATTAGTTCAGAATTGGCGCGGAAATGGGGATGTCATCCCGAGGAGCTTAAAATAGAAATTCTTGAAAAGCCTTCTTTTCTCTCTCGACAATGGAAAGTACAAGTGAGTTATTCTCATGAAATTAAAGAAGACATCTTTGGACAGCAGGATTTGCCTCTTATAAAGGTTGAGGATAACGTAGCACAAACAGGTTCGGAAATTACTTGTGAAGACTCGGACTTAAAACAAGTTGAGACTATTTCGACGACACGTTGGGAAAATAATAGATATATTATTGTACCGGGTGACGGGTTAAAAATGATAATTCCGTGTCAAATAGGAGAAGTTCTTTGCAATGGGGTGGTTCAGGATAAGCCTTATGCTCATGAAGATGGTAATATTATTGAATTCCGCCCCTTTCGCGAACCTGGACAGTTAAGTTGGACCTTGGAAGTTCGTGATCAGGGGTTCTCCGTAATTGCTAAGGTTAATCACGTAAAGTCGGGGATGTATGCATTGCCAGAAAAAATCTCCGCTTTTTCTTCTTTAGATTTGAATAAATATATTGAATGGAAAGAATTGCCAACTGAGGGTGATTATTGGGATGAAAACCGATTGAATATGGATTTAGAACAATTACAGGTTGTTTATGGGAAACACTCTCAAGCTTGGTCGGATATTCTAAAAGTATCAGGTTCGGGGGAAGTAGTTATCGCAGAAGCAAGTTTGCCAATTAATCCCCAGGCAGCTAAATTAGAAGATTTTGTCGGTGCGCCTAACTCTTTAGCCGATTCTGAGCAGGAACGAGTGGATTTTTTTGCGTCTAAAATAGTTTTGGTTAAAGAAGGAGCAGTTCTGGCTCGTAAAATTCCTTGTATTTCGGGGGTTCCAGGAAAGGATGTTTTTGGGAGGAATCTCCCCGTAGCAACTGCGAAAGATTTTCATTTTAAATTGAACAAAAATGTCCGACTTTCTGACGATGGCTTAGAAGTATTGGCCACCTGTGATGGTCAACCCATACGCAAGGATGAAACTACCTATATGGTAGAGAATATATATGTTTTAAATCGGGACGTGGATTTAGAGACTGGCAGTATAGATTTCCCAGGTGATGTATATATTAAGGGAAATGTGCAAGATGGTTTGCACATACATGCTGGGGGTAAGGTAGAAATAGATGGAGCAGTATCAAGAGCCGAAATTAGAGCCGAAAAGGGTATCAAAGTTATACACAATGTCATAGGTGGAAAGTTAATTGTGGGTCAAAGATATGTTGTGCGTTCAGAAATACTTCGACTGTTAACGAGGCTCCAGGAAGAGTTAGATCATTGTCTGGCCCTGACGGCTGAGTTTATGAAGGCTCCGGAGACTCAAAGGATTAAACCAGGACAGGGCTTAAAGTTGGTCATAGAACGGTCTTTCCCAGATTTGCCTAAACTAGCGTCTCGGGCTGAAAGTTACCTTTTAGGCAATAAGGATGAATTAGTTAATCAGGAGTTAATGATTTCCGTTCGAACCGCCAGCCATTTCCTAGCTGGGTTGGGGCCTTTAGACTTACAAGCCTATCCCTTTTTGTTGCGTGTTAATCAAGTTATAAAGCACTTCGTTGCGAATATCAAGTTAGAAGTACCAACGAAACTCAAGTGTATTGTTAATTATATACAGGGTGCGGTGATAGAAACAGCGGGCGACTTTGAGTGTAGCGATGGAGTATATAATTCTTTGATTCGTGCAGACGGTGATATCAAGATTGAAGGGGTATGCAGGGGTGGAAAGGTAATTGCCGGGGGGGATGTAAGTATTAGAGAGCTTGGTGGGTCAGGTGTTAGTACTACATTCGTCCAAATATCGGGGAGCAAGCATCTAAAAGTTACGTATTGTCACTCTAATATCACGATTGGTGTTGATAAAGAGATTATTAATATCGAGGAAGCATACAAACTACTTGAAATATACCGTGAACATGGAAATGTACAGATTGAAAAGTTGAGGGTCAATCAACTCGAATACCTATAAGTACATAACAATTTAAGCATAGATAATCCTGCTTTAAGATAGAAGCAGGTTATTTTTGCACTATTTGATTATAAATTTTAAGTCAGCGTGAGTGTAAGTTAATTATGTAAGTCTAGGAGGATGTTGGAACAAATATGAAGACTTTCATTGAATTAGAAAAGGCCAAATCTTTGGTCTTGGATAATGCTTATCCTGTCAAGACTGAAAAAGTAAGGTTAAAGGATGCTTATCAAAGGGTATTAGCAGAGGATGTTTATTCATTATTTGCGATACCACCGTTTGATCGTTCACCGCTTGACGGGTATGCTTACTGGGCGGAGGCTAACAACACTGCACCCTTAAGTCTTAAAGTTATTTGTGAAATTCCTGCTGGAACATGGCCAGATCAAAAAGTTGAAGTAGGGGAAGCTGCTAAAATCTTTACAGGGGCACCGATTCCAGAGGGTGCTAATTGTGTTGTGAAATGGGAAGATACAGAATTTGAAAACAATGTGGTTCTCATAAATTCGCCTGTGGCACCTAGGGCAAATATAGTTCCGAAAGGTGATGAGATCAAGGAAGGAGAGAAAGTTTTACTCGCAGGTATTTTATTAACACCTTCGGCAATTGGTTTACTAGCTGCCGTGGGGGTAGAGTTTATTAAGGTATATTGCCGACCTTTAGTTGGACTTCTTGCTACTGGTTCAGAGTTGAGAGAGGTAGGAAACACTTTAGCACCTGGGCAAATATTTAATAGTAATAGTTATACTTTACGAGGGCTCATTCAAAATAATGGCTGTGATGTTAAATTGATCCCCGTGGTACCTGATCTTTTGCCGGAAACATTGGCAGCACTTCAAGAGCTAGAGGATTGTCATTTGATTATTTCTACTGGTGGCGCCTCAGCTGGGGACTATGATTTGATGCGTTTAGCTTTGGAAAAACATAACTGCCAGCTGCTCTTTTGGAAAATCGATATGAAACCTGGAACTCCTGTAGCAGTAGGGGTAAAGGAAAAAAAACTCTATTTTTCACTATCCGGAAATCCAGCCGCTGCCCTGATGACGTTTGAATTACTTGTTCGGCCAGCACTTCGTAAATTAGCCGGACTTAGCTTATCTAAGGGAGACGGGTTGATAGTCAAAATGGCGGGTGGATTTGGCAAGTCAGGTAGACAACGCCGTTTTTTACGTGCTAGAGTAATCTTTCGCGACGGAGAGATCTGGGCGCAACCGCATGGGGCGCAAGGTTCTAGTGTCTTACTTTCAATGGTCGGTAGTCAACTTTTGATTGATGTTCCGGCGGGACATGGGGTAGTTAAAGAAGGAGACTATCTGAGGGCTCATTGGATAGGAAATAGGGAGGAATCCTAATGAAGGAAGAAAAATTGGAGATACCCGTTGTTTCGGTGGTTGGAAAATCAGATTCCGGAAAAACGACATTATTAGAGAAACTCCTCAGGGAGACCAAACGCAGAGGGTGGCGTACTGCAACAATTAAACATGATGTACATGGATTTGAGATGGATCAACCCGGCAAGGATACTTGGCGACATGCCCAGGCTGGTGCAGATATGGTGGTGATTTCTTCACCCCGGAAAATAGCTATTTTAGAAAGTGTGCCAAATGATCAACCGCTCGATGATGTGATTGCCAGAATTAGAGGAGTAGATCTAATATTTACTGAAGGGTACAAACGGGGAAATAAGCCTAAAATAGAAGTATTTCGTTCGGAAAGGCACCAAGAACTGCTTTGTGAACCAAGTGAACTACTGGCGATAGCCAGTGACGTCGTTTTTGAGAATGGAGTGCCTTGTTATAATCTGGATGATGCTGAGGGGTTATGTGATTTAATTGCTCGGAAGTTTGCATTAAGGTAAGAGCTTTTTTAAAAGTCGAGTTGCCTGAGGCAATAAGGGGAAAACTAATAATGAAGAAAATAAGTTGAAAAAAGTGTGGGCATTGGCGGCTTGTCTAGCTGGGTTACTACTGAAAAGCTGAAGCAGATTGGCTAGTGGATTTAAGAAGGGAAAGAAGAGCATTACTCCAAAAATGTTCAGTAGGACGTGAAATAAAGCGACGCGCTGAGCAGCGCGTGAGCTTGTTAATGAAGCAAGCACTGCAGTAAAGCAAGTGCCAATGTTAGCACCGAAGATAATCGCTAAGACTGTGGGGAGATTAATCCAACCTTCTTGTGAAAGGAGCATGGCTAGCCCAGTACTCGCACTTGAAGAGTGCAAGAGGGCGGATAATAAGATGCCTGCTAGAACCCCTTGAAGATGATTGTTGCCTAAATTGTGGAGGAGCTTTTGAACGTATTCTTGGTTCGCTAAAGGGGAAAGTCCGGTTTGTAGAAAATCTAGCGCAAAGAAAAGGATTCCGAGACCTGATAAGGCTAAAGCCAGAAAACGCCAGCGGTTAGGTAAAAAGAAAAAACCTAAGGCTCCTAAACCAAAGATTGGAGGAGCGAGGCGTTCTAAAGGGAAGGCTAACAACTGGGTTGTTATTGTTGTTCCTATGTTACTTCCTAAAATAAGGCCTAAAGCATTCTCGTAAGGTAAAAGTTCAGCATCAACAAAGGAAACTGTCATTAGGGTTAAAGCTGTGCTTGATTGAAGCAAAGCGGTTACGAATATGCCGCTAACGAAGCTACGCCTAGGGGTTGCTGTCATACGTTGAAGAAGTTGTTTTAATTGTGATGTGGCAAAAAGTTCTAATCCCGTTCGTAAGGTATACATACCCCAGAGCAATAAAGCTAAGCCACTTAAAATGATTAATAAACTAATTAGTATATTAATAAACAGACCCCCCTTTTCGAGGCGCGAGGCACGATGATTAAAGACAGAGTCCGAATGTCAAAGGTGTGAGGCATGACGGATTAGACCTCTTGTTTGCTCTTCGGCTACTAAATCTCGAAGTTCGAACTTGATTTCAGGTTACTTGTCTCTGATTTCTAACATCCGAAATTGTAGAGTCAGAGTTTTCTATATTATATCGACTAGAAAGAAATCAAGAACTTTGGACTTTATAAATAGGTTTATAATAGCAATAAAGTACCTGAAGAAACTTTCTTCATACAGATCATTTTTCGATTGCAAAGGGTAAATGCATTATGCATTTATGAAACCTCGAGCCCTGGATTCCGTTCTTTATTCCGACCTCTGGCATCTGACCTTTGGAATGCATACATTAGTCAAAGGGGTGATAGTATGCAGATTCGGCAGGGTGATGTCCGAGATTGGCCTTTTATTTATGCCTTAGCTAAAGAAGTTATTCCTAATAGTATTTCACCATGGCGTCTTCAACCAATGGGGGAAACCATTAAATATCGTGATAAAGTTCTTAAAGTATTTTGGACTTGGATTCAACAAACAGATTCTAAAGTATTTATTGCCGAAGAGATAGATGACAAAGACCCAATAAAATTGGGGTATTTAATACTTTATCCTGGATCAATAGAGGAGTTGACAGGGCTTAATCAAGCTTGGGTTATGGATTTTGCCGTTTTATCCTCATATAGAGGGTACGGTACAGGAACAGCTTTGTTGGAAGCTGTTGAAAAGTTTTGCTATGATTCAGGGATAGTTTATTTGGGTCTTGCTGTTAGTAGTCATAACCATAAAGCTTTGCAGCTTTATGAAAAAGTTGGTTTTGCTGAAGAGCGAAAGCTGATGGTTAAGGTACTAAAAAAAGCTTGCGGAGAAAATCGCCGCAAGTGAAGTAAGAGAGAGGAGTGGGAATAATAGAATGAGAAACATGAGACTATTAAAATTATCTCCTGTCAACCAGGGAAATATACGTTAAAGATTCCAACTCATAATTAATTTTGAACTATCTTTATAAAGGAGGCGTAGCATATAAATAAAATTTTGTATAATTTAGAAATCCTGAAACTGCTTGAAAAACTGGCGTGGGCTGATGACATGACTTATTATCATAGCTTGCAGATGGGCTATCTGCTTGATGAATTTACGAAAACAGTTTCGGGCAAAAAGTTTGTTAAGCAGTCCTGGGTAACTAGAAATGAATGTGTTAATGCGAGTCTTTTGCTAGAGATAGGAAAGACAAGTTGGCCGCGCGAACTTCTTTTTTCTAACCAGACTTTAAAATATATGCCTATGAAAATTCTGACGAACTTTTGGGTTCATAAAATAGGACACCCTTTAATCGCGGAAAGTACGATTTTGGACTATTTTAAGAATACAGGAAATCGTTATTGGGAGCGAATCGCCAAAGGAATTGCAGCTCATCATGAGGATTTTGACGGCGGGGGATATCCCTTTGGTTTACGTGGCTCGGAAATTCCTTTGTTGGCTAGGGGTCTGAGGCTTTTTGACAGTTATACAGCCATGATCGAAGTTAGACGTTATCGTGACAAAATTGAAAGTGCACAGGTTATCAAAGAACTAAGAGGTTCGCTAGGTTGTCGTTATGATCCGTTTTGGGGTGAACAAATTCTTTCCTTCCTCAAAGTGGTTAAACCATGTGTAAATATAGATAATTGGTTGGAACAATATTTAAACATTGAGAGTGAGTAATGTTTGATTGACAGGTAAACAATATCGTTTACCTGTTTTAGATTTGGCTTGGGCATTAAGTGCCTAGGAAGGGTTAGTGCAGCTCAAGTTAATTGGAGGATAAGTGTCTAGTGAAGTTGGCACACTATAAGTAAATATATATTCATTGAGAAAATAGCTTTAAGGTTAGGAGACATCAAATGTCTTGGATGGAACTTGAACTTGACTCACAATCAGAATGGAATGAGGAAGCTTTAACAGATTGGTCTTGTGCTCTTACGGCGTTTTTTGCGGAAAGTGGATATGGAGGACAGCCTAAAATCCGTGTTCTTCCAGGTTATCAAATTTTGACCTTTGGTAGCTTGAAAAAATCGAGGGAGATAATATTGAGTGCATCAGAGCGCATAATTTTACTAGAAGGTTTTTCAATACTAGGGGAGCCGGAGCGAGAGTTAGCCTTTTTTATAATTCGATTTGCGCGTCAAATGGGGGCAAAAGCCTTGTTCGTATCTATTTGCAGTGATGTAGATAGGCTTTTTTGGATACAGAGGGGTGGTAACCTTCAGCCTGATCCTATTCCCTTAGAAGGGGATATTTTCCGAGAAAGGGTGGCTATTCAAAACCAGTCTAAGCAAAGTTTATTAATAACTTATGACGAGCAGCCTGTACTTTGCCTTGAACCAGTCATCTGTAATGCCCATGCTCCCGGACCGATCAGTTTAGCCCAACGGCGCTTAGAAAAAGAGTTCGGTGGACAACCACTAGGTTTTGCCAGTCGCGTAGCAGTGCATTCCCCTTGGGAAATTAGTAAGGCACAATGGGATGACTTATTGGCCTATACTCGTTTACAGGCTTATGACTTAATATCAGAAGGTATATTTATTTAAGTGAGCCAAGAAATTTGTGTACTGATAATAAATTCAGTATAATTAAATTGCGAGGATCGAGGCGCGAAATTCAAAATTAGATAAGAGTAACGAAGCTAAAACGTGAGGTTCGAACTTCGCGCATCGCGCATCGAGTCACGAATATGAGTTAGGGGAAAAAGTAGATGAAAATTGGCATGATCTGTTATCCTTCTTATGGGGGTAGCGGCGTTGTAGCAACAGAATTAGGGTATGCTTTAGGTGAAAAGGGACATGAAATTCATTTTATTTCCTCTAGTCGTCCCTTTCGTTTCAATAGGTTTCACCAAAATCTTTTTTTTCATGAAGTAGAAGATGTTAGTTATCCGTTGTTTAAATATCCTCCATATACCTTGTTGCTAGCCAATAAAATAGTCGAGGTAGCGAACTATGTTGGACTTGATTTACTGCATGTCCACTATGCAATTCCACATAGTATTAGTGCCTACTTAGCTAAGCAGATGATGCAGCGACCAATTCCTTTAGTAACTACATTGCATGGGACAGATGTAACATTAGTTGGAATCTATGAAGAGTTTTATCACTTAACCTGTTTAGCCTTGAGGGTTAGTGATTCTATAACTGCGGTGTCAGATGCCTTAGCCAGAGAGACTTATAAGGTTTTTGGATCTATCAATCAACAAATTGAAGTTATCCCTAATTTTGTTGATTCTAAAATATATACTCCAGCGAAGGAAGATCCATTAATTATATCTTGTCGAAAGGGAAGTTTCTCCCCTCATGGAGAAAAAATTCTTACTCATATTTCGAATTTCAGAGAGGTAAAACGGGTTGTAGATGTGGTGAAAATCTTCAACTTGGTCGAAAAACGACTTCCAGCAAGCTTGCTTCTTGTTGGTGATGGACCAGAGATGAACAGAGTGGAACGTGAGGTCTTAAACCTAGGGCTTTCGGAAAAAGTCAAATTTTTAGGCAAACAAGAGAGTGTTCGAGAAATACTCCAAATGACAGATGTGTTTTTGTTACCTTCCGCTAACGAAAGTTTTGGTTTAGTTGCTTTAGAAGCAATGGCTTGTGGTGTTCCTGTTGTGGCCAGTAATGTTGGTGGGCTGCCGGAAGTTGTTCAGCATGGTCGAACTGGTTATTTAGCTGAGGTAGGCGATGTACAAGGGATGAGTGAGGCAGTTCTTCGTTTATTAATCGATCCAGAGCTCTACCAAAAGTTTTCACAGCAAGCTCTAGTATGGGCAAGGCAGAGCTTTCCGCTAGATAAGGGTGTACGAAGCTACGAAAATGTTTACGAACAAACCCTATCTAAATTCATAATGCATTAATATATGGGGGTGGAGTTAAGATGACTAAATATGTTGCCGTTGCTGGCAAGGGTGGAGTAGGAAAGACTACTTTTACAGCTTTAATGCTCCGTCAGATGGTGGAGAGCAAAAAGGGCATCTCGATTTTAGCTGTGGATGCAGACCCAAATGCCAATCTGAGTGAAGCTTTGGGATTACCCGTGACTGCAACTATGTCCGAAATATTGGAAGAAACGAAAAACCCAAAGGCAATTCCAATTGGAATGCCCAAAGATGTTTATGTTGAGTACAAATTACAACAATCTCTCGTGGAATCCAAAGATATTGATTTGTTAGTTATGGGTGGGCCACAGGGAGCGGGTTGCTATTGTTATGCCAATGACTTACTACGTAGACACCTTGAGAACCTTGGTGAAAACTATGACTTCGTTGCTGTAGATACGGAAGCAGGATTAGAACACATTAGCCGCAGGACTATACCTCACATTGATGTGATGTTTGTAGTCAGTGATTCTTCAGCAAGGGGTATTCGCTCAGCAGGTCGTGTGTATGATCTGATTAAAGGTTTAAAGTCTGAGATAAGCCAAGTTTATTTGGTGGTTACTAAGACTGCTGAAGATAGTATTAGTACTTTGGCAGAAGAAATAGCTAAAACGGGCTTACAGTTCATTGGAGATATCCCCTTAGATCCTTTGGTTGTCAAACAGGATTTAGCGGGTAAGCCTTTATTTGATTTACCTGATGAAGCAACTTCGGTTCAAGCTGTCGATAAAATTGTTAGGCAGGCTGGGGTATTATTTTGAGTTGAAAGTCGTATATCGACTTTTTGGAAGGACTGATCCAAATGGCAGAAAGAATGAGTTTAGCACAATTTGAGGGAGCTTTAGAAAATGTTGGCTATATGATCGATAGGGATGATCATATAGGGATTACTGCCTTCTTAGCTGTTCAACTTGGTAAACCTCTGCTAGTTACCGGTCCACCTGGAGTAGGTAAGACGGAGATAGCCAAGGTTTTGAGTCAAGTTTTTGAGGCGCCTTTAATCCGCCTCCAGTGTTATGAGGGGTTGGATGAAACTAAAGCGCTCTATGAATGGAACTATCAGCGCCAACTGATCAAGATTCAAATGGATAAGGAAAGTTTAAAAGAAGAGGATTTGTTTTCTCAAGACTATCTCTTAGCGAGACCTTTGTTAGAGGCCTTGATGAGTAAAAAACGGGCGGTACTTCTGATCGATGAGATTGATAAAACAGATGCGGAATTTGAAGCTTTTCTGTTTGAATTGTTAGGTGAATTCCAGGTAACAATTCCTGAAATGGGTACGATAGTAGCTATAGAGCGGCCTATTGTAGTTTTAACCTCTAATGCGGAGAGAGAGTTGTCTGATGGTTTAAAACGTCGTTGTATTTTTTTGCATATTGATCCTCCCTCGGTTGAAAAAGAGGTTAGGATTCTGCGCACCAAGGTTCCTGATTTGCCTGAAAAGCTGGCTCTCCAGGTGGCTCGAGCAGTGGGTATTTTGCGAGAACGCTTGACGCTGCATAAAATTCCTTCGATTTCGGAAACTTTGGATTGGGCTAAGGCTTTGTTGGTTATGGGGAAAGCTGATTTAGATCCTGCCTGGGTTGATGCTACGTTGACCTTACTATTAAAAAGTAAAGAAGATGTGGAAATCTTCCAGCGTGAAATGGGTGCTGAACGGCTACTTTATGAGACGTCAACAGCCAAGGGAGAAGGGCATCGTCATGTCCATGGAAAGTGAATTAGATCGTTATCTGGTAGAATTTGCCCAATTACTTAGGGATGTAGGGATCAGGGTAAGTCTCACGGAGATTCTTGATGCGATGCAAGGTCTTGTGTTAATCGGTATGGAAGATAAAGCTCGAGTTGAGACTGTACTGCAGGCAACTATGGTTAAAGGAGAGAACCAAATTCCTTGGTTTAAAGAGGCTTTTAGGGCTTATTTTGCGTCCCCTGAACAGCAAAAGGCCTGGCATTCAGAGGCTGCGGAGAAAAATGCTCAATGGGAGAAAGATTTAGGGCGTGGGCGTAAGGAGTTGCAGTTTCAAGGTCGGGAATTGGATTTGTCGGAAGATCACCGAGTGATTTATGCTCAATTGCCAGAAGAAGAGCAACAAAAGCTTCAGGACTTTTTGAATAAATCTTCACAAGGGACAAAAAGTGGTGTGCCAATTGATCAGTCCTTTCAACCGATGATGGAACGGATGGTTCGGGGATCCTTGGAGTATTGGCGGCGTAAGTTGGAGGAAGATGCTCCTCTTCTTCCTCCGGGGTCAAGTGATGGTATTTATTCTGAGGTCGAACGGGCTTTACGGGAGAAAGAAATTCAACATTTAGCCCAGGATATTAAACGAATTTCTCCAGAGGATTGGCCTGAGGTTATTAAACTAATTCGGCGTCTTTCTCAACGGTTAGCTAGTCAAGTTTCCCGACGTTATCGTGCGGCTAGGCGACGTGGGGGGATTGATATGCGGCGTACTCTACGGAGAAACTTGCGTTATGGTGGAGTTTTAGTGGAAAGACGTTACCGAAGCCGTCATAGCGGACGTCCGAAATTTGTGATACTTTGTGATATATCTGGCTCTATGCTTAAATACACGGAATTTGTTTTACAATTTATTTATGGTTTGGCTTCAGTAGTTAGTGGAATTGAAACGTTTGCTTTTGGTGAAAAGCTTATTCGTTTAACAAATAAAATTCATAATGGCAAATCCTTTCAACAAATGATAGAGCAAGCCATGCCTGTCACGGGTAAAGAATGGGGTGGTGGGACCAATTTGGCTATTTCTCTGGAAAGTTTGTTAGCAGATTATTTCCAGGTCATGACTAAGCGTACGGTTCTTATTATTCTCAGTGATACTCAGACCCTCGAGGCTGAAAAAGCGGCGGGACAACTACAGTTCATTCGACGGAGGGTACGGGATATTATCTGGTTAAACACCCTTCCAGCCCGGAGGTGGACCGAAACGCAAACGGTAGAATTATTTCGCCCTCATTGCCAAATGCACGAGTGTAATACGTTAGGTCATCTGACCAATATTTTGAATGAAAAACTATAGGCGAAGTCCGCAGTCCGAAGTCGGATATCCGAAGTCCGGCTTCGGCTTCTTAAACCTCGTTCGGACATCGGACCTCGGATCTCGAAGCTCTTGAATGTTTAACATTCAAGAGCTTCGGTTATACTAGTTCTACATTGTTAAATGTTTGTTCACTAGAGCACAAAGTGGGAGGTTGTTTAAAAGGTGTTAGAAATGTGCCGTTCTTGCGGTTACGAACACGAAGATTTAACTCGAGTACTTTTTCGGCGTAATCATGTAAGTAATAGAGTTTTGCCTTATTGTGGGCAGTGTATGCGTCGGTTATATCAGGTTCCCTATCGGCCGGAGAAGGAGATGCTGTGATTAATACATAATACATAATACATAAGTCATAATTATCTATAATCAATAGGGTTACTGGGAATTATGAGCTTACCTTTCTCGAGGTTTGAATTTCGTATTTCGAACCTCGAGAAGAACTTGCCTTTTTCTCTTAGCTTTGGTATAGTTTATTTTGAAAAAGGGGAAAGAAAGGGGGGTTAATAATGGCATTTGTAATTACTTCTGAGTGCATTGCTTGTGGCGCTTGTGAGTCAGAATGTCCAGCATCTGCTATAAGTGAAGGCGATGATAAATACGTCATTAATGCCGATACCTGTACGGAATGTGGTAGTTGCGCCGAAGTTTGCCCAACGGGGGCGCCAGTAAAAGCCTAGTAAGATTTTATGGTTTTAAAGGGGAGTATAAAAACTCTCCTTTTTTATGTGCGCCACGCATGGCGATTTACTCGGTGGTGAAAGTCCACTATGGGGGCTTGTAGTTGCCAACCATTAGCCAAGCGCAAGGGTGTCCACCGCGAGGGGAATCCAAAGGAAGCTGGAGGCAAAG
>JBAQMG010000100.1:0-2648 GCA_049302575.1 Desulfitobacteriaceae bacterium | reverse complement strand
GCTATCGGCTCATGACACCTCCTGCAAGCACCTTTTTGCACCAAAAAGCTCAAAACAGGAATTAGCTCCCAAGGCCCAAGAACATGTCCACAAACTGGACAATGAGAACCAGGCATAATGATCGATTCTCCACGAGGAACTCGATAAATGACTACATTCAGAAAACTTCCTATCAAAAGTCCCAAAACACCATAAAACATACTGACTGCAAACAAACAAGTGGCCTCCTCAGCTTGATCAATTAGTTTGAAGCCCAAAGCGCTGTTGTCTCTAACTTATCATTAAAAACTCGAACTTCGGCACCTGACCCAGTTGCATTGAGATAAATCATCACAAGATTTGTCGGGGTATCTGCATAGATACCACTAGCCGGTAAATCAGCAAGTCCAAATCCCGTCTGAGTATCAGTGGTCTTTTGCTGTGTGGTAGTTTTATCGAGCTTACTCAGATACTTCGGAATAAAATTAGGTGCGGTTACAACGCCGGCCGCCGTGATGCTAACCTCAGCTTTTTTAGGATATAGACCGTTTTCCACCTGAAAACGGTCTAAAGCTGTTTTTAGTTGATGACCGGTAGCAATATCAGCGTTACGTCTGGCCATTTCAGCGCTAGAAACGAATTTCTGCGTAGCAATTGCTGTCAAAACAGCTATGATAACGATGACCATCATGACTTCTAATAACGTAAACCCTCTTTCATTGCGCAGTTTTCCGATTCTCATTTTAATATCTCCCTTTAATCCAACTTCTGATCTCTGATCTCGAACCTCGAGTTATGCCTCGCGCCTCGCTATTGTAATGCTGTCGTAATATCAAAAACGGGTAGTAAAATCCCTACAGCAACTAAACCAATTAACCCAGCTAAACCCACTATCAGGGTAGGCTCAACTAGGTTGGTTAAACGCGCTAACTGTTGTTCGAGTTCTTGGCGAAACATAATGGCTAAACGTTGCAACATAACATCAAATTTACCGGCTTCCTCGGCCACCATGAGCATTTCACACGCTTCTGCGGGGAAGAGTGGTAGAGCTCTTAGCACTCCGGTAAGACTTTTTCCTTGACGTACTCCTAAAGCTACTTGATTAATTAATTGCTGCATTTCCCTGCTCCGAACAGTGTCTTTCGTAAACTGCAAAGATTCTAATAAGGGTATTCCTGCAGCCAGTAGTCCACCCAAAACACGGCAAAACTGAACAAGCTCACTCAATCGAAAAATCGGGCCTAGTAACGGAATATAAATAATGAATTTAGTCATTATTTCTTGCCAAGTTTGAGGACGACTTAGTTTTAGAAACAACATACTGCTTAAGCCGAACACAATCAAAGCTAAGAGAACTCTTGGTAATTGGCGACCACACGCAAAAACGACTACAGTCAAGTTTGGCAAATGGGTTCCAAGGCTTGCGAACAATTTCTCGTAGATTGGTAGAACCCAAAAACTAAGCACAAAAACGACAATCAGAACTGAGCCTAACAAGAGCAAAGGATAAGTAAGAGCTGCCTGGATCTTACGCTGAAAAAGATATTCTTGTTCTAAATCATCGGCAACTTCGCTTAACGATTTGGCAAGATTACCCATTTTTTCCCCTGCCTTAACCATTGACTGGATAAACAAACTTGGGGCAGGGGAAACTATTTGAAGTGCTTCAGATAAATCACTCCCTCTCTGAATTTGTTCCTTAACACCTTGCCACTGAATTCCTTGATTTTTCCGTGATACATGCACAGTTATAATATCTAAAGCTTTCAATAAAGGAATCCCAGCCTCTAGAGCAATAGCTAAACGCCGTGTGAAAGCTGCCCATTGTTGTTTGGCGTTTTTCCGAGCGAAAAGCAACCTTAATCCATCCCGTCTGGGTTTAATTTTCAACGCAAATAACCCTTGCTCTCTTAACCAAGTACGGATGTATGCAACTTCGGATACTTCACTCACTCCGCGCCGTATTTGTCCCTTTGTATCTACGGCTTTCCAAACATAGGCTAAAGCCTTCATTTTGTGACCATCTTTTCTTGGGCAACTTCGGCCTTGACAATACCCCGGCGTACGAGATCTTGCAGTGCCGAGTCCATGGTTTGCATGCCGAGCTTTCCACCGGTTTGTAAAACAGTAGGCAACTGATGAGTTTTGCCCTCCCGAATAAGATTACGTACAGCCGACGTAGCTAACAATACCTCGATTGCAGCAGCTCGTCCTTTTCCCTCAGCACGTGGCAGTAATTGTTGGGACATTACCCCTTGTAAGACCGCCCCCAATTGCACCCGAATTTGTTGTTGTTGATGGGGTGGAAAAACATCGATTATTCGGTCTACCGACTGAGTTGCATCGTTAGTATGCAAAGTACTGAAAACTAAATGTCCAGTTTCTGCAGCACTAATTGCTGTACTGATTGTTTCTAGATCGCGCATCTCACCCACTAAAATGACATCTGGATCCTGACGTAAGACAGCTCGTAAGGCATTGCCAAATGATTGTGTGTCGCTTCCTAGTTCCCTCTGATTAACCAACGACTGCTGGTGTTTATGTAAATATTCTATAGGATCCTCAATAGTAACGATATGACAGGCCCTGGTACGGTTGATATAATCGATCATTGCCGCTAAAGTCGTTGTTTTACCGCTTCCTGTCGGACCAGTAACCAAGACCAATCC
>JBAQMG010000099.1:0-12963 GCA_049302575.1 Desulfitobacteriaceae bacterium | reverse complement strand
GGGCTACAGCGCTCGGTTTATCTCTTTATCCCAAATGGGTCAGGATGCGATTATCGGTCGTAACGTGCAGGAATTGGGTTAAGCTTGCTAGAAGTAAAAGATGGGATGGGATGGGGAATTGATTCTTCCTCCCATCCCATTAACTGAGTTATAAAGGATGGTAGGGATGAATGACAATTTTTGTCTGGTAGGGCAAGTTGTGAGCATTAAAGAGACCTAGCCCACGGGAAATATTTTATATCAGAACAGTTGCCATCTTTGGCAACTGTACTTTTTTCGCACACTCTAAGAACTGAAGCTTTGAGCAGGGCGGGTTCGCGTTGCATACGGGGCTGGATGAGAATTTGGTATGGAAATTGCGCTAATGTGTGGAGTTAGAGATGAATGGTGGGAGATAACGATTAACCATGAAGGTGTGATTTTATAAATGATGGATTTTGCTTATTTAGTGACAGATGTAAGAGCTGGAATAGGGATTGTTACGATTAACCGACCAGAAATTCTTAATATTTTAAGTCCTACGGTGTATAATGAGTTTAACTCAAGTCTACTGGCCTTGATGGCTGATTCTACAGTTAAAGCTGTAATCATTACTGGCGCAGGGAATAAAGCGTTTGTGGCAGGGGCGGACATTACAGCCATGAGTTGCATGACCGCCGATCAGGCGCTGCAGTTCGCAACAATTGCTCAAGAAGCTCTTATGCTGATTGAGACGATGTCAAAACCGGTAATTGCTGCTATCAATGGAATTGCTTTGGGTGGAGGGTTTGAATTGGCTCTGGCCTGCGATTTCCGGATGGCCGTGCGAAGTGCTAAGTTTGGCCTGCCGGAGACTACGCTGGGAATAATCCCCGGCAGCGGTGGTACTCGGCGTTTGGTTGGATTTGTGGGAGTGAGTAAAGCTATGGAGATGATTCTGCTGGCAGAAATCCTTACTGCCGAGGAAGCTTTGGCCTTGGGTCTGCTCAACAAGGTGGTGGAAGAAGAACAGTTGATGGTTGCGGCTATGGAACTGGCGCAAAGGCTTGCGCGGCAGGCACCAGTGGCTCTAGCCATGGCGAAGCGTTCAATCCGGCGGGCAGTTGGTCAAGACAGCAGCGGGGGACTGGAGTTTGAGGCCAATTGTTGTGCTCATTGCTTCTCTACCTTGGACCAGAAAGAGGGAATGCAAGCGTTTCTTGACAAGAGACCACCGCAATTTACTGGGTGCTGAAAAGAAACGTCATTCTTTGTCAGAGAGAAAGAGGGGTGGGAATAGTGTAGACGAAATTAAGGCTATCTCACTAGGTTGGTTGCCGATCCACAGGGAGGAAAGAGTTATTGAGATGCACTATATAGCAGGTACTAAGCATCGACGGAGGTTGATGCATTCATTGACGAAAAAGAAAGGTGAGGAATGATAATGAAAGAAATTGTTATTGTCAGTGCTGCCAGAACCCCTTTTGGCAAATATGGCGGTAGTTTAAAAGACTATAGCTCAGTCGATCTGGGAGCGATAGTCATGCGGGAAGTGATTGGCCGGGTAAACTACACCGGCCAGGTAGACGATGTTTTCTGGGGTGTTGGGGATACAGCGTCGTTCAAAGATGTTTACACCCCGGTGATTGCGCGGCAAACCCTCTTAAAGGCTGGTCTAGCACCTGAGACCTCGTCTTTGTCCTTGGATAAGGCTTGTGTTTCAGCGACAACGGCTATTCGTTTGGGCTTGCAGGCCATCTTGGCGGGTGAAGCTGAAGTGGTGATCGCTGGCGGGGCAACGACTTTTAGCCAGATGCCGCTAATTGTTCGGAACCTGAGATTTGCGGGTCATCGTATTGGACCGGTTGTTATGGAAGACCCTCTTTTTGAGTTGGGTTACAAGGATTTTGCGCCTGTTGCCGTCGATGCTGGGGAAGGGGCCTTATTACATGGGGTGAGCCGCCAGGAACAGGATGAATGGGCAGTGCGCAGCCATCTGCTGTACGGTCAAGCTTACAACGCCGGAAAGTTCCAAGAAGAAATGATTCCAGTCAGAGTGGCAAGTAAGCAAAGGGGGGGTGACGGTTTATTAGAGATTGATGAGCAGTACAGACAGGATGTGCTCTTGGAGAAACTGACCAAAATGAACACGATCTATGGCAGTCCCACTTGTACGGCAGGCAATTCACCTGGACTCAATGATGGTGCGACAGCGGTGCTTCTGATGAGTAAGAGTAAAGCTCAAGCCTTGGGATTACCTATTTTAGCCACAGTTGTGACAACAGTGAGCATAGCATTAAAACCTCACCTTCTGATAGAGGCCCCTGCGGTTGCAATCAGGGCCGCATTAACTAAGTCGGGGCTCAAACTTGGCGATATGAAGTTGCTGGAAATCAATGAGGCTTTTGCTGCCGTAACTCTCGTGAGTAGCAAGATTTTGGCTGACGGTGATCGGGGAAAACTTCTGGAAATTCATAACAGGTTAAACGTTAACGGCGGAGCAATTGCCATTGGACATGCTAATACAGCCAGCGGTGCTCGGCTGGTCATGACAATGGCTCACGAACTTGAACGAAGGGGAGGTGGATATGGCATTGTTGCCATCTGTGGTGGTTTAGCTCAAGGGGATGCGATAATTATTCGAGTAGACTAGGGAGTTTAAAAATTGTTTTAACTCAGTGACGAACTTAAAGGGATACAAAAGCTAGCTCGGTATTTTGCTGGTTTTATAAGCAGTCGGATTTTCAATGCTTATCTCTAAAGGAGTAAGACTAAATCAATCCATCGGACTTGTGATGAGCTTGGTCTTTGGAACACAGGGAGGGCTGGCTACACCGTGGAGTAGCCGGCTCTTCTTTTTAACCAAAACCATTGGACGAGGACGGACGACAACAAGTTCTAACACTTGGGGGGCACTTGAAGAACACAGTATTCTTTAGAAAGGAGTCAGTAGACAGTTGATCAATCCGAGAAATGGGTAGTGGCTTCTTGACAAAGGGGGGATCAAAGCGCAGAATAATTCTAGTATTCGATAAAATAATTGTAAGGGGATGTAACAAATTATTGATGAAGTTTTACCCCATCTGTACCGAATTGAAATTCCCTTGCCCCAAAATCCATTGAAATCTCTCAATTCATATGTAGTCAAAGCGGGAAAACGCAACTTAATTGTGGACACGGGATTTAATCGTGAAGAATGTATGAGTGCGATGCATTTAGGTTTAAAAGAAATTGGCGTAGACTTAAGGGAAACCGACTTTCTGCTTACCCATGTCCATGCTGATCACGCTGGTTCGGTTGCAAATCTCGCCACAAATACGTCAGTAATATACTGTACTAAGGTAGAGGGAGAAACTTTTAATTCAAAAGACCCGTGGAAACATATGCGATACTTTATTCAGAGTAGTGGTATTTCCGAAAACGACATTCGGAAGGCCGTAGAGCTATTTCCGATCGCCGAGAGTCACCTGAACTTTAGGTTTCTGAAAGAAGGAGATACCTTAAATTATGCTGACTACCTATTTCGTTGTGTCGAAACACCTGGTCATACAAAAGGTCACATGTGCCTCTACGAGGCTGAGAAAAAGATATTGATCTCAGGAGACCATATTTTAGGTGAGATAACACCTAATATTTCAGCCTGGTCCTATGTGGAAGATCCTTTGGCAGAATACTTCAATAGTTTGGATAAGGTTTATGGACTGGATATTAAGCTTGTCTTGCCTGGACATAGGTCTATAATTACTGATTGTAAAACAAGAATTCAGCAGCTAAGACTTCACCATCAGACAAGGTTGGCAGAAACTGTAGCTATCTTGGAAAAAGGCAGTCAAAACGCTTTTGAGGTAGCAGCACAGATGACCTGGGATATGACTTATAAATCTTGGGAATTATTCCCTTTGGAGCAAAAGTTGTTTACCTATGGCGAGGCTTTAGCCCACTTGGCCTATCTTGAAGGAAAGGGGAAAATACGTAAGGATCTCATCGACCAAAAGATGGTCTTTACTCTGAAATAAACCGCTTAGACAAAAAAATGGCGAAGTGGATTAGCCATAGGAAAATAAGGTGAACCGGAACCTCCTGCGAGGGGCTTTGCGACAAGGGAAACTTTGGTAGGACTTCTAGGTTTTAAGGGAGTGTGATGATAATATGGATGAGCAATGGCAGGAGTTGCGCCGACAATGGAAACAGGCTGTTACGACAGGAACCCTAGCGAACGATCTGCCAACCATAATCAAGGAATCGTGGATTCGCTGTCGGGAGCGGAAGGTGGATCCCTTTCTGAGGACTAATCCTTACTTGGCTTCGACCAAAGAGTTAGGGGAACGCAGAGAGAAACAAGAAGAATTACTGGTAATTACCAGCCAAGTTATGGAAAAGCTTGCCTATCTTGTTAAGGGTTCTGATTTTATGGTGGTTTTTGCCGACAAGGACGGTTATATTTTAGAAGCCCAAGGGGATGCTTTTGCTTTTGAATTTGGCAAGCTTTCCAACTTTACAGTGGAAGCATGTTGGGCTGAAGAGTTGTTGGGGACAAACGGCGTGGGGACTCCGTTGGTAACAGGTCAGCCAGTTCAGATTATCGGTCCCCAGCACTGGAGCCTGTCCGCTCATAATGCAACTTGTTCTGGAGCTCCAATTCACGATTATCTCGGACGGGTTATCGGTTGTTTAAATATGACCGGCAATTACCGGAAAGCTCATCCACATACTTTGGGGATGGTGGTTGCGGCGGCTAATGCTATTGAAAATCAGTTTCGTTTGCAGCAAGAAAGTAATTTTAAAGAAGCGATCATGGAGTCGTTGTCAGAAGGTGTAGTGGTTCTTAATGAGGCTGAAGAGGTAACCCACATGAACCAGGTAGCCACCAAGCTTTTGGGGTTGGACGGAGCAGATTGGAATTTAATTACTTTAATAAAATTGAAAAAAATGATTCCCGGATTTGAGAGCATTGTTCACTTAATCCAAAAACATCAACCAATTAATGATGAATTAATCCAATTTAAGGTTAACCAAACCTGGGTTAAATGTACTTTAACGATAAGGACTTTACGAGCTTTAAAAGGCGAACAAAGAGGGATCGTACTCGCTTTTTCGGAAACTGGACGGGTTAACAGGTTGGTTAAACAGATTGGTGGCGCTAAGGCGCAATTAACTTTTAAAGATATAGTGGGTTCCCATCCGAGTATAACGAAAGTTATTAACACAGCCAGAAAAGTTGCGCTTTCCTCAAGCCATATTTTGTTAACAGGTGAGAGTGGCACCGGAAAAGAGGTGTTCGCCCAAGCCATTCATAACGAAAGTTACCGGGCACGATTTCCTTTTGTTGCCCTTAACTGCGCGGCCATTCCCCGAGAATTGATAGGCAGTGAACTATTTGGCTATGTCGAAGGTGCCTTTACGGGAGCACGCAGGGGCGGGAATCCAGGAAAATTTGAACTGGCTGACGGTGGTACTCTTTTTCTCGATGAAATCGGAGAAATGCCTTTAGAACTGCAGACTCATTTACTGCGGGTTATCGAGGAAAAAAAGATTACCAGACTGGGTGGTCAAGATGTTATTCCTGTGGATGTGCGTATTATAACCGCGACCAATCGAAATTTAAAGGATGAGGCAGAAAAAGGGAATTTTCGGGTAGACTTGTTCTATCGGTTAAATGTTATTAATTTGAGTTTGCCGCCCCTGAGAGAACGGAAAAGCGATATTGCTATTTTAGCACTTTATTTTGCTGGAAGACTGGGCAAATCTCTGGGCAAGACAGAGGTTAGCATTGATCAGCCGACTTTGGAAGCCTTGAAAAGCTATGCATGGCCAGGGAATGTGCGCGAGTTGCAAAATACAATTGAACGTGCTTTAAATTTGCTGACGGGGACAATTATTAAACTGGAAGATTTGCCGGCTGGTATGGACGGGACGGGTGGAAATAAACCGCCTGTTGTAGGGACATCCATCAAAGAGGCCGAAATAAATGCGATTATCCATATCCTGCAGAAGCATGGTGGCAACCGAAAGCGAGCTGCCATGGAATTAGGAATTGCCCGAAGCACCCTCTATCGGAAGTTGGAGGAGTTCCGTTTACTGTGAAGAACAGGGCGGAATGATTTGTCTGCCTGCTGTTTGATTTTTGGGGAGTTAAGGGAAAATTACCGGTCCAATGTGCCAGCGCCACCATTATCTCGATTACACCCCTTTGCCTAGAGCTCAGATCCGTTATCTCATTTATTTTCTCAGCAAAATCTTCGTAAAAATCTAATCAGACTAGACTAGTTTGGGTTAGATTTTTTTTTGGTTAGTGCATTAGTGAAGAGCTTATTGAACTTTTACTATTTTTCGTTATTCTATAACAACCTCTATAATATTCGTTACGTCTAGTATTTTTCATGTCAAGCTGTAGTACAGTTAATCCAATATATAAAACCATTGACCACCATTTTTTGACTGTTCAGACAAAAACGATAGGTAAATTCAAAATTTTTGATAGTATGATTGTAGTGTTGCCCATGCGAAATGCCTACAGCACAGATCATAGCAAAAGGGGAGCAAGGAGAGTATCTGCTTCGCAAGATGCTGGAAATATTGGTGAATTTGAACACCAAGAAAACGAGGGGGTAGCAAAGATGCCAAACGAAACAGTGGCAATTAAGGACGGGTTGTTTACTTGGCCTGATCCAGACCCAACACTTTTGGTCAGTAAGTGTACAGACTGCGGAACAGCGGCTTTTCCGACTCAGGACTACTGTCCCAAATGCTGCAATAGTAATGTGGAGACAGTGCGGTTGAACAAGCGGGGCCGACTACATACCTTTACTAGTATTCGCAACCAGTCACCCGAAAGCAAAATCGCCGTACCCTACGGAGTGGGTATTGTAGAGTTTCCAGAAAAAATTCGAATTATGGGTCTTTTGACAACTGAAAAGGTGGAAAAACTTAGCCACGGTATGGAAATGGAGACGGTAATTGAACCGCTCTACAGCGAAGATGGAAAAGACGTTGTTAGTTACCGCTTCCGACCGATCGAATAGAGTATTAACAAATAGATGACTTGTGAAATTTGAGATGTAAATAGAGGAGGTAAACCAATGCGTGAAGTGGTTGTCGCCGGTGTCGGAATTCACGAATTTGGACGTTTTCCGAATAAGGACTACAGAATTATTGGTCGAACTGCCGCTGTGATGGCTTTGCAGGATGCAAACGTGGAGTGGAAGGATATTCAGACTGCCTATGTTGCCAACGTGATGGCTGAGATGGCAAAAGGTCAGAATATACTACAACCACTTGGCGCCACAGGCATTCCAATTCTCAATATCGAGAACGCTTGTGCCAGTGGAGGGACTGGTTTGCGCATGGCCTATCAGGCCATTGCTAGTGGGGTCATTGATGTTGCCTTGGTTGTGGGGGTGGAAAAAGCTCCGAAAGGATTTATCGCCAACTGTGGCTATGACAGGTGGCAGATGTGGAGCGGACTGGGATTGAATCCGTTATACTTCGCCACCGACACTCACGAACACATGATTAAGTATGGCACAACTCAGGAACACCTAGCCAAAGTTTCTTATAAAAACCATAAGAATGGTGTTCTAAATCCTTATGCTATGTACCGCAAGGAAATATCGATGGAAGAGATTCTTAATTCCCCGATGGTTGCGGAACCCCTTACTCTATTGATGTTTTGCGCTCCCAACGAAGGGGCGGCAGCAGCCGTTATTTGTGCCAAGGATGTAGTACGCAGGTATACGAGCAATTACGTAAGAATTTCAGCTTCTGCTCTGTGTACCAGAATGGCTCATGATATGGTTCTGCCTGCGGTCTCGAAACCTACCATGGATGAGGGAGAGCCGACCCTTTGTGAACGCACTGCCAAGATGGCATATAAAATGGCTGGGTTAGGGCCTGAAGACCTTAGTCTAGTAGAGCTTCAGGATACAGATGCAGGGTCGGAAATTATCTTTATGGAAGATCTAGGATTATGCCCAAGGGGTGAAGCCGGACGGTTATTAGATGAAGGAGCTACCGAAGCAGCCGGAAGGATTCCTGTAAATATAAGTGGTGGTTTGCTGTCCAAAGGTGAACCGCTTGGTGCTTCTAGTCTGGGGCAAATCGTCGAGTTAACGTGGCAGCTTCGTGGTCAGGCAGGAGCGAGGCAGGTGAAGGATGCGAAAGTAGGGCTTGGTCAGACTCAAGGGGCCGGGGGTAATTGCTCTGTAATTATTCTGGAACGCTGCTCATAGTGCTTTATTCCAGCTACTAGTAGGGGGAGACTTGGCAATGTTATTGGGAACAGCTCATCAGCGTAATTCCCCAGGAAGGTTAAACTGGAGTGAGCTTTGTTGATGTCGGATCAAACGCGATTATTTACAGGAGGGAACGGTATGCCAGAATTTACACCTGAACAAGAAAATTTACGGTTAATGGTTCGCAGGTTGGCTCAAGAAAAGATCGCTCCTGTGGCTGCGGACATAGACAGAAACAGTACATATCCCGATTCCTTGATTGACTTAATGCAGCAGCAGGGTCTTTTCGGCATACCATTCCCCGAGGAGTATGGGGGGGCTGGCGAAGGGATAGTTACGGCATGCATAGTAGTAGAGGAGTTGGCCAAGGTTTGTAACAATTCGGCCATGGTGCCTGCGAACCAAGAACTGGGTGCTACCCCTATTCTCATTGCCGGCAATGAGGCTCAGAAGGCAAAGTATCTTCCCAAGATAGCCACAGGCGAGTGGCGGGTTTCTTTTGCTATTACTGAGTCAGAAGCAGGTTCGGATGTTGCTGGAATGAAAACTCGGGCTGTTCGGGACGGAAATTTCTACGTAATTAATGGTGCTAAGCGGTTTATATCTTTTTCAGATATCGCCAGTGTAATATGTGTATTCGCCAAAACTGATCTAAATGCGGGTCATAGAGGCATAACAAGTTTTATTGTGGAAAAGACGACTCCTGGGATTACAATAGGCAAACACGAAGATAAAATGGGGAATCGAGGCTTTAATTCGTGTGAAGTCTATTTCGACGATGTGAGGGTTCCAGTTGAGAACAGGCTTGGCAACGAGGGGGAAGGCTTTAAGATCGCTATGGGCACCTTAGACAAAACCAGACCAATTGTTGCTGCTATTGGCGTGGGGCTGGCGGAGGGTGCACTACAGTATGCTGTGGAATACAGCAAACAGAGAGTGCAGTTCGGTAAGCCTATCTGTAGTTTTCAGGCTTTGCAGTTTATGATGGCAGACATGGCAATTCAAATTGAAGCTGCTCGGGAATTGACGTATAGGGCTGCCCGTGCTTGTGATAACGAGGATCCGGAAATGGCTAAGTTAGGGGCTATGGCCAAGTGTTTTGCAACCGACACAGCAATGAAAGTGGCGACCGATGCTGTTCAGATTCTTGGTGGTTCAGGTTACATGAGAGAATACCCTTTGGAACGGCGAATGCGCGATGCTAAACTGTTGCAAATTGTTGAAGGAACTAATCAAATCCAGCGCGCGATAGTCGCGAGCAAGCTCTTGGGTTAACGATGTTGGAGGTGACGTTGAAAATGTTATTTTATAGATAGGAGTTGGTTCTGGTGTCGAACACAGTAGCTGCCATCAAGAAGAACGGAGTAGGATATTTGACCTTGAACAGGCCAGATACGTCAAACGCGCTAAACAAAGAATTGGTATCCGAGATAATACACGGGATTGAGGGACTCATTGCTGACGACGGGGTACGGGTTATAGTAATCAGGGCGGAGGGCAAGGCTTTCTGTGTAGGGGGTGATCTCGCTGAGATGAGCGAGGTAGCCGACCCTGGCACAGTTTTAAAAGAATTAACGTTTCTATTAAATAGGGTAATTGTTGATATCTGTCGCTCGCCCAAACCAATTATAGCGGCAGTAGGGGGGGCAGCGGCTGGGGCAGGAATGAGTCTGGCCATGGCATGTGATCTCTGCTTTGCCGCTTCAAGTGCGAAGTTTAGGCAAGCCTATACCAGTAATGGATTGGTACCAGATGGGGGCTGGACTTTATGGGCGACTGCTGTGTTGGGTCTGAACAGAGCTAGGGAACTGGCATTTCTAGATCCTGTGATTAGCTCAGATGAAGCGCTCAAATGGGGATTAGTTCACCGGGTATTTCCAGACAATGAACTGGAAAATGCCGTCCAACAGCAGGCCGAGCGCATGGCTAAAGGCGCCAGTTTCGCATACGCTCAGGCTAAAGAATTATTAAGTTGCGCAACTCTTTCTATACTTGAAACTCAGTTGGAAAGGGAGCGACGTGCCATGACCGCAGCTAGCAGCAGTCATGATGGAATTGAAGGTATTAAGGCTTTTTTAGAAAAACGAATCCCAAGATTTTCAGGCAGTTAAAGTTCGAAGACTTGAAAATTCTAAGAAGAAGTTGGATTAAGGTAAACCTTGGCACTGGGTCTGATAGCAGTGTCCGTTACAAAAAACATATACGGCGCAAACACCAGTTCGGTAAAAATAAGTAGAGACAGTAGCGGCTACAGAGCTTGGGATAATAGGAATTGTGGCTTCACCACGACTAACGGGGAATTCGGAGAATTAGCCAAGATCGTCATGAAGGACACCTGTGGTAACAACCACATGATGGCGCGTTCTTTTTTTTTTTGCGCATTTGCTCAGCGCTTAGGTAGTGGATATCGTTCCAATGCCCCTGATCCACCAACTAGCGGAAGCGTTTTTCGCAGATGCCCGTTTTCAGTGGGGCAGGTCTATCAAAAATTAAGGAGGAGAAAATCATGATTTTTGAATTGACTGAAGACCATCTAATGATACGTAAACTCGCAAGGAACTTTGCTGAAAAAGAATGCATCCTTGGCCTGGAAGAACGTGACGAGAAGGAAGAATTTTCGCGCGAACTCTTTGATAAAATGGGAGAACTGGGCTTTTGTGGTGTGGTATTTCCTGAGAATTACGGTGGGATCGGAGCAGATTACATTAGCTATGCCATAATAGTAGAAGAAATATCGCGGGTTGATGCTTCCATGGGATGTACTTTATCGGCGCACTTGTCCCTTGGTTCCAATCCCATTTGGTTAGCTGGTACCCATGAACAGAAAATGAAGTATCTAAAAATCTTAGCAGAAGGTAAAGCCTTGGGTGCGTTTGGCTTGACTGAGCCAAACGCGGGTAGTGATGCTTCCAACACCCGAACTATGTACACTGACGGCGGGGACTGCTGGATATTAAACGGTTCTAAAATCTTCATTACAAATGCCTTTTATGCAGATACTTATATAGTATTTGCATCCAAGGATCGTAGCCTTGGGAATAAGGGGATCTGCGCTTTTATTGTTGAAAAAGGTACCCCTGGCTTTAGCTTCGGTCAAAAGCTAAAGAAACTTGGTATTAGATCCTCTGCCACTTATGAACTGGTATTTGAAGATTGTAAAATCCCTAAAAATAATCTGCTAGGCAAAGAAGGGGAAGGGTTTAAGCTTGCGCTGAAGGCGCTGGATGGCGGTCGTATCGGAATTGCTTCCCAGGCCTTGGGAATTGCCCAAGGGGCGTATGAGGCTGCCGTCAAGTATGCTAAAGAGCGGAGCCAATTTGGTCAGCCCATCGCAAGCTTCCAGAATACCCAGTTTACTCTGGCAGATATGGCTACCCAAATTGAAGCAGCCCGTCTCCTGGTTTACCAGGCTGCATACCTGAATTCTTCAGGCAAACCTTATGGGAAGCAATCTGCAATGGCTAAGCTCTTTGCCTCTGAAACTGCCATGTGGGTTACAACCAAGGCAGTGCAAATCTTTGGTGGGTACGGGTATTCCCGTGAATATCCCGTAGAGCGAATGATGAGGGATGCCAAAATTACTGAGATTTACGAAGGAACCAGTGAGGTACTACGTTTAGTCATTGGCAGCCAAATTTTGAAGGAGTTCTAAGTGCCAGTGGACGATTTGGGCAGAATATGCAGAGTGTGATCGACGAACAACTTTTAGCGTGTTTCGTCTGCCTGTCAATAATTGTAGAATTATCTTTGCATTTTTTGAAAATACTCAGTATCATATTATGTGTAATTTGGTGTATTTCCCCCTTTTTCTGGTGATTAACTATAAAAATATAATTCAAAGAATCAAGTTATTTTCCTACTGAAATTGACTTCTTATTTTTTCGGTAATACCTTAACTCGCGATATTCAACCATTGACCATCAGCTTTTGACTGTTCAGACAAAAACGATAGACAAATTCGAAATTTTTGATATTATACTTGCAATGCTGAAAGTCGAAAATTGAGAGGAAGTAAGGTGTTTGTTTATTGATAACCTGCCCCGCGATGCCGTGGAACTAATTCGAAGGCGTCTTCTGCAGGAGAAAGTGTTTCCAAGCTTGCTGATTTGAATAGTTGTGTAGTTGTACTAAACCTTACAACTGCACAAATATCACAGAATCAGCAGAGATATAATTGTCTGTTGCATAATCCGAGAGCGTATGGACGATGATATAAGGAGGTGATGCTCGGCGAAATCGGGTAATCGAGGAGAAACAGTATATACAACAAAGTGAATCAAAAGTATGTTGAAGAGGGGGCATTAAAAATGACGATGTGTAAAGAATGTGAATGTTTTCATTCCATCCCAGAGACGGAGGGTGACTTCGAACGGGGGACGGGTGATTGTATTATGGCTATTAAAGACAATAAGGGTAAATACTGGCATGACAAGAAAGTGAAAGAAGAGTCGAATTGTGCCGAATTTAAACTGAAACAAAATAAGTAGTTAAATAATAGAAATCAGGGGGAATAAGCGATGGCGAATGCTAACTTGCTAGCAGAAATAACGCGGGAACTAAAAATGGAAGTAAAAAAAGGTCAGCCCTTAGGGAAGGCCTTATGGGACAAAAAGGTTAAAGAAGGGCCAGGGAGCGTACCAAGAACAAAGCATCTTTACAAACGTTGCCGTTGGGCACATACTGCAGGTGGGGAGTATGTGAATGAAGAAATCAAGGTTTCTCTGGAACGGGCTCGTTTATATACTGAGGCGCATAAAGCAAACGCCGGTGAAGT
>JBAQMG010000098.1:0-10001 GCA_049302575.1 Desulfitobacteriaceae bacterium | reverse complement strand
TGCATTGTGAATTATTGGATGCTTAGGTTGACGACATTGGTGTCAGAACAGCAGCTAATCCGTTTTTAACATTAAGCCAATATTCTGTTGCTTCAGTAAGAGAAAGATCCGAATTTAGAAAATCAATAAGCTGGTCAAATCTTAACCCTTCCAAGTCGCTCTGGGTATGGCCGACTAATTCTTGAAAATTCTTATTCACAAAGGTTATGCTCCCTAACTCATTGGAAAGTAAAACTCCTTCATGAATTTTGTCAAGAATAGCTCTAACATCGTGAATGTATTCATTATCACTATTGTCCTTTGGCGTAATCACTTCAACACGACCTTTCAGAACTATTTAAAATTCCGTCTTTTGTTGTTATCATTACAGGTCGAATTAGCTTAATATATATTTATATTATGACTTTACTTTAGTTTATTATAAATGTGACACAATTATTTTATACCCCGTATCTAGCTTAGTAAAGATAAATAGTAAAAGGACATATCTCTAAGACCTGAGATGGCGTAATTGCTGATCATTCCTTCCTCACATTCTTTCCCTCCGGATCATCAAGCGAAATGATGATTCCACGTCTAACCACATAGAATCATCTAAGCTACTGAAGTGTCTGAAGAATTTAAGTTTAAGCATTCACTGCTACAATGTTCCAGCAATAACTAAATCGTCTTTTGATATCACATCGAAGGCAATTGGTGGTGACAAAACATAAATTCAGCCTTTAAATGGGCTCTAAACTCTACCGCTAACTTGCGCAGTTTAAAGCAGTACTTTTAGGTGACAAACTTTTTACAAGTTACTTCATACTATAATTAACCTTGTTATATACATCTGTTTTTCTATTATCAGCAATATTGATAATTCTGTCACTTTTGTCACCTTTTAATATTTATAAAATAATCATTCAGAGAGAGTGGTAGAATTGAAAAAGGAAGACCTTCCTATAAGCTTCATATATCGCCTGGAAGTGCTCTAGAACAGAAAGGCAACACATAGAAGTTATAGCTCGAATTTCACTCAGGTTATTGTCAGTGTAGTCTATGAGGTCCTCACGGCTAGATGTTATCTCAGCGTCGATAACAGGCATTGTAATTTTTAGTGTACGATCAGCGATGATATCATCAAACCCGCTAATATTTGAGATTACCTTTGGACAATAGGGATCAAACCCTTTGACTGTTATATTAGGCCCACTCTTGCCGCACCGAAATAATTCGCCGCCGCCTTTAGCATAGCCACTCTTTAAGACGGCGGAAATACCCTTTTGAGTTGCCTGTTTCCTGGTCGAAAGACCTTCTTGCTCATCGAGGATTATTGTACCGCCCTGACCTTCTATTAACCTAAAGTTCACGTTTAACATTCAGATATTTTGCAGAAACTATATGTTTATAACGCAATTTACTAATTTTTTGTACTAATGATATACTAAGTTTCCTATGCATAACCACAATTAATCGTCATAATAAAACTTATTAAATCAATGGACAAGCAGGACTTCATTATAAAATTGTCGAAAAAGGTTTTTAAATATAATATGTTTAGTTCAAACTACTTATAGTAAGTAATTGAGCAGATTTAGGCAGGTGATAAAATTGACTCAGAATAGAAAAAATAATTACTTAAAAGCAAACCTTACTTTAGGTCTAGTATCCTGCGGCTTCTTCATAAGTTATCCTTTTCATACAAGTTTTACAGGAGGGCTTATTTCAAGTGGTTGTAGTGCTGGAATGATTGGTGGATTAGCGGATTGGTTCGCAGTCAATGCTCTTTTCCGTAAGCCTTTGGGGATTAGACCTGGCAAAGTCATTCGAACAGAGATTATTGCCCGCAACAGGGAAAGAATCTTTGATTCTTTAGTCGAAATGGTTCAAAACGAATTACTTCATCAGGATAATTTGAAAACCAAATTAAATCAATACAATTTTGCTAACATACTGATAAAGTATCTTACAGAACACGCTGGTCAAAAGGAATTAGAAAAATTGCTAGTCACTTTAAGCCAAGATATTTTCGGGAAACTTGATCCTTTAGTCATCAAGAATTTCCTAGATAGCTTAATTGAGGAGGGTCTTAATAGTTTTAAATTAGCTCCTTTCCTTGTAAATGTCATGGGTTTCTCATTGAAAAGAAATTATCTGGAACCCCTTCTGAACTTTCTGTTTGATATTTTAAAACTAATACTTAAACATCCACAAGTTAATCAACTTTTCATTCTCTTAATTCAAAAGGCTTTTAATGATTATGAAGGCGACAATGCCGCACGCAAACTTGTTAGTTCGTTTCTCCCTTCTTCCGTAGAAATGGCCGGAATTATCCAAGAAAAACTGATGAGTTCGTTAGCTGATCCAGTCATTCATAACAAAGTTAAAGCTTATTTAGTGCAGTTTAGCAGTGAATTAGAAATAAATCCTTCTCTCCAAGAGAAGGTTGAACGAATTAAGGTCAAACTAATTCATGATTTTAATCTTCCTGGAATTCTGCTCCGTTATCTGTCAGATACCGCTAATGACCTGACAGTAAACAACTCTGTTTTAGAAATATGGGTTCATAAGTTTGTACACAAGACCCTACTTTCTTTTGTCGATCAGCGTTCGTTGCAGGAAGATTTTGATCGCTTGATTAAGACTAAACTTACTGAATGGATCGACAATCAACATGATAAAATCGGAAAAATTGTTAGGGATAGTCTGAATGATCTCAGTAACGAGATGTTAATCAAATTAATCGAGACAAAAGCTGGTAATGATCTGCAAATGATCCGTATCAATGGTTCTATTGTGGGTGGTTTAGCAGGTATACTTATCTATTTAATGACTTATTTGATTTCCTAAGGTAGGTGAACAGCAATGAATTATAAACAAAAGGCCAATATAATCTTAACTTCTATATTTATTCTGTTTTTAATTGCCGCAATTGGCGAGTATTTCTGGCCTAACATCCTTTTTGTGAGAATCTCATTCTTTGTTACGGAAGCAGCTCTGATCGGCGGTATCGCTGATTGGTTTGCTATTACAGCCTTATTCAAAAAACCTTTAAACTGGCCGTTTCACACCGCACTCATCCCACGCAACCGCGAAAAAGTCATCAATTCCGTCTCCTTAATGGTACAGCAAGACTTACTGAACCTAGTTTTGATTAGGCAAAAGATTGAACAAGTAAACCTTAGTGAGCTTATCCTCCGCTGGATTGAAGAAGGCGAAAGATTGTCCTCCGTTATTAATGCTATAACTCAAACTATTGAGAGTTGGCTAAGACAGATATCACCAGAAACGGTGTCCTCCTTTTTGACTCCAATACTCAAAAAGCAGTTAGTGCAACTGCGGCTATTTCCCCTTGCGCAAGATTTTGTTTTTAAAAGTCTGAGTAACGGCCAGATGAATTCTTGGTTTGACTCAATAATTGTTAAATTAGATTTCATTACCAAACAAGAAACAACTAAGACTTACATTTATAACTTACTTCAAGAGCAAAAGACCGAGAAGATAAACCAAGGTTCGATCAATAAATTCATGGTAAGCATGTTAGAAGTAAGTGGCGGTCTAAACCTTGCC
Organism: Desulfitobacteriaceae bacterium; assembly: GCA_049302575.1. Classification (GTDB taxonomy): domain Bacteria; phylum Bacillota; class Desulfitobacteriia; order Desulfitobacteriales; family Desulfitobacteriaceae; genus JBAQMG01. The sequence goes on along the minus strand of JBAQMG010000098.1, from coordinate 6,449 downwards.
GAAGCCGCTGAGGCTATACAAGCGCAATTGAAATTAACTGTAGAACAGTTAAAGAATCAGGAACACCCTCTTCGTCATTCTATTAAAGGAATTTTACGCCACAACCTTGCTGAATTAGAGCAAAATCTTACGTTCCAGGAGGAAATAGAAAACTGGAAAGAGGAAATTATTGCCAAGCTTCCGCTCGATCAAATTTTAGAAGATTCAATCAAGGCATTGCAAGAGATTAAGGCGACGGATGGGAAAAATCCCCTTGACTCTATCCTTCATGAAACGTTGGAAGGCCTCTGGCTGCATTGCCGAAAGAGCGACTTCTTTTCAATCCAAATGAACGGTTATCTTTATAAAGTCATTTCTAGTCTACTGGAGTTCAACCAAACAATCATTGGAGATATTGCCAAGGCTGCTTTATCTAAATTAACTAATGAAGATCTTATTCAATTCATTGAAGATAAAGCAGGTAATGATCTACAATGGATTCGGATCAATGGTTCAATTATTGGCGGACTGGTTGGATTCGTTCTTTTCGTGTTTCTTAGACTGATATATGACCCCTATGTTGTGCCTTTTATAAATCAATTGCTGTTATAAAGCGCAACCCCTTCTGATTCTGATTCTGAAAACTTAATATTTTTGGAGGATTACAACAATGCTTCGTGGAAAAAAGATTAGTATACGCCCACTTGAAGAAGCTGATATCGAAGATATTTACAATTGGTATAATGATCAAGAATTTAATTTATGGGCAAGTGGCGCCTGGCCGCTAAATACTTTAAAAAGTAAAGAAGAAATTGCTCAGATCTTCTTGGATCAAGCTAACGGCGAACATCGCTATGCTATATTGAATGAAGATTTAGAGCTTATTGGGAGCCTTGGTTTTCGAAATCACAATATTCCAGCACGTTCTGCCGTCGTATATATCAATATCGGTCTCAATAATTATTGGGGAAAAGGTTATGGTACAGAAGCCTTAATGGTATTTGTTAACTATTTATTTTCTCAATGGAACTTTCATCGTTTAGCTTTAGATACTTGGGATGGTAATACTAGGGCAATTCGTACTTACGAAAAAGTGGGTTTTAAAATTGAAGGTAAGCAACGGGAAGCGTGTTATGTACTAGGAGAATACCGTGATGCCATACTTATGGGGCTGCTGAATTATGAATTTCTACAAATTCATAAGCATAATGCATTTATTACGCCTCTTGCGTAATTCCAAGGGATAGAGTATTATAAAAGAAATTAAAAGTAATATTCCTCTAGGGATAGGTGTAAATCCTTACCGGCGGTAAAGCCCGCGAGCCTTTTTGGTAGATCCGGTGTAATTCCGGGGCCGACAGTATAGTCTGGATGGGAAGAGGAACAATTGCGTGTGTTTGATTGCGCTTTTTTGTTACTTCTTTTTAGAGTTGACTTACCGAGTGATAATACATTTGGCTTTGCAACACCCTGAGAATATATCAGGGTGTTTTTTATTATTCAAAGAAAACTATTTCAAACAATTTTAAAGTAGGTGTGACAATGAAGCTAGCTTTCACATCAAGGGACGAAATTTACATGAGAAGGGCTTTAGAGTTGGCTGCTTTGGCCACAGGTAAAACTAGCCCTAACCCATTGGTAGGCTGTGTGATAACACATAAAGACCAAGTTATAGGTGAAGGCTATCATCATCAAGCTGGATCTCCCCATGCTGAAATCCATGCCCTAATTGCTGCCGGTGATCAGGCTAAAGGATCTACTGTTTATGTTTCTCTCGAGCCTTGTTCACACTTTGGCAAAACTCCTCCTTGTACAGCTGCTTTGCTTAAAGCGGGTGTTAGTCGTGTGGTTGTGGCAATGACAGACCCTAATCCTTTGGTAGCTGGACAAGGAATTAAGCGTTTGCGTGACTGTGGTACCCAAGTTGATGTAGGACTTTTAGCTCAAGAAGCTGCTCTTTTAAACGAAGTGTTTGTTAAAGCAATTACGACTGGTTTACCTTTTGTTGACTACAAATCAGCCCAAACACTCGATGGTAAGATTGCCACGGAAACTGGGGATTCTCGTTGGATTAGTAATTCCCAGTCAAGAGAGTTTGTTCATCAACTCCGCAATAAGTATGATGTTATTATGGTGGGAAGTGAAACAGTACAGGCTGATAACCCTGCTTTAAACTGTCGTCTTGCTAATGGTCGCGATCCGGTACGCTTAATTATCGATGGAAAATTGAGTATCGCAGAAAATGCTCATGTACTTTCCTCTTCAGAATATGCTCCCTGCATTATTGCTACTACCTTGGCAGCATCAAAGACTAAACTAGCTAGGTTAAATAACCTTCCAAGAGTTGAAATTTGGCAGTATTCAGAGAAACGTTATGTTCCCTTGGAATTACTTATGCGTGATTTGCTCAAGAGAGGTTGGACAGGGGTTTTATTAGAAGGGGGCAGTAAATTGGCCGGGATTATGCTTCAAGCTAAGTTAATTAACAAAATTGATTTTTTTATTGCTCCTAAAATTATTGGCGGCAATGGACCTTCTCCCCTCTCAAGTTTACGTATTGCTAAAATGGCTGATGCGCTACAGCTAAATAATGTCCAAGTAAATTTTGGGACCGGGGATATTCATATTTCTGGTTATCTATAATTGATCCACTCCATATTTCGTTTGAAAAATAAAGTGAGGTGCCTAAATGTTTACAGGAATTATTGAGGAATTAGGCGTCGTAAATAAGATCAAACTATTGTCAGCTTCAGCTGAGTTGAGTATCCAAGCTAGTAAGGTTCTAGAGGGAACAAAACTTGGAGATAGTATTGCTGTGAATGGAGTTTGTCTCACTGTGATTCATACAAGTGTCCGAGAATTTACCGCCGATGTAATGTCTGAGACTCTAGCTAAAACTAGTCTAGCCCAATTAAAGCCAGGTAGTAAGGTTAATCTTGAGCGTGCGTTGCAACTTTCGACTAGACTGGGGGGGCACTTGGTTAGTGGACACGTGGACGGTGTTGGAACTATAAAACGGATAACTTCTGTAGGGATAGCTAGTGTCTATGAACTAAGTATCGAACCTTACCTTATGCCCTATATTCTACCTCAAGGATCAATTTCAATCGATGGAACTTCCTTAACAGTTGTTCAAGTTGCTTCTAATTATTTTTCCGTCTCCCTAATTCCTCATACGTTCGCTCAAACTACCTTGGGCTTCAAAAAGCTTGGGGATAAGGTAAATTTAGAAACAGATATTATTGGTAAGTATGTGGCTAGTTTTTTAGGTAATTCTCAACAACCAGCTCAGAAAGACCTCTCATTAAATTTCCTAGCTCAACATGGTTTTATTTGAAGAATTGCAATTAAAGGAGTGCTAAAACATGACATTTAGTTCGATTGAAGTAGCGTTAGAAGAAATCCGACAGGGTAAAATGGTTGTGGTTGTCGACGATGAGGATCGAGAAAATGAAGGTGATCTGTTGATGGCTGCTGAAAAAGTCACACCGGAAGCCATTAATTTCATGGCTACCTACGGTCGTGGGTTAATTTGTGTACCACTTACTAAAGAAAAGATCATGGCCTTACAATTAGAACAGATGGTCAGCCAAAATACCGACCCTCATGGCACAGCTTTTACAGTAAGTGTCGATGGTGAGGCAAGTACCACTGGAATTTCGGCTCACGAACGAGCTGAAACTGTTAAGATTCTTGCTGCTCCTACAAGTGGGCCTCAGAACCTGCATCGCCCTGGACATATTTTTCCATTACAGGCCCGAGAAGGCGGAGTACTGGTCCGAGCAGGACACACCGAAGGTGCTGTTGATTTGGCAAGATTAGCTGGATTTCAACCTGCAGGGGTGATCTGCGAGATCATGAATGAGGACGGTAGCATGGCCAGGGTTCCTGATCTTCTCAAATTTGCCAAGAAACACAATCTGAAGATTATGACTATTCAGGATCTTATCAGTTATCGACGGAAAAAGGAAAAGCTCATTGAAATGGTTGAAAGTATACATCTTCCCACAGATTACGGGGATTTTCAAGCAGTGGGGTATCGTAGTTTGTTAGATAACAAAGAACATCTAGCCTTGGTAATGGGTAAAATAGATAATGATGAGCCTGTTTTAGCTCGTGTTCATTCAGAGTGCCTTACTGGAGACGTCTTTCATTCTCATCGCTGTGATTGCGGAGATCAATTGTCGGCCGCGTTAGCACAAATCAGCCGTGAGGGTCGTGGTGTACTGCTTTATATGCGTCAAGAGGGACGGGGAATCGGGTTACTGAATAAACTTAAGGCCTACAAGCTTCAAGAACAAGGTCAAGATACAGTGGAAGCTAATATTGCCTTGGGTTTTCCGGCAGATCTTCGTGACTATGGTGTTGGTGCCCAAATTTTGGTTGATTTAGGAATTAAAGATGTGCATTTAATGACAAATAATCCACGTAAAATTGTTGGGTTAGAAGGTTACGGATTGCGGGTTAGCAAACGTATCCCGATTGAGATCGCCTCAAGGCCTGAAAATGAACATTACTTAGATACCAAAAAATCTAAATTAGGTCATTATCTAACAGGTGTCCTTAAAGAATAGGCGCAGCAATAACTCAAGCATTTCGCAGTATTTAATTATAGAAAGGAAGATATTTAATGAAACTTTATGAAGGAAAATTAATTGCCGATGGTTTAAAATTTGGCATAGTAGCCGCAAGATTCAATGAATTCATCACCAATAAATTAGTAGGTGGCTCTCTGGATGCCTTACGTCGCCATGGAGCTTCCGAGGATGACTTAGAGCTCGTCTGGGTTCCCGGTGCTTTTGAAATCCCCTTCGTTGCCCAAAAAATGGCTGTATCAAAGCGCTACGATGCAGTGATTTGTTTAGGTGCCGTCATACGTGGTGCCACTCCCCACTTTGATTATGTTAGTTCTGAAGTGAGTAAAGGAATTGCCAATGTTGGGTTGCAAACTGGTGTGCCAATTATTTTTGGAGTTCTGACAACAGATAATATTGAACAAGCTATTGAACGCGCCGGGACAAAAGCTGGCAACAAAGGGTTTGATGCTGCGGTTACAGCTATTGAGCTAGTAAATTTACTCAAACAATTTTAAAAATCTTTACCACGTTATGCCACATTGTCCATCAAAAAAGCCTTGTCATTCTAGTTAATTTTTATTAGACTTAGATATTGTAAAGAAGATAAAAATTACTTTGATAAGGAGATGATCGCTGTGACTTCCAGTAAAAATTCAGAAGATCAGAAGCTCTTACTCGATGCTGCACGCTCTGGTGATCAAAAATCCTTAAATGAACTTATCCAGACTTATGAGCCTGAGATACGAAAAATAGCTTGTAAGTATTTCTTGCCAAAGGCTGATTATGATGATTTAATCCAAGAAGGCCGGATTGCGATTTACAAAGCAGTCTTAGCGTATAATGACGAGTCAGCAATTCCTTTTCTGCATTTTTTACGTATGGTCATTAAGCGAAAACTTATTGACAGTTTGCGGGCAAATAATAGACAAAAACACGTTAATTTTAATGATGCCTATTCTCTAAATAGTTCTTTTAATGAGGATCGTGAAGATAATTTCTTGAATATAAGATCTGATTCTGGTGATCCAGCAACTACCGTTGTTGCTTTAGATGAAGCTAGATTTTTCATAAAAAATTTAACTAAAGAATTATCGGAACTGGAATGCATGGTCTTCCAGTACCATTTTGTAGATGGGTTAAAACAACGAGAAGTATCCGAGAGATTAGGCCTACACCCTAAGACCTTAGATAATGCAATTCAACGTATTCGGCGCAAAACCATGCTTTATCGTTCCCGTCAAGTTGCGGGATGAGTGAAATAAGTCAAGCAATGCAACCCATTTGGTAAAAATAGTAATAATTATTAAGGTTTGCGCCAAAGAATTGGCGCAAACCTTAATTTTCTTTATGTTTGATCGATTATTAAGCAATCCCACCAGCTTTACTAATAAGCTTACTCACCTTAGAGTGGGCGTCTGTTGCTTCATTAGCTAAGCGTATATAGCGATCCCTTAAGATATTGTGATGTGCCCTTGTTGCAAGTGTTATATAACCCATTGCAGCAGTAACCACATCCTTTTCGTAGTCATATAACATATCTAAATCAGTAAAATTACTCATAACTTATCCCCCCTTTACGCTAAATCTGCTAATCCCTTTTTAACAAAACCCATGACGTCCTCTAAGCCCTTTGCTTGGTCCGAGAAAAAAGCCTTAATAGTCGGGTCTCCAGCCATTTCGCTATAGAGTTGGCATTTTTTAAGAGCTACCTCATTTTCGATAATTGTTCTGGTTAACATTCCTTCATCGAGAATCTTTTTCTTTTCGGAATCATTGACTTGCATGCTAAATCCCTCCTTAATTAGTTATTATCTAATTACACTTTAAGGATTTGCAAAAAGACCATAAATTATTCATATTTCAAAAATAAATTAAACTGAACTCCTATTATTA
>JBAQMG010000097.1:0-6771 GCA_049302575.1 Desulfitobacteriaceae bacterium | reverse complement strand
TTCCTATTCTTTTCAGAGTATTATCGTCAAGTTACTGCGTAACCTGAGGAACCGCCGTATACCGAACGGTACGTACGGTGGTGTGGAAGGTCGGTCACTCAAATAATGGGTGGCCTCCTATCCGATTATGCTCAATTACAAATTACCACGTCTGGTTCTTGATTAGGCATTGATTAAAGTGCATTATGAATTGATATACAGTGTAAGTTAAATAATGAATAAGATTAAAGTAACTAAGGCTAAAAAACCTGCAGTACTTAGGGTCACTGTAATACCCAAAGTAGCAAGCTTGACCTGACTGAGTAAGGCATCAGAAACGAAAATAAGCAGAAAAAACAAAGCAAGGGCTATAATGCTGGCACCGACAGGTGGGGATTGCAGAATGCTAACAAGACGATGAAAGCCATAGTTCCAAGCCTCAGGAGAGGAAGGGTCTATAGGTGGTGGAAGATATGTGGGTGGCATGGAAACTTACCTCCGTTTCAGTTGGGTTGGCAACCCAGGGTGCCTACACCGGCACGTTCAACTAAAAATTGAGCAACTAAGAGACCGAGGGCAATGATCAAGTTGCCTGGTACCCCAGGGATTTCAAATAAGGGTACGTTAAACGAAGTATCAGGGCTGCCATCGAAAGGGGCAAAGGGAGCGGAAACAAAGAGAGAAACACTTAAATTATCTGGAAATAAAGGCTGATCATTGCCAACTGATCCAAGGCCTTGGCCTAAGGGAGATCCATTGCTGCTACCGATAGATGAGGGCAGGGGGATTTGCCCATTAGCTACGGCCTGCATTAGTTGAGTAAGTTGCGTCAGAGAGAGAGTTACAGGATAATGCTCAGGATAGACCCGATTGGGACAGGGAGGGTGGGCAAGAGAGCGTTTAAATAGGAAAGTCATCAGAATGTCTAAACCTGCCACGAGTAATCCTGAAAACAAGAGATTTGTTTTGGCCAAGGGTAGAATCAAAGCACTTACAGGACTAAAAGGCAAGTTACAGCGGATGGGGCTGTCCACTAGAATCGAAAAAGCTAGGGGAGTTGTCGGCAGGGGGGGACGAAACTCACAGGGGTTAGCTGCGCCAACCAAGCCGCCACCTCCTCCCTCTTTTGATATTCAGCAAAACCAGGTTTGGATAACTAACCATCCCCCAATAATAAGGACTAAGAACAAAGCCAGAAAGGTTACTGGGTGTGTAACGTCATTAATAAACAGTGGGCCATGAAAACCATTGGGCTTCATTGACCAGGTACCTTAAAGTTGTGGGGAAGTTTGAGCCCTTGAGGGAGTTTAAAGTCTGCTGGGATCTCCATCGTCGGCATTGATTTTTCGCCACTGATCTTGTTAAGGATTTGTTGGGCCAGATTTTTTACTTCTTCGGGCAGAGGGAGTTGATCTGCGCTGGGCATTCCATGGATTGTCGTAGTTAAAGTTAAGTTCACCATCGCCATTACTTTTTCATATTTTTGTTGTTGAACAAAGTAAGCTTTAACCAAAGGATATTTATTCATAAGACGGATTTTAAGATCTATAAGGGCTAAGGCATCTTTTTCTGGGACAACTTTGCTAAGCATTTGGGCTGCGACTAATTGACGTTCTTTTTCTTGGTACTGAGCAAAATCTCCGCTACTTTGGGGATCGGTGGCAATCGCAGCTTCGGCAGCCTTTAAATCCTTAATTTCCGGAATCTGCGCGAGTGATTCCCCCAATTCCCGGGCTTTGTCAAGATAACTCATTTGGGCACCCCCTTAATTTCCTATACTAGCGTATGCTAATGGCTTTATTCAGGTGAAACAAGGGGATAAAATATAGGATTAAAACTACAATAAGCAGAAGGGAATTAATGAATTATGTAGAATGCTTTAAGAGTAAACTAGAACAAAAGAGAGTATAGTTGGAGGAGAATGGATGCGTACTTATGGGATACAATTGCGGTTGATTCAAACGGCAGGATTGATCGCAGTGCTCATTTTAATTAGTGGGGTTTTCAAGGCGTCGATTTGGGGTGATGCTGGAAAAGATACCACGGGGCTCACCACTAGTAAAATTACTGAGAATACGGGTGCTGATGCCGCTTCTAACCAAACTACTGTACAAACTAATTCCAAGATAGTCGCTTTGGGGGATTCTTTTACTTTGGGATACCCTTTGGGCGTAGATCGTTCTTGGACGAAGACCTTGGCTGATGGATTACAGGTAGAAGTTATCAATAAAGGGAAGTCTCGTCAAACGGGTAAGGACTTGTTAGCACGTTTTGATCAGGATGTTCTAGCTGAAAAACCAGGACGAGTTATTATCTTTGCAGGGACTGGTGATGCTATCCAAAATGTAAGCCTTAAAGACTACCAGGGTTATATTCAAACATTGGTTGAAAAGGCAAAATCGAATCATATTATGCCGATTTTGGTCATGCCGGTGTGGTACCCAGGATTCCAACAAGGAATTGTGAATTTTCGGGAGTGGGAAATAAGCTATGCTCAAACCGAACATATCACGGTCCTTGATTTTAATGAAATTTTGTTTGATGCTAATAGCAAATACTTGAAGGGTTTATCTTCCGACGGCAAATATCCTAATACTAAGGGTTATCAGGCCATGGGGGAGTATGCTGCGAGAGTGCTTAAATAATGCATAATATCCAATTCATAATTCATAATAGCGGGAATAATGCACAATTCCTAATTATGAATTATGCATTAAATAAGTGAGTAAGGAAAAAAGTACGAAGCCGAGGGTCGCCCCTAAAAGGGCATAACGGGGATGGCGTTCTCGGGAAAGTGGCCAAAGTTCAGCAAAGACGAGGAAGGCCATGGCACCAGCAGCAAGGGCTAAAAAAAACGCTATGGAGTTACGCGTGGTGTCGAGGGCAAAGATCCCTAATAGGGCACCGAGAGGAGTAAAAAAGGCGATCCCTAAGTTGAGTAAAAGGATTTTCCAAGTGCGGATCTTGGCCATCCTTAAGGGTGTTGTTGTGGCCATACCTTCGGGGAGATTATGTAAAGTAATGGCTAGGGCTATCACAACACCTAGATTTTCGGAAGCTCCTTGTCCGAGAGCAATAGCCATTCCTTCTGGAAGATCATGCAAGGCTATTCCGGAGGCGACTAAGAGTCCAAGACGTTTTAAACGTTGGCGCCGAGTAAGGGGAAGGGAATTATTCGGAGGGTTTAATAGTTTGTCGGCCAACTGCATAAATAAAAGTCCTAACAACAAACCCATAATAACTTGGGGTGGGGGTCCGATTTTCCAAGCCAAAGGTAATAAATCTAGGGAAACCACCGCTAGCATAACTCCACCAGCTCCTGCGAGAAGTGAAGCTAGCAGGCGTTCCCCTGGTTGGCCGAACAGGAGGACTAGGAGACTACCCGCTGTAGTAGCTAATCCTGCTAGCATACTTATTTGGAGCACTTCCCAAAGGTCTTCCATATTCCAACTCCTTAATGTGCCACAAAACAAAAGTATCCCATAACTATGTCTACTCATAGTTATGGGATATTTTTAGGGTTTATACAGGATTGGGGGATTTATTATTGATGCCTTTATTCACAAATAGGCTAGTATCTAGGTTTGAGGGTCTTTCTTCGGGGGCAGACTTATTGTAGAAGGTTGTCTTTGGAAGAAAGTGGGTTGAATATGAAGGTCGGAGTATTAGAAGTCAAGTTATTAACTTCGAGTGAGGCTAAAATTAACTGCAAAGGGGGCAGGAGTATAGATCAAGCCAAATCTAAAGGTTTGGCTTATGGAATAGTTCTGATGATCCTAATATTTCTTGCGCAGGCAGCTTTAGTTGGAGGGGCGGGTAAAGGAGATGTAGCGGAAGCGACAGCAATAAATCAACCAACGGAAAATGGAGCAGATGAATTTTGGCGTTCAGCTGATATAGCCAATAAATTAATTCGTTTCCATGTTGTGGGAAATTCTGATAGTGAAGCAGATCAGGCGCTAAAACGTGCAGTCAGAGATGCTATCTTAGTTCAGGTTTCCCCTGCGTTAGCTAAGTCCCAGTCTTTGGAGGAATCTAGGTTGCTTCTTCAAGGTCTCCTACCGGAGATGGAGAACATAGCGCGTTCAACTGTGCGTGACCTGGGCAAGAATGAGCAAATTGGAAGTGATTATGGTCGATTCCAATTTCCTACGAAATCCTATGGTTCTATAGTTTTACCAGCTGGAGAGTATGAAGCTGTGCGAATCCTGATTGGTAAGGCAGAGGGAGCTAATTGGTGGTGTGTGCTTTTTCCACCGCTTTGTTTTGTGAATATTGAGCATTCAACGGCTATCCCTGTCGATGGAAAACCAGCAATTCCCCTACAAAAAAGTGCCAAAGTTTTTAAAGTGAAAGGCGGTAATGAACTGAAGGTAATTAGGTTTTGGTTTTGGGAGAAGGCGTTAGAATTAATTCATAGTGCATAATTTATCATAAGCCCAGGATTTCTTTGAGCTTGCGAGACTGAGTGCGACTTACTGGGACTTCACTACGTTCATGGTCATCCACGACAACGGTATAAGTTCCATTGAAATAAGGGATAAGTTCCCGCATACGTTGAATATTAACTAAATAACAGCGGTGAGAGCGGAAAAAGAGCTTAGGATTTAAACGTGATTCCAAGTCGCGTAGAGTAAAACGGGTTAGATAAGAGTCGTTCTGGGTTTTAACGTAGACGTTATCTTTATCGGTATAGATGAAAATGATTTCATCTTGACGTAAGAGGAGGGTTTTACCCCTCTGTTCTACTGGAACAACATCTAAGGGTTTTGGTGGAGGTACTATTGCTTCACTTTTTGCTGGGGGCTGCGGATTAATCTTGTCTGTTGTTAGATTACCTTTCAATTGACGCACTTTAATGATCGCCTCTTCGAGTCGTTTAGTGTGAATAGGTTTAAGAAGATAATCTAAAGCATTTACAGCAAAGGCAGCAAAGGCATATTCTTCGTGAGCGGTTGTAAAGATGATGGCTGGGGGATTAGTTTTTTCCCGTAACTGCGTGGCTAAGTCTATACCGTTTATACCTGGCATATCTATGTCTAAGAAAATTACGGAATAGTCTAGATTATTAATGAGTTCCATTGCTTCTAAAGCGTTGGCAGCTTCGCCAACAACTTGAACATCATCGAAAGGTTGAAGTAAATAGCGAAGTTCTTTGCGGGCCGGAGATTCATCATCTACCAATAAGGCACGGAGTTTCACACATTATCCCTCATTTCATGCTGTTCACCAGAAAGTTAGTGCTCTTTCATTATTCGTTGAAACTAGATAAATGTCCTTTTTATTTAATTATATTATTTTGATAAATCAGAATAAAAATTCATGTTTGCAAAAAAACTTCAAAATCAAGTTTTTTGTTCTAGACTTCTTGTACTATTTAATTGGACAAAGCATACCTATAAAGTGAAGAGTTGGATAGATTAAAGTAAGGAGTTGAAAAGGGTGCGCAATTTTGGAAGTAGAAGAGCATTCATTTTGATGAAGAGAGTCATATTTATCGGTGTGGTCGTTTTATTAAGTGTTTTTTGGACGACCGGTTGTGGAACCTTGGAAACTTTATTGCAAAAAAGTAATTCGCAGGATAGCTTAGGAAGTTGGATTGGGGGAGAAGCCGCAAATGTGCCGGCTTTAGTCAATACGGCAGAGGGGAAAACCGTTTCCTTATATTTTGCAGATTCCAGCGGGAAGTACTTAATCAAAGAAGAAAGAACTTTGCCTAAAACGCTAAGCTTGGCAAGGGAAACAGTAAACCAATGGCTTAAAGGTCCACTTGGTAAAAACACCCCTATTCAACCGCTTGTTTCCCCTACGACAGCCTTGTTAGATATTGCGATTAAGGATGGAGTAGCTACTGTCGACCTAAACAAAGAATTTATTAAACCTTATCAAAAAATTACTTCGGAAATTGAAATTTATGGTCTGGTAAACACCTTAACGCAGTTCTCTTCAATCAGAGAAGTACGTATACTCATTGAAGGTAAAATGTTGAACAAGCTTGGAAACATCGATACCACTCACCTTACTAGTAAACCAAGTTTGATCAAGGGCACAGCAGAAGTTAAACCGGTCTTAACAACACCGAGTTCGACACTCCAAGGTACACTTGGAAATAATTCGGCAAAGGGAAGATCACTTACCGATTCTCCTAGTACAATTAATCTATTTGCCTTTCCGCCGAGTTCAACTTAAGTATCTGATAAACTTAGTAAATAGAAAATTTAGATTACATCGTAGATTTAAAAGGTTTTTTCTATACTTTAGTCGAAGAATACTACTTACCTATCTGTTTTATATAATAAGCTGGAGACTTCATCGAGGAGGGACCATTACCTCATGGACTGCGTAAAGATCCTATAACCAGTCAGCACTGTGAAAGGGCTGCCTAGTATGCATATTGAACTCTCACTTTGAAGAAGATTTTTCTTGAGTGAGAGTTTTTTCATACAAATTCTCCCAAAAAATATTCAGAGCACATAAACTTCATAAAATCTTATAGACTTCCCGAAATAGTTCTAAAAATAAAGAGGTATACTTAAAGAATAAAAAAATGTTGGTTCACGATAAACGATAACATATACATTTTTGCGTAATAATCAAATGTGTAGAAATAAGAGGTAGATTTATGGAAACGAAAATTGTTTTGGTTGACGATGAACCGGAAATTTTAACTTTAGTGCGGGATTACCTTTCGAGAGAAGGCTTCCGTGTGCTTACAGCCATCAATGGTGTGGATGGAATGATTTTAATTGAACGTGAAAAACCGAATCTAGTACTCTTAGACTGGATGCTTCC
>JBAQMG010000096.1:0-8026 GCA_049302575.1 Desulfitobacteriaceae bacterium | reverse complement strand
GTCTTGACTTCAGCTCCTGCATTAAGCAATTCTTTAAGGATATCTATATCGGCTTGATAAGCGGCACGTGTTAAAGCTGTTTCATTGTTTTTACCGACTTTAACATTGACATTAACGCCAGCTTTTAATAACAATTTAACAGTTTCAAGTTGATTATTTGCGATGGCTAAAGTTAAAAGAGTGTCAGCATCTGAGCCTTTGGCATCAATATCAGCACCTTTATTAAGGAGTACTTTAGCAATATCGGCTTTACCTTGTTGAATGGCAGTAACTAATAGGGGTACACCCTTATTTTTCGAGTTAGCATCGGCTCCTCTATCAAGGAGCAGTTTAACAATTTCGCTTTTTCCTCTGGAAGTTGCAATTCCCAAAGCAGTTCGGTCTTGAGAATCGCGCGCGTTTAGATCGGCACCTTGGTCTAATAACAATTTGCAAATTTCGGGGTATGATTTGTCTGCAGCAATCATTAAAGCAGTTTCTTTATCTGAATTAGTTAAGTTAGCGTCAGCTCCAGCCTGCAAGAATAAGGTTACTACTGCTAGATCGTCTTTTTGAGTATAGTTTAGAAAATCATTAATATTAGTATAGTTTGTATTTAATTTGGTAAGTTCACCTCTAGCTTGTTCTGGACTCACTGCACAAGATGTGAGTAATACCGTAGCGAATACTAATACTATAGTTAGACTTACAGTTAAAATATTAGGCTTCCTCATTTTTAATCATCCCTCCTATAACCGCAATTTTTAAAGATCTTAATTCAATTACCAACGTTTGTTATCTACTAAGGAGATTGAATATGTCCTCCTCTCTATTTTACCTGGTTTTCTAAGGAGTTAAAAGTTATCTTGTGCATAACTGCACTAAACAATTCGTACAGTCATCATATTTAGTTTAGTATATAATAATTCTACAAGGGATAACGAATTCCTTCAAATATCATATCACCAAATTATACATAACTCTAGATTAAATATAAATTGAGAATTCTATACAATTAAGGCTTATCCATAAGTTAAGTAGAATTTGTTGATATAAGCAGGAGAAAAATTTTGGATAGAGAATTAATTAACTAGCCAATTATCTTTCGTAATAAAGACTTGGAAACATAACAAATGAATCGGAAGGTGGTTATAACTATGTTTGAAAATCACAAATTGGTAGTCATGCTTACTTCTGTAGCTCTGGTACTCGGCTTAGTAGTCACCGGTTGCGGTACGGCTGCTCCTAACGTAGGAACGACGACAACGCCAAAAGAAATGAAAATGAGTTGGAATCCTGGTGCAGAGCCCAAGACACTTGATCCGCAAATGTCCAACGGTATTCCTGAGGCCATTATGGAATTGGCCTTGTTCGAAGGATTAATGCGTTTAGATAAAGATAATATCCCACAAAACGCCATTGCAGACAGTATTACAGTTTCCCCAGATGGTATGCAATATACCATTAAACTTAAAGATACGAAGTGGAATAACGGCGATCCTGTAACCGCTGAGGATTTCAAGTTTGCCTGGATGCATGCTTTAGACCCTGTTGCAGCTGCCGAGTATGCTTATCAATTGTTCTATATTAAGAATGGTGAAGCCTATAATGGTAAAAAGGCTAAAGCTGAAGATGTAGGAATAAAAGTTGTTGATCCAAAGACTCTGGAAATAACCTTGGAAAACCCAACACTCTACTTTAAGTCACTGCTGGCTTTTCCGACCTATTTCCCCGTAAACAAGAAAAATGCAGAAACCAACAAAGGTTGGAATCTTAAATCTGAGACCTTTGTCTCAAATGGACCTTTCAAAATGCAAACTTGGAGCCACAATGACAAAATGGTTCTTGTAAATAATCCTAATTACTGGGATGCTAATGCTGTAAAACTTACTGTGTTAACCTTTAACCTAGTCGAAGATGGTAAGGCTGCTTTAACTGCTTTTGAGGCAGGACAATTAGATGGCACGGACAATGTTCCTATTTCTGATATTGAGCGCTTGCGTAATGCTAAGATACTTAAATCAGAACCGTACATTGGAAACTACTATTATATTTTCAATGTTACGAAGAAGCCCTTTGACAATCCTAAGGTTCGCCAAGCTCTTTCCATGACAATTGATCGTAAGTCTCTTGTTGAGAATGTCTTTAAAGGTGGTGAAACTCCTGCCTTCGCCTTTGTCCCTGGTGGAATTCCAGATGCTGAAGCCGGAAAGATTTTCCGAAACGTAGGGGGAGACTATTATAAAGAAGATATTGCCAAGGCCAAACAATTACTGGCAGAAGCTGGTTACCCCGATGGTAAGAATTTCCCTGAAATAAGCATCTTATATAATACTAACGGCTCTCAACAAATACCTGCTCAAGCGATTCAGGATATGTGGTCAAAGAAGTTAGGAATAAAGGTTAAATTAGTTGGACAAGAATCACAGGTATATCAAAATTCTGCACAAAATCTCCAATATGATGTTGCTCGATCTGGTTTTGTCGGCGATTATGTTGACCCCATGACCTTTTTGGATTTATTCGTAACCAAAGGTGGTAATAATCAAACCGGTTGGTCAAATGCGGATTATGATAAGGCGATTGACACAGCTAAAAAATCGGGAGACCAAAAGGTTCGGATGCAGGCAATGCACGATGCGGAAGAGGCTTTGATGACTGAAATGCCAGTAATGCCAATTTACTTTGACGTTCATAACTATGTGATTAAAGATAATATTAAAGGAGTCTCTTTATCACCGCTTGGTTTTATTGACTTTAAAAATGCAACCGTTGAGTAATAAGTTATTGTTTATGGTAGGGTAAAGAGGCAAGTTATTATGACTTGCCTCTTTACCCTACCATAAACGGGGACTTCCATGAGCTAAGGGAGGACGTTTATGGCTCGATACTTGTTGAATCGGATTGTTTCAGCCTTTTTTGTGGTATGGTTTGTGGTTACCCTTACGTTTTTTTTAATGCATTCTATTCCTGGGGGCCCGTTTTCTTCCGAAAGGGTCTTACCACCGGCCATAATGGCAAATATCAATGAGCGGTATCATCTCAATGATCCTTTATTTAAGCAATATATTGATTATCTTAAAAACATAGTACACTTTAATTTCGGTCCAACTTTCCGTTACCAAGGTCGGACTGTTAATGATTTATTTCGAGAAGGACTTCCTAAAACTGCTATTTTAGGGCTTTTAGCAACCGTCCTAGCACTGGTTGGGGGTATAACGATGGGGATTATTGCTGCTCTTAAACAGAATAAAACTCTCGACTATATCGCTACCTTTCTGGCTACTATCGGTGTTTCAGTTCCGAGTTTTGTGTTAGCCACTTTTTTGCAATACTATGTGGGCTACAAAACCCATTGGTTTCCTCCGATTGGTTGGGGGGAAGCAAAGAATCTAGTTTTACCTGCTATAGCGTTAAGCGCCTATCCAATTGCCCAGATCACGCGACTCACCCGAGCTAGTATGTTGGAGGTTTTAAACCAGGATTATATCCAGACAGCTAAAGCCAAGGGATTACCGGGTTATCTAATAATTTTACGGCATGCTTTAAAAAACGCCTTGCTTCCTGTTGTAACGTTTTTAGGCCCCTTTTTTGCCTATATTTTAACTGGTAATTTTGTTGTTGAATACGTTTTTAACATCCCGGGTATTGGCCAATTATTTGTGACCAGTATTGGTAACCGAGATTATCCAGTCATAATGGGCACAACTATTTTGTTCGCAACCTTGCTCGTGACCTTTAATCTTTTGGTAGATATAGCTTATACCATGGTTGATCCGCGTATTAAACTTACGGGACGAAAGGGGGACTAGTTGTGGGTCTATCAGCTGATTCTTTTTCTCCCCTGCAACGAGGTTTTAGGGCAGAAGTCATTAATCGACCAAGTACAACGTTAGGGCAAGATGCCTGGCGGCGTTTCCGTAAAAACCCCTTAGCTATTGGGGGACTTGTTGTACTTTCTCTTATCACTCTCTTTGCTGTGATAGGCCCATTCTTTTCCCAGTTTGATTATGCCAGCAATAATTTAAGGGCGAATTACCTTTTCCCAAGTTGGGTACATCCTTTTGGTACAGACGAACTGGGTCGAGATATCTTAAGCAGGTCGATGTACGGTACCCGAATTTCCTTATTGATTGGCTTCGGCTCTGTCGCTATAAACCTAACTATTGGGATTTTTTATGGCGGAATATCCGGTTATTTGGGCGGTAGACTAGATAATTTCATGCAGCGTATGATTGATATAATTTTTAGTATACCAGATTTAATTTATGTTATTTTATTGATGGTTACCTTTGGTGTCGGTTTACGGAATGTTTTTATTGTCTTAGGGCTAGTTAACTGGGTACCTATGGCCCGTATAGTCAGGGGACAAATACTAACTCTACGTGAGCAGGAATTCGTTCTGGCAGCTCGAACTTTAGGGGCTGACACAAAAAGAATATTGTTTAAACACCTGCTCCCGAACAGTATCGGACCAATAATTATTGTCGCTGCTTTACAAATCCCAGCTGCAATTTTTATGGAAGCCTTTCTTAGCTTTATTGGACTAGGTGTTCAAGCACCGCTGGTTAGTCTTGGCTCAATGACTTCTGCTGGGAGAATGAATATTCCGTCATATCCGTATGCTCTAATCTTTCCAGCTGTGATGATTGCCTTATTAATGATGGCGTTTAACTTCGTCGGAGATGGACTAAGAGATGCCTTTGACCCGAAAATGCGAAAGTAAGGAGGAGCGAACTGTGCAGCATTTATTAAAAGTAGATAACTTAAGCACCTCTTTTTTCACTTATGCGGGGGAAGTCAGAGCGGTATCCAATGTGAGCTTTTATGTTGATGAAGGGGAAGCTCTTGGTATTGTAGGCGAATCAGGTTGCGGTAAATCTGTAACAGTTCAATCAGTGATGCGACTTATTCCTAACCCAACTGGTAAAATTGTCGGCGGACAAATACGTTTTCTGGGGCAAGACTTAGTAAAACTTTCCGAGAGAGAAATGTCTGACATCCGGGGAAAATCTATTGGGATGATCTTTCAGGATCCGCTGACTTCCTTGAACCCAGTTTTAACGATAGGACTTCAAATGACGGAAGTTCTGCAAAGGCATGAGGAGCTTGGGAAATGGGAAGCTATGAAACGAGCGGAGGAGTATTTGGAGATGGTGGGTATAGCTAATGCCCCACACCGCTTAAAACAATATCCTCACGAATTTTCTGGAGGGATGCGCCAAAGAGTGATGATTGCCATGGCCTTGCTATGCAATCCCAAATTATTGATTGCCGACGAACCGACTACAGCTTTGGATGTTACTATTTTAGCTCAAATGTTAGAATTGCTGATAGATTTGAAACAAAAAATCAACATTTCAATTGTTATAATTACTCATGACCTAGGTGTTGTCGCAGGGCTGTGTTCGAGGATTATCGTCATGTATGGGGGTAAAATTGTCGAAAACGGAACAGTTCAAGATATCTTTAAAGCTTCTCAGCATCCTTATACTTGGGGGTTGTTAAATAGTGTACCACGCATCGATGCTACGAGTCGTACGAAGCTTACTCCAATCCCTGGTACACCGCCTGATTTATTAAACCCGTCTGTTGGATGTGGCTTCATGGCTCGCTGTTCACACGCAATGAAAATTTGTGCCGAACAGCCCCCTGAAGTCACAGAAATAAATCCGGGACACCAAGCGGCTTGTTGGCTTCTTCATCCTCAGGCACCGAAAGCTGTCCTCAATGATAGGGGGAATCAGGGATGAATACTAAAATTATCTTAGAAGTTGAAAACCTAGTAAAACACTTTCCACTTGACGGAGGAATTTTCTCTCGACAGCATAAGAAGGTTCAAGCCGTAAACGGGATATCTTTTCAATTGTATCAAGGTGAAACACTTGGCTTAGTCGGCGAAAGCGGTTGTGGTAAAACGACAACTGGCCGCACGATTATTCGTTTATATGAACCTACTTCGGGTACGGTAAAGTATCAAGGAAAGAATATTCTTGGCTTTAACGCTAGAGAGATGCTTGTTGTTCGTCGGGATATGCAAATGATTTTCCAAGACCCGTATGCCTCTCTTAACCCTCGAATGACAGTTGGCGATATTATAGGTGAAGCACTTGATATTCATCTCCTCGCTAGGGGTCAAAAAAGAACGGATCGCATTTACGAATTATTAGAGACTGTAGGTCTTAATCACGAGCACGCCAATCGTTTTCCCCATGAGTTCTCAGGTGGGCAACGTCAACGTATCGGTATAGCCCGTGCTTTATCAGTTAATCCCAAATTGATTATTTGTGATGAACCTATTTCAGCCTTAGATGTTTCGATTCAAGCCCAAATCGTCAATATGTTGGAAGAACTTCAGGAAAAACTTGGTTTAACCTATTTGTTTATTGCCCACGATCTTTCCATGGTAAAGCATATTTCACATCGAATTGCTGTCATGTACTTGGGCCGCATTGTTGAATTAACAGACAACTTTACTCTTTATGAAAATCCTTTACATCCTTATACCCAGGCTTTATTATCGGCAATCCCCATTCCTGATCCTGAAGTACAAACACGACGTCAGCGTATCGTCCTGCAGGGAAACCTGCCCAGCCCAATTGATCCCCCGTCAGGTTGTTATTTTCGTACTCGCTGCCCAAAGGTGCAAGCAGGTTGTGTTCAGAGTACCCCTGAACTGATCGAGCAGGGAAACGGTCATTGGGTCGCTTGTCATCTTGTTTAGAGTGTAGTTAAAGTGGTATAGGTTAGAATTGCTTAAATGACAAAAACGGCAGGATCTCCGAATTTCGGAAGTCTTGCCGTTTAATTCTTTAACTACTTTTTCGTCTTCTTATTGAGGTAATCGTCAATTTTTTTTTGCGTTTCGTACCTGTCTACACCTCCCATTCGGGTGATACTTCCTTTAAAGTTGGGATTAATTAGTTTAGCCCGTTGGATAATTGCTTGATAAGTTTTTTCAGAAATTGGTCCGTTGGCTTCACCAGCGACGATTAATTTTTCGCCATAGGCCAAACTACGAGCAGCCGTTTCGATGTTATCTTGTAGGTCATTAGGGTTAGAGAAGTCTATCCCCGTTGCTGTTCCCGTGGGAAGATCCCAAGTAGCACCGACTATTGTGACTCTGTCGCCGCTGCTTTGAAGAGAATTATAAACAATGAAAACGACTGCGGAAATTACTATAGCAAAAGCAAAAACTAGGATAACAGACTTTTTAACCTTCATCTTATTTCCCTCCTTTCAGATTTATTTATTGTTCCAAATGACTTTTTATACATGCAGATAGTCTTGAATAAAGCTTATTTGTCTGGATTAGATTTTCTTATCTTGTTATTGTGAATATTTTTACTTTCTACAAAATTTCCAGATTTCCTTCTTTGAGTAGTCCACAAATCATAATATTCTTTAAATTATAATCAAATCCCATATTTCTACAAAACATTACAATTAAATGGGTAATATTCTCTTGCAACTTTCGCATAAAAGCAATAAAATTCCTATAGAAAGCTGATTTAAGGAGGAATTTCGATGGAAATTAAACTTTTGAAAAGAATTGAGGGATTACGTAAGAGGCTTAATAAATTTGGCGTAACTCGAAACTTCATAGATCCGGAGGTTGTTCAGATTAGCCAACAGTTGGATTGCTTACTTAATCAATACTATAGGATAAATAGTTACCAACAGTTAAGCTTTTGGTAATCATACTCGGTCTTAATAACGAATGGAGTGGAATTGTCAAATTTGGTGTAGTCATTAAACTCGTAAAAATAGTTTTGAGGAATGTGGGTGCTAATTTATGGTTAATATATATAGTTGGCTCTTATCAGCCAGAAGGAGAGCGCGCTGCTGGAAAACAGCACGAGCAGCTGGCAGAGTTCTGCCGAGGATAGCTAGGGTATCACCTTGATCACCCTAGTTATTTTATGTGCGCCACGCATGACGATTAACTCGGTGGTGAAAGTCCACTATGGGGGCTTGTAGTTGCCAACCATTAGCCAAGAGCAAGGGTGTCCACCGCGAGGGGAATCCAAAGGAAGCTGGAGGCAAA
>JBAQMG010000095.1:0-5823 GCA_049302575.1 Desulfitobacteriaceae bacterium | reverse complement strand
CACCCGTTCCCATCTCGAACACGGAAGTTAAGACCTCTAGGGCCGATGATACTTGGATTGTAGAATCCTGGGAAAGTAGGTCGTTGCCAGGTAACGAGCGAAGAGACTACGAATTTAGTAGTCTCTTCGCCTTTTTTATTTAGTAAAAAACATGACTACTCAGCATCTCATTTGAGCAATAAAGAAAATAACTTGAGATTATCTACTTGCCCGGGGTAGACAGTCTCGGTAAAAATTTGGGGCAATATATTGATTTGGTGGTATCCGCTTTGGAAAGTTGGGATTCTAATTTTGCTTAAAGTAATTTTTGATAATTTTATCGTGAATCCCATTTTGAGCATGTATAAAATGGAAAGCATTATTTATTAAACTCCCTGAAAATAATTTTCTGAACTTCCACCGACCGATTTGATACTCTAAACTCAGCGTATATTTGGCTGGGGGTGGATTAGATGGCGGAAGCACCACTTATTAAAACATATCGTTCCGGAGCAACGGGACTCATTCTATCGTTATGCAACGAAATTAAGCTGGTCGAGCACATCAATCACGCAGTAACGTGGGATCCGACACAATGGAAAGTGTCCCCCAGAGAACATATTTTAGCTCTGATCATCAACACTTTATGCGGTCGAGTGCCCTTGTACCGAGTGGAGAAATTTTATGAAGAGCAAGATGTGGAGGGGCTTTTCGGTGTGGGAAGAAAAGCAGAGGACTTCAACCGTTTTGCCCTGGGACGCGCACTCGACACAGTTTATGACGCTGGATCGTGTTCCATCTTCACGGGACTGACTCTGCGCAATCTCATCACAACAGATGCACCCTTACAATTTGCCCATGGCGATACCACTAGCAAAATCATGTACGGAGCCTATGATGACAAGGTCGATCCAGACACGTTGAATATAAATGAAGGATACAGCAAAGATAAACGCTTCGATTTAAAGCAGATCGTCATGGGACTCGTTACAATCGGTCGAGGTATGCCGTTACTTGGTAACGTCAATGACGGCAACCTCGACGACAAAACTTGGAACGGCCAACTTATGGATACCATGACAGAAGCCTTGAATCCACTGCAGATCCGCAAACTAGTTTACGTAGCCGATAGCGCTTTTTTTACTGAAGCGAACGTCAAAAAGGCGCACGGAAAAGGGTTGCGTTTTATTTCACTCGTTTTTAAAAATCACAAACTGCACAAAATCTACATTGAACAGGTGCTACAGAACAAGCAGATGATCAACCTCGGCCGCTTATCCGATCAGAAAAAGCCAGTGAATATCACATTCAGGAACTATGTCAGGATTATCACGGCATCCCGCTACGCTGTAGCGTCGTATACTCCACCCACTTGGCGGAACAGAAAAAGGAGACGTTTGCACGGCATCTGCAAAATGAACAATTGCAATTGGAGAAAGATATTAAAAAGTTGAGTGAACAAGAGTTTTCATGTGAAAAAGACGCACAAAAAGCATTGAAAAAGTTTCAACATACCCACCGAAAATCACGATTCCCCCTTTCTAACCGAATCGAGTTACTCACTCGTCTTGCTCTCCGTGCTAAACGCGGAAGACCCAAGAAATCAGAGATACTGGAGATGGAAACGGTCTACAAGCTTCATGTCGACTTCGCGGCTGTACCGCTTGAAGTCAGCGAAGAAGAAGAGCGGCGTATGGGTTATTTCGTGTTAGCCACCAACCATGAAGAGGCCTCAGAACTATCCGCTGAGCAAGTATTGCGGGAATACAAGCAACAAAGCAGTACGGAGTTGCGCTTTAAGTTCCTGAAAGATCCGATGTTTGTAGACTCCTTGTTTTTAGAAACACTGGAACGGATCGAAGCACTCGGATATGTGCTGTTGATCGCACTATTTGTCTATATGAGGTTAGAAGAACGCATTCGCACAGCGGTCGAGCAGCAGAACATTCGGCTCCAACCGGTGAAAGGTTGGCACACGCGCAAACCGACAGCGAAACAGGTGATTCTGATGCTGGAACATATTGTGACGATCTACTGGTTTGACTGGGAAGATGATACGTGGAAAAAGCAAATGCAGCAGAATGAACAGGCTCAACAACTCTTTGATCTTCTTAGGGTAAATCCATATGACAACAGCGTATGATCATTAAAAAACGTGTCTTTCATAATTCTTTTTTCCTCGTTGATGGGTGCTTAAAATGGGTGAATAATAATTTATAGACTAATCGAATGAAATTCAGATGGAACAAAATAATAATGAAACTCAAAACGGTAGATGAAATATCAGAGCTGAAGCATAACATCACATCCCGCCATAGCTAAGGGGTGTGGTGTTTCTTGAAATTATTTTTTCTCAAAATAGAACTGATAACGCACAAAACAATCTGGTATGATAGTCTTGAATAGATAGGTGAGCTCTCCATGGACAAGACGATCATGGCCTACTCTGGCAGAAATTTCACATCTGAAGAGATAGAGCTTATCCAATGGACAAGGAAAAGATATCCTCAATTATCTAGGCAAGAATCCGCTGCAACTGCCTGTGAATTACTAGGTTGGATTACACCCGCTGGACGATCAAAGACACCTCAATGTGTAGCCTTTCTAGTCACGTTAGAAGAAGCAGGGCTCCTAAAGCTTCCCCTTTTAGATGTAACTAAACAACGAAGCCCCCAAAATCCAAAAATGACTGAATTTGCAATCTATACCACTCCAATCACCGGTGAATTAAAGTCAATTGAGCCAATTCATTTAGAGATTGCGAGAGCGGGTAACGAGTTAAAGCGTTGGAGACACTATGTTAACGAGTATCACATGTTGGGCGACAAACATGTTCATGGTTCTCGTTTAGCCTACTTTATCAAATCAAGGGAGACGATCCTAGGTTGTCTTCAGTTTTCAGCATCCGCATGGGCCTTGAACCCTCGCGATGAGTGGATAGGATGGAAGGTTCAGGATAGAAAACAAAGACTCCATCTCATCGTAAATAACAGCCGATTTCTCCTACTTCCCTGGGTTAACATTAAAAACCTAGCCAGTAAAGTATTATCCTTGGCGATCAAACAAATTCAAGAAGACTGGCTGCGCGACTATTGTTATGCACCGGTCCTATTAGAAACCTTTGTCGACACCACTCACTTTGCGGGCACATGCTATAAAGCCTCGAACTGGACCTATCTGGGCGAAACTCAAGGTCGAGGCAGAGCGGATCGCAAAAGAGAGTATGGCCTATCTCGGAAGGCGATCTATATGTATCCCCTCCAAAAAGACTTTAAGGATTGTCTTAAAGGAATCAAGCCCTGCAAAACGGTGAATCCAGATGACTAGATCAGAAAAACGACAAGGGAAACGAGCACAAGAAGACAAACTTAAACGGGAAAAACTTGAAGCCCAAGGATTTACGTTTTCAACTCACGTGTATCAAGAGAAACGGATCATAGCCAATAGAAAGCGTGACTACGAGACACCGAAAGACGAGAAATTAGACCGACAGATCAGTGTGGAAGCCGCACTCAAGGTGTATCAAAGGACACTGCCCATCCTTCCCAGGCGATTGGGCAAAATTAACGATCCAAGACAGCCAAAGAAGGTAAAACACAGTATAACCGTCCTCATGACCTATGGGATCCTGATTTTTGTGTACCAGAGGTCGTCTTTAAGAGATGCCAATAAGGAAATGAGCACGGCTATTTTTTTTGAGAATATGAAAGCGATGTTTCCAGACTTTGAAACGATGCCGCATGCCGATACTCTAAGTCGACTCTTGGAGGGAATCAAGGTGGAGGAAATCGAAGAAAGTAGGCTGGAGCTCTTTGGACACTTGGTTAAAAGGAAGAAATTCAGGAATTATCTGATCAATAAACGCTACGTCATAGCCATCGATGGGACCCGGAAGTTCATGAGGACCGGACACTGGACCGAAGAACCCCTAGTAAGGCATGTTGGTAAAGACAAACAAGAACAATATTATGTTTATGTGCTAGAGGCTGTTGTCATCCTAGAGAACGGGATCACCTTGCCTTTGATGAGTGAATTCTTAAACAACGAGGAATATAGAGAGGTTAGTACGAACAAACAAGACTGTGAATGTAAAGCGTTTTACCGTTTTGCCCAAAGAATCAAGACATGGTTTTCAAAACTTAAAATTTCCGTCACCATGGACGGACTCTACGCCTGCGGACCGGTCATTAAAACCTGCCGCGATTATGGTTGGGACTATATGTTTGTCTTCAAGGAAGGATCCATGAAAGATACTTGGAGAGAAGCCATGGGGCTAATCAGGCTTACGCCAGAGAACATCATCAAACGTCATTGTGGAAGCCGGAACCAGGTTTATCGTTGGATTAACGATGTCGAGTATACCTATGGTCGATGTAAAGAACGACTCCATGTTGTAGTTTGTGAAGAGAGTTGGGAAGAAAGAAGCTGAATTACCAGTAAAACAGCCTTGAAATCAACAAGGTACGTCTGGATCTCTGGAAAAGAGATTACGAAAACGAATGTGGAAACCAGGTGTCTTAAAATAGGGCGATATCGCTGGAAAATAGAAAACAACTTTCTGGTCATGAAACATCAAGGCTATCAGTATGAACATTGTTTTTCCTACAACTGGACTGCCATGGTGGGCTTCCATCATCTTATGCAAATTGGCTGCTTTATCAATGTATTGCTGATACAAAGTGAGCTTCTCAAAGAGAAGGTGACCGTACTCGGGATCAACGGCTTGTTAGAGTATATTTTTAAAGCATGTACGGTAGATGTTCTGGATCTAAGCCGAATAGCTTCCATTGTTAACGACGAAAGTTATCAGTGGAGATTAGCAAGTTAGAATCCCCTAAAGTATAGAGGACAACTTCATAAAACAATGAATGATCCCCTTTAGGGTTTATTTGTCGTGGGATGTTTGTAACTTCCAGACAGATCCGGCTCCATAAGGTGGTGTGAGACGAAGGTATAGCCCTGGTAAATTGTAGATTGTTGTTTGTGAGATTCTTTAAATGGCAGAATGCGGAAATTTATTAGTCAATGAATAAATTCATGCTTCAGCTCTGATGAAATATAAAAACATTTGACATCCTTTCATTGCTGATATATTATATATATTGCGCTGTAAACATGGCCCGTTGGTCAAGCGGTCTAAGACACCGCCCTTTCACGGCGGTTACACGGGTTCGAATCCCGTACGGGTCACCAATTGTAGACAAACCTAAATATTTTTTTAGTCCTATGGGCACAGTGTAGATTGAACAATTAAATTGCAAATTACTCATACTCTAATCATCGCGAGGTGGAGCAGTGGTAGCTCGTCGGGTCCATAACCCGAAGGTCGTTGGTTCGAATCTAGCCCCCGCAACCAAGTTATTAAATTATCAGTATGGTAATTTAATATAAAATAAAAATTGGGGTGTCGCCAAGTGGTAAGGCACCAGACTTTGACTCTGGCATTCGTTGGTTCGAATCCACCCACCCCAGCCAAAAATGAGCCATTAGCTCAGTCGGTAGAGCACCTGACTTTTAATCAGGGTGTCCCGCGTTCGAGTCGCGGATGGCTCACCATTTATCATACCGCTCAGGAAGTAGATCCAGTGATGGAATCGGTGTAACTAAGGTTTCTGCCCACACTAAGACTTTACAAAAACTAGGTTTACTTCATGCGGGTGTAACTCAGTGGTAGAGTGTCACCTTGCCAAGGTGAAAGTCGCGAGTCCGAATCTCGTCACCCGCTCCAAAAAAATGCGCTCGTAGCTCAGCTGGATAGAGCGTCTGACTACGAATCAGAAGGTCGGGGGTTCGAATCCCTCCGAGCGCACCATTTAACAAAGCTAATGGGCCGTTATAGCTCAG